>CAZWYE010000160.1:0-1594 GCA_964637895.1 uncultured Campylobacter sp. | reverse complement strand
TAACGACAGATCACGCAAATGAACTAAGAGACAGAAGGGACGAGCTAGAACTCACTCTTTCAAAGCTCGTAGATAGCGTTGCAAGTAAAAGCGAAATTGTGCAAAACAACCGCCTCGATACGAAAATCACAGACCCCGGACACCAATACAATCTTAGCATAGAGGGCTTTACCCTAGTCGATGGCGTGGATTTTCACCCTTTAAAGCTTGATTATGACGATAAAAACAAGTCTTATAGTATTTATCATCAAACAAGCGATGAGAAAATTCACGACCTAACAGGCAAGATAAAGGGCGGTCAATTAGGTGCTCAGCTTGATCTTAGAGGCAGGAATTATAATAAAACTGAGGGCAAGTATAAAGATGGGATCATTCAAGGTTATATGGACGCTTTGGATACTTTCTCAAAGACCTTAATCAACGAAACGAACAATATTTACGCAAGTTCGGCAAAAAGCTCAGTAAGCTCGGATTATCAGTCTTTTTTAAGAGGGAATATTCCTTTGGTAAATTACGATAGAACCATACAGCCTGGCACTTTTGATATAGTAATTTACGATGAAAAAGGCGATGAGCAAGTAAGAAAAACCATCACAGTCGATGTAAATACCACAATGGACGATATAGTTGCAATGATCAACTCAAACACCGACGATAACAAAGACAACAACCCTTTAAACGATGTCGATAACCACCTTAATGCGAGCTTTTCTTACGATACGAACACAGAAAGCGGCTTGTTTCAAATCACTGCAAAAACGGGCTTTAAAGTCGCTATTGAGGATAGCGGGACGAATTTTGCCGGAGCTTTTAGCGTTGGCGGATTTTTTAGCGGAAATAACGCAGAAAATATCTCCGTCAAAGATTCTTTGCAAAACGACCCTAGCACACTTAGAGCGAGTAAAAATGGCGTTGATAGTGGCAATGATATGGCAAATGAAGTAATACAACTTCAATACGATAAAGTGAATTTTTACAACGCGGACGGAACGACGGATAATCTTACTTTAGAGGAATATTATAGGAAATTTACAGGACAGATTGCAAGCGATGGAGAGAATAATGAGATAATTCACACGAGCAATACAACGCTTTATAATTCCGTTTATAGTGAGTATCAATCCAAAAGCGGAGTAAATACAAACGAGGAATTAGCCGCTCTTATACAATATCAAGCCTCTTACGGTGCTGCTGCAAAGATTGTAACAACTATAGACCAAATGCTTGATACCTTGTTGGGCTTAAAAACTTAAATTTATTTAAAGCTTGATTTTGCTTAAAATGCGTAGAATTTCAAGCTTTAAACCAAAAGGATAAAATATAAATTCCAAAGATTTAGCCCTTAAAAAGAGGCTTGAAATTTTAGTGCGTGATCAAAATACGCAAAAGGCTTTATTTAGCGCACCTGATCCTTTGCAAATTGCTAGAAAACATAAAGATGAATTTATCATTTTACTTTGTGCTTTATTTGCTTATGGAAGTGCTAAAAATATACTTAAATTCTTAGAAAAGCTTGATTTTTCTTTGCTAACTTTGAGTGAAAAAAGCATAGAAAAAGAATGCAAAAATTTAAAATACCGCTTTCAAAATTCAA
>CAZWYE010000159.1:0-1651 GCA_964637895.1 uncultured Campylobacter sp. | reverse complement strand
TCAAAGGCATCATCGATAACCTCTAGATTAGAATTAAAAAGCTTAATGTCTTGCAAATAAGAAACGCTGATTCTTAACTCCTCTGTGGTAAGTTCAAAGCCTGATTTCTCCTCAAAAATTCCTTTCCATTTTTCCTTAGCCCTATTAAAAAGCGCGTTGATACGCTTTCTAAAACTTTCATTATCGCCGGAATTTCTAAATTCCAAGATTCTAAAATTTGTATCGTCTATTGTTTTAATATAATGTATCATTTCCTCATAATTGCGAAAGCTTTTATCCTTGCATTTAAAATAAATTTCGTCATTATCCTCAACAGATTCAGCCTCGTCAAAAAGCTTTGTAAAAATCAGCTTAAAAATTTCTTCAAAGCTATCCACGCCAGAATTTGCTAGGATTATATCTTCAAATTCTTTTATAATTTTTTTAAGATTCTTGCCTTTATACTGAAGCTCATCGTTGATATACAAATCTTTAAGCGTGTATTTTTTCTCTAAAAATTCATCTAAGCTCTCAAAAGATTTAGGCAACGCACTAAGCTTTTCAAGTTTGCTTGTTTTGTGTTTTAAATCTTCTTTGTTGTTGTAAAATTCCTCTATGGTATCGCCATTACACAAAACACCCAAAGGTGCGTTAAGATAGCGAAGATAAGATTCTAACTGCTTTTTTCCGTCCTTAACTTTTGGTTTTTTTAGCTCAACTACTATATAAGGTGCTTCTTTGTAGTAGATTAATATATCCACTCTTTCCTTGCCGTCCTCTTGACTTTCTTTCGCTTTTGGCTTGTATTTATTTCTACCTTTTTGTAAGCTTACTTCAACCTCTATATCTTCTTTTTTATAATCATATTCACTTATAAGTTTATCGATATAAAGTAGTCGCACGATTTCCTCTGGGCTTAGCCTTATTTCTTTGTTTCGAATCGGGCAGTTTGTGTAATAAATTTTTTGATGATTTTTGTTTTCTTTAGTGATGATTTTAGTTTCTAGCCTTTTTATAGAATCTTTGCTAAAGCAATTTAGTGCATACTCGCTATATTTTAGTATTTCTTGAAGTTTTTCTTGCATTTTTAACTTTCCTTTTATGCGTATCTTGGTATGAAATTTTAGCTTATTTTATTTGATAAATTCTTAAAAATAAAGTATATTATAAGGCTTAATTAATAATATTAAAAATTTTTAAACCTAGCTAATTTAAAAAACTTATGCTAAACTTTCCCTTTTAATGTAAAGGAAATTTTATGAAAGAAATTTTAGTTACAAATGATGATGGTTACGAGAGCGAAGGACTTAGAAAGCTTGTTAAAATGCTTAGAAAAGAATTTAAAGCCAAAATCACCATAGTCGCTCCGGCTAGTGAAAAATCAGCTTGTTCTCACTCCATAACCTTAACTAAGCCTTTGCGTTTGGTGCGTGTGGCAAAGAGATTTTACAAGCTTGATGATGGAACTCCGGCGGACTGTATTTACCTTGCTTTGCACGCACTTTATAAGAAGCGTTTGCCAGATCTTGTTATAAGCGGGATTAACAAGGGTGCAAATGTAGGCGAGGATATAACATATTCAGGCACTTGTGCGGGTGCTATGGAAGCGGTTTTGCAAGGAATTCCAGCCCTTGCACTTTCGCAGTTTTACAAAAATAGCGAGAAAGAAATA
>CAZWYE010000158.1:0-1696 GCA_964637895.1 uncultured Campylobacter sp. | reverse complement strand
AAAAGGGCGAAGAGCTTTGCCCTAGACAAGAAGATTATAATATTTTCTTTGCGACTATGAATGAGCCTAGCAAAGACAATTCAGGCGATAAAATTTACTACAAAGACAAAAACAACAAGCCACTTGTGGATTCTCACGGGCATTTAGTGGTAAAGCACGATTTATTCAACCCGCACCTAGAGGGCGACGCACCGATAAGACAGAAAAGTGAAGATGATTTAAGTTTTCAAAAAAGAACACAAGAATATGAGCAAAAATGCGAAGCTTACAAGGATATACAAAAAGATGGCATAGCCGAAGCTTTTATAGAATTTGCTAAAAGTGAAAATTTAAGCTTCTGGAGAGAGTAAATATGACCGAAAAAGAATTTATCCCCCAAGAATTGCCACTTAATATTCATTTAGATATAAAAATTTACGAACTCTTAAGTAAGGCTTCAAGGAGTTTAGGAGAGCTTAAGGGTTTTGCAAAAACAATCCCAAATCAAGATATTTTAATTAATTCTTTGCTTTTGCAAGAAGCAAAAGATTCTAGCGAGATTGAAAATATCATTACTACGCACGATGAGCTGTTTTTAGCACAAGTTATTGAAAGTAAAATCACCAAAAACGCAAAAGAAGTGCAAAATTACGAATGTGCCCTAAAGCATGGCTTTGAACTAATCAAAAACGACAAACTCTTACTAAATCGCCACATTTTACAAATCCAAGAAATCCTAGAAACAAATAAAGCAGGATTTCGCGCACAAAGAGGCACAATGATTAAAAATTTAGCCACAGGAGAGATTAGACATATTCCACCACAACGCAAAGACGATATTATAAGACTTATGAAGAATTTAGAATGTTATATTAATGAAAATTTGGATCATTTTGATCCTTTGATAAGACTTGCCATTATTCATTATCAGTTTGAGAGCATACACCCATTTTATGATGCTAATGGCAGAAGTGGTAGAATTTTAAATATCCTCTATCTCGCACATAAGGGACTTTTAGATTTGCCTATTTTATACCTGAGTGCGTATATTATCAAATACAAGAAAGATTATTACAAACTACTATCTAATGTGAGTAAAAATAACGCTTGGAACGAATGGATAGCCTATATTTTAAAAGGCATAGACGAGACTTCAAGGGCTACTATTCAAAGGATAAAAGACATTGATGATGCGATAAAAAGCGTTGCTGAGGTCTTGCAAAATAATCCCAATAAAATTTATAGCAAGGATTTTGTTGAATCCTTGTTTTTTTATCCTTATACAAAAATAGAATTTCTAGAGAAAACCCTAAATATAAGCCGACAAAGTGCGTCTAAATACCTTAAAATTTGCGAACATTTAGGTATTGTAGAATGCGTAAAAATCGGCAGAAATAAATTTTTTGTCAATATAAAACTATTTGAAATTCTAAGTAAGCCATTAATGTAATATGTTAAAATTTTTCGATTTTTTTAACATATTTTTAATATATGTTAAAATTTTGCGATTTTTTTAACATATTAAAAATTTGATATATTACGCAGAAAATTAAGATAAAAAGAATTGCTTAAAGATAAGCAAAAGACAGCTTGCATTGGATAAAGGAGGAGTAATGAGCCTTAATAATGATTTACAAGAGAGATTTTCACATTTAGAAGTCTGCACCCTCAAGCTTAGCGAGGTGAGAAAGGACAATGAAAGCTTTCGAATCGATAG
>CAZWYE010000157.1:0-1741 GCA_964637895.1 uncultured Campylobacter sp. | reverse complement strand
AAAATGTAGCTGAGCAAAAAAGCGATTTAGAGCCTGATATTTTCATAGAAAGCGGACGCTTTATCGCTGCAAATCACGCCGTTTTAATAGCACCAGTTTTAGAACTTTTCTCGCAAGAATACACAGAAAGTAAGCTTCTTCTTAAAAAAGAAAATCCAAAGCTTATCGATGAGCTTTACGATCTTTATAAAAGCTTAAAGCCCTCAAACGCCCTTGAATACTTGCACGATAGCATAGATCATTTAGAAAGCATTTTAACGCTTTTTGATTTAGGCTATGTGGATTTAAAAGACCGCTCAAATGCCGAAATTCTAACACATCTCATCGCGAAAAAAGCCATACTTATCTTAGGTGAGCAACAAATGGATTTACTTGCCATTCAAGATGAAGTGCAGGAGAGGTATTTGGTAAATTTTTCGCTTTTTCAAAGCATACCGGATTTTTGGGGCTTAAAGCAAGGCTTTCCCATTATGCCACTTAATCATTTGGACGAAAAACCTACTAGGAGTGCTAGTATTTGGGATATTACTTGTGATAGCGATGGTGAAATTTCGTATTCAAAGAACAATCCTTTATTTTTACACGACATTGATGTGGAGAAAGAGACTTATTTTTTGGGCTTTTTCTTGGTAGGTGCGTATCAAGAAGTGCTTGGAATGAAACATAATCTTTTCATACACCCCACAGAAGCTTGCGTTAATATAAATGAGAAAGGTTATAAAATAGAAAATATCATAGAAGCACAGTCTATACTTGATACCTTAGAGGATTTAGACTATGATATACACGAAGTTATGGACATTTTAAACGAACGCATTAAAGGTTCAAAACTCGTCAATGAAAAGCAAAAAAAGCATATTTTAGGCGAACTTTACTTGTTCTTAAACGATAATGGTTATCTTAAAAGCATAGGAGTGTGATTTGGGATTTTGGAGCATTATTAAGGAGGATTTTTCGCAGCCTAAGGCTCAAGATCCTGCTTTTAATTCTTGCGTAGAGCTTTTTTTTAATTATCCGGGCGTTTGGGCTGTGGTGAATTACCGCTTTGCACATTGGTTTTATGAGAGGAAATTTAGAGCTTTTGCGAGAGTTATTTGCGGAATTTCGCAGTTTTTTACAAGCGTTGATATCCACCCTGAAGCTAAGATAGGAAGACGCGTATTTTTAGACCACGCAAACGGCATAGTTATAGGGCAAACTGCTATTGTTGAGGACGATGTGCTTATTTATCAAGGCGTAACTTTGGGCGGAACGAGCTTAGAAAGAGGCGTGAAAAGACACCCAACCATTAAAAAAGGCGTTATAATAGGTGCTGGAGCTAAAATTCTTGGAAATATCACCATAGGAGAAAATGCAAAAATAGGCTCAAATGCCGTTGTGGTTAAAGATGTAGGAGCCGGACTTACTGCTGTTGGAATTCCTGCTTTCATAGTTGAACACAATAAAAACAAAATCAAAAGCCGTGCCATAGATGAACTTTGCGAAAACAAGCTTGAAAGGCTTGAAGAGGAGTTTTTAAAGCTTAAAAAGAAATTTAAAGGCTGAAATTAAACTTTAAATAACGCTTAAATTTCAAGCTTTTTCGAGTAACTTCTTTTTAAAATCGTGCTTTTTCTTAAATAAATAAAAATAAAAGCCGTAAATTTAAATTTTTTAGCTACAATAACGAGGAAATTTTCAAGGAGTTTAAAATGCTAAGCAAAAGATCGCAAGTCTTAGAAGAGTCTATAACTTTGGCTAT
>CAZWYE010000156.1:0-1791 GCA_964637895.1 uncultured Campylobacter sp. | reverse complement strand
TTAAAATCGTTATGGAACACATCACCACAAAAAGGCTTTGTGAGCTTTTAAAAGATTATGAAAACCTTTATGCGACGCTTACTTTACATCATTTGCTGCTTACTTTAGACGATGTTTTGGGCGATAAGCTTAGACCTCATCTTTTTTGTAAGCCTATAGCAAAGACTTACGAGGACAAAGAAGCCCTTTGTGAGTTTGCTTTTAGCGGTTTTTATAAACTTATGTTTGGAAGCGACAGTGCGCCTCATCCAAGAGTGCAAAAAGAATGCTGTGGCTGTGCGGCTGGAATTTTCAGTGCTCCTGTGACTTTGAGTGTTTTAGCCACGCTTTTTGAAAAAAACTCGAATTTAGAAAATCTGCAAAAATTTGTTTCAAGCAATGCTTGTGAAATTTACGGCTTTCATTTCGAAAAAGACAAAATCATAAGGCTTGAAAAAGAGGAGTGGCAAGTTCCAAACGCTTACGGCGAAGTTGTGCCTTTTATGGCTGGAGAAATTTTGAATTTTAAAGTAGTTTAGGCTTTGCAGATGAAATTTTGCTAGAATTTTAAATTCAAGTTTTTTTAAAATTTAAAATTTCAAAAAAAGCCTAATTTCAAAAGCATTGAACTAAGAAAATTAAAGCCAGTTTAATTACGGTTCACCACTCGCATCTTCCGCTTATGCATTGATTTAAAAGCTCGGGCAGTGGTAAAAGTGCGTTTCCGCGTCTATCCTCTCCATCTCCACTACAATCATTAAAAGAAATCATATCCTCAAAGGCGTTATGGTAGGCACTAGTGATTTCAAATACTCTCATATAAGCAAGATTTAAGTAAGTAGGACCAAAACGAGTAAGATTTCTTAGAATTCCGGCTGTATCCCGCACGGGTGCAATCATAGCACGAAAGGATTCTAAGCTTACATAGGGCATATTTGTAGGGATAAACACGACCCCGCTTCTTGTGCGAATAACAGGCATAGCGTGTCCTGCGGTTGCATTGCTTCCGGGCATAAAACGCCAAACACCTACTAAAAACACGCTCCCAACAGGACGCTCAAGCAAACTTTGCATAAGATCGGTTAGCTCTCTTACGCTTCCACCCTCACCTACTATACTCCAATTATACTGCGGAAGCATAGAAATATTACTCACTAGCGACCTGTTTGCCTCGCGTCTGAAATATGTTACGCTATCTTGAGGTGCAAAATAATTATAATACGTAAGAATATCCGCAAAAGTATCGTATAAAAGGCGGTTGTTCCTTCTAAAAGAGTCGAAAGGATTGCGTCCTCTGCCCGTGTCAAAGAAATAGCCTCCGCTAGTTCGTGGAGTGTGAGGATTTTCTAAAATTTCAGCTAAAGCTTGATAAGAGTGCAAAAGACATATTCCACAAATTCCACTTCGCTCTATCCTGCCATCGCTAGTTCTGCTAATCTCATAAAGTCTTCTTATCCATTCCTCGCTTAAGTTAAAATCATTTGGTAAAGGCGGATTTAAATTTTGAGCTTGATTTTGCAAAAAAATGGAATTTTGCATAGAATTTAAAGTTTGATTTGAGGAGGAATTTGTAGCGGAATTTGAATTTTTTAATTGCAAATTCTGCTTAGTTTGCAAATAATTTTGCGAATTTTTAGACAAAAAAGAATCTTTACTCGAAGTAAGCTTAGAATCTGCTTGTGAGCTAAGCTTTAAATTGTTTGTTTTATCATCGCTAAGATTTAAGTTTTTTGTAAGCCTTAAAGATTCGCTAAATTTATAAGGACTCTCCCCGCTTGCAGGGCATTCATAAAGATTCTTTCCTGCATTTGC
>CAZWYE010000155.1:0-1845 GCA_964637895.1 uncultured Campylobacter sp. | reverse complement strand
AGACTGAATTTAAAGAAAAGCAAAAAAGATAAGAAAAAAGTTTATAAAAATATAAAATGATTTAAACTCAAGTTTTCAAATAATATTACAAAATTTGAATTTAAAAACAAAGGCGACACGATTTGTAAGCTTTTAAATTTCAATTTGAACTTCGCGTTTTTTAATTTCAAAAGCCAAATTCGAATCGCCTTTAAATTTTGTGCAATTTCTAATGAAGCCTTAATGCAAACTCTCTATATAAGCCATAGCACTAAGTGCGGCAACAGCACCGTCTCCTGCAGCACAAACGACTTGTTTCGGAGCGTCTTTTCGCAAATCTCCAGCCGCAAAAAGACCCGGAATATTTGTTTGCATTTTAAGATCCACGCTCACCTGACCGCCCTCTTCCATCGCACAAAGAAAGCTTCCATCATCTTGCTTTAAAATTTCATTACGCACATTAAGTCCCACGAAAGTGAAAATTCCAGGCACCGCCAAATCCCTAATTCTGTCGTCTTTAAGCTTCACTTTGACGCCATTAACGCCCATTTTATCACCATAAACTTCATCAATACTCGCACTGGTGATAAGTTCGATTTTTGCGTTTTCCCTCACTCTTTTAACGGTTAAAGGCGATGCCCTAAATTCGTCGCGTCTGTGGATAAGATAAACCTTAGAACAGATATTTGCAAGGTATAAAGCCTCTTCTAAAGCCGTATCGCCACCGCCTAAAACGGCTACTTCTTTGTTTTTGTAAAAAAATCCATCACAAGTCGCGCAAGTACTTACACCCTTGCCGAAAAACTCGTCCTCTCCCTTAAATCCCGCACGGCACGGAGTTGAACCTGTGCAAACGATGAGGGCTTTTGCAAGTTCTATTTTACCACCTTCGATTTTAATGCTAAAAGTTCCGTCCGCGTTTCTTTTAACCTGCTCGACTCCCACCATTTCGTGTTTCAAGCCAAAACGCATACATTGTTCGTTCCAAGGAGCCATAAAGGAAATTCCATCCGTTACCGTTGCAACGCCGGGATAATTTTCGATTTCAGAGCTTGAAGTGATTTGTCCGCCGGGCATTCCTTTTTCGAACATAACTACATTTTTAAGACCTCCACGCGTTGCGTAAAGTCCTGCACTAAGACCTGCCGGACCTCCACCTACTATTGCTAAATCTAACATAGTTTTTCCTTGTTTTGAGTTTAAAAATTTAAAGCTTATAATATAAAAAAATTGCTTAAGATGTAGTTAATAAAAATTATTATTCCTTTAAAAATATTTAAATAAAATTTACTAAGTAGTTTAGAAAAATAAGAATTTTCAAAGCCGGAAAATCAGCTTTGAAACTTATAAATTAAAGTAAAGAATTAAGCTTATCACTAAGGGCTTGTTTTGATTGAGCACCCACTAGCTGATCTACAAGCTCTCCATCTTTTAAAAAGATTAAAGTAGGAATAGATCTAACACCATACTGAGCCGCTAAATCTCCTTGTTCGTCCGTATTAACCTTGCAAATCTTTGCCTTGCCATCAAATTCATTAGCAAGTTCATCAATTACTGGTGATAGCATTCTACAAGGTCCGCACCAAGGTGCCCAAAAATCAACCAAAGCAACACCTTCTTTTGCTATAGAAAAATTTTCCGAACTTAGATCTATATATTTACCCATTGTTTTTCTCCTTGAATTTTTTGTGAAATGACATTATATTTTAAATATATAAAACTGAGTTTAAAAATTGATTTTAAGCATCAAAGAAATTATTTATTTTACTTTATTACTCAAATTACACAAAATAAATATAAAGCCTAAATGAGCTAAACTCTTTAAAAATTAAACATTCAATTGTTTTTTCTCTTCCAAGTTCTTTC
>CAZWYE010000154.1:0-1885 GCA_964637895.1 uncultured Campylobacter sp. | reverse complement strand
CTGGTCTAAAACCTCGTCGATTTGCTCTTTTAAGTCGTCTTTAAGTATATGTTCCATAGGCGAGAGTGAATTTTTATCCTCCACAAAATCGCCGAATTTCCCATCATCCTCGCTTCCTATAGGAGCTTCAAGCGAAACAGGCTCTTTTGTGATTTTAATCACTTGTTTAACCTTATCCACGCTTAAATTCACCTCTTTAGCGATGATATTCACATCTGGTTCTTTTCCGTTTTTTTGCAAATATTCTCTTATGATTTTGTTGATTTGATTAATGGTTTCTATCATATGAATCGGTATGCGAATGGTCCTTGCTTGATCCGCTATAGCCCTTGAAATAGCCTGACGAATCCACCAAGTCGCGTAGGTTGAGAATTTATAGCCTCTTTTGTATTCAAATTTATCCACAGCCTTCATAAGTCCTATGTTTCCTTCTTGTATGAGGTCCAAAAAAGGCAAACCACGATTCGTGTATCGTTTAGCTATACTCACAACAAGGCGCAAATTCGATTTTGCCATTCTGGCCTTGGCTTCATCGGATATTTTTTTACCCCTTTTGATTTGTTCTAAAATTTCTTTAAGGCGGTTTTTTTCTAAATCAAAGCTTTTTTCGCTAGCTTCTTTTGTTTGAAAAAGCTTTTTTATCTCCATATAAGTGCTTACCATAGTCGTTTCTAACGCCATTTCGGCGATTTCTTCCTTGCTAAGCTTTGTGATTTCTTTAAGTATATTTGCGTGTCTTTCTTTAAGCTCATCAGAAAACATAGGCAAACGGTATTCAAGGCGTTTAAGCTCTTTATCAAATTCCTCATCGCTTTTAAGGGCGGTTTCTATGGATTTTACAATCTCTGAAATGAGTTTTGAAGTAGGTCCAAGATCCATTAATTTTTCTTTTAAAATATTTTTCTTAAAAGCTATACTAAGCTTGTCTAAAAGGGCATTTCCACTTTCTTTGTCTTTAGTAACTTTAAGCCAATCTTTTTTCGCTTTTTCTAAGGCTTTAAATTTCTCAATGACCTTTAAAGACCTCTCATCTTCTTTTTTGCTCATTTTTTTAGCACTTTGTTCCTCTTCCTCCATATCCAAATCGTCCTCATTCTCCTCCTCGTCGTCTAAATCAAGCTCCTCAAGCTTCTCATCAGCCTTTTCCTCATCATCAAAGCTCTTAAAAAGCTCTTTAACGCGCCTTTCTCTATTAAGCAAAGGTTCTTTATAATCTAAAATAAAATCAATCAAATAAGGCACCGAGCAAAACGCATCGATGATAATATCCTCGCCAAGCTCGATTTTTTTAGAAATTTCAACTTCCTCGTCTTTATTAAGCAAAGAAATTTGCCCCATTTCTCTTAAATACATACGAACAGGAGAATCCGAGCGACTCCACTCAAGCAAATCATTTTCGTTTGCAAGATCAAACTCGTTTTCAAGGCTCATATCTTGAATTTTCTGCTTTTCTTCTTGCAATCTTTTTGCGTCCTCGATATTTTGTTTTTGTGCGATTTCTGCGGCAGAAAAGAGCTGGACCTTGTATTTTTTAGCTAAATTTTCTATCTTTTTAACGCTGGTTAAATTCGGTTGTTTGCTGAAGTATTTAACAAGTTTTTCGTAGGTTAAATAATCTTTTTGATTTTCTTTAAATAACGCCTCTAGCTCGGTAAATTCGCTTTTTACGCTCATAAATTCCCCCTTTAAATAAGCTGTAAATTCTAGCCAAAATTTGCTTAATTTTTGTATAATCGTCTTTAAAAAAAATAAATTTTACAAAGTGGAACACTCTTTGCTTTAAATTTTGCAAAGTTTAAATTTTAAGGTGAAAAATGCAAAACGGATATTATCAAGCAACTGGTGGTATGGTAACGCAGTTTAACAAGCTTGAAGTTATCACAAA
>CAZWYE010000153.1:0-1896 GCA_964637895.1 uncultured Campylobacter sp. | reverse complement strand
CTAAATAATCCCATTTTGTTTTTTTAGTTTGTGTTAAGCTTGTTTAAAGCTAAAAGTTTTAAAATAAGCTTTAAAGCTAGGTTTTGTTGGTGGAAGATAGGAAGCCTGTAAAAGCTTGAGGGCTGTGGAATCTCGAAGTTTGAAAACTTAACTTAAATTATAATAAATTTTTTTAGCATTTTTAAGCTTATTTGTAAGATTGTTTTTTGATTTTGGTGCTAAGGATAAGCCCTTAAAAGCTTCTTTGTATTCCCTACTTACATTTACAAAAAATAATTTTTCGTTTATCTCTTTTGCAAAAATTAAATCTCCTTTCTCGTCCTTAAAAATAACATTCGGTTTTAAAAAAGTTTCTTTAATCTCATTTATGTATTTTACTCTACCATTTGCAACGATTTTTAATAAATCATTTTGATTAAGTTTTAAAGGTTTATTTTTTAAAACTTCGCTTAAAGTCTCTTTAACTTCGGGGTTGAAATTTGGTTTAAAATCCTCATCTAAACTCTTTAAATTAAACGTCTTAAGCCGCTCATCTTGGGCTTCTTTGCTTAGTTTATGAACTTTGCCATTTTTATCTTTAAAAAACTTGCTACCGTCTTTTACCCTTTAAAAAATACTTCTTTATTTTTATAATTTTCTTTAAAAATAGCTTTTTTTGTATCCACAAAGGTGGATATCATCTGCCATTTTTCTACAAATTCATAATTGCTATGATACATTAATTTACGTAAAGAATCGTATAAGTATTCATAAGCGTTTTTTGCATAGTTTAAATTTTCAGTCTCTCTCGTATCCTTTTAAAGATTTTTTAAATAATCTTACTAATACAATCAATTATTTTTTCAAATACATTAATCTTTTTTAGTTTTTCTCTAAAAATAGGGTTGGCTAATTCTGCAAGTATTTCGTCCTCATTTTCTAAGCCATAATATTTTTTGCCTGTTTCCTCATCAAATAAATTATAAGCCTTATAATTTTCATTTAAATCTTTGTAAATATCTTTTATTCGCTTAATGGCTTTTATTTGTCCGAAATTTAAAATTTCATCTCTTAATTCTGTATTATAAATCTTCATAGCTCTTGAGCTTACGCTGTGTATTAGCTCGTGCAATGTAAAATGCCTTTTTGTTTTGATATCCTCGCCATTTAAGCCTCCTAATATATGCAGTGTTCTCGCCGCCTTTGTAAATTCCTCCATATCGGCTTTCTGTATAAGCAAAATATTTCTTAATCTAAGCCTTTTTTACTTTTACTTCTAAATCGCTTGCAGTTTCCAATACTTGTGAAAAAAGAATTCTTTCGTCTTTTGTAGGCTTTAAAGACATAAAGTATTCCTCAAAAGCTTTTCTGTCATCATAGTCATCAAGTTTAAAAGTTTTTTTGTATGTTTTTGCCCTCATAAAAATCAAATAAATCTTTTGCCCTTTGTTTAGTTTCCTCAACACCATACATAGCTAAAGGATGATATCCTGTATTTCTTATTAGCACTTTTTCCGCATCTAAAATGTATCTTTTAAAGGCTTTTTCATTTTCAAATAAATACTTAAATTCCTCTAGCTGTCCATTCATTTTTTTATATCTGCTAAAATAATCTTAAAAAGTACCCCTCGCTGTTCATTAAGAGTCTTAGCTTCATTAAATTTCTTTTTAAAATTGTTTAATTCTTGTTTAGTAAAAGTATCTCTATGCTTTAAAATAAAATTAAAATTCGGCATTCCCGGCACATCATCTACTTCTTCTCTAATTTCTTTCGGGGGTGCTTAAAATTTGTTTTTTATCGTTTAAATTTGCGTCCGGCTCGTTTAATTCCGGTTCTTTTAAAACACTTTCATTTTCTTTTAAATTTACGCTTTCTATCTTGTGCTAATGCCCAAGCGATGAAGGTCCTAGCTATGG
>CAZWYE010000152.1:0-1997 GCA_964637895.1 uncultured Campylobacter sp. | reverse complement strand
CCTAGCGTCCTTAAAACACAGGGGGTTGAGGTGGGTGTGAAAAGGTACAAAAAAGGCGATTTTGAAGAAAAACACCACCATAAAATCGCCACAGAAATCACCGCCATAATAGAGGGCAAGGTTTTAATGAACGATAAAATTTATCAAAAAGGCGATATTATACTCATAGAACCCGGCGAAGCGACGGATTTTAAAGCTCTAAAGGATAGTATAAGCGTTGTTGTGAAACTTCCTTGCGTCAAAAATGATAAATTTTTAGGAGAAAAGAATGATTAACATCGTAATCCCAGCCGCAGGGGCGGGAAGCCGCTTTGCTAGGGAGGGCTTTAGTGAGGCTAAGCCCTTTATCGATGTTTTAGGAAAGGCTATGATAGTGAGGGTTTTAGAGAATTTAGCTTGCGAAGGTGCGAACTTTATCATTATCCTAAGAAAAGAGCATTTACAAGCTAAAAAAGAGCTTTGCGAAAGCATTAAAAAAGATTTTAACGCCCTGTTTATAGGCATTGATAAACTCACAGAAGGCACGGCTTGTACTGTGCTTTTTGCAAGAGAGTTCATCAACAACGACGTGCCCCTACTCATCGCTAATTCTGATCAGATTGTTGATTTAAACCTGCAAGATTTCATCAAAGACTGCGAAAAAAGAAGGCTTGATGGCTCCTTGCTTTGCTTTGAGGATAGTAAGCAAGATAGTAAATGGTCTTTTGTAAGGCTTCAAAACGAGCTTGTTGTGGAGGTTAGAGAAAAACAAGCCATTTCAAAATTCGCGACCGTTGGAATCTACCTCTTCACTCAGGGAAAAATCTTCGTCGATAGTGCCTTGCAAATGATCTTAGAAAATGATAGGGTTAATAACGAATTTTACACAGCCCCTGCATATAATTACGCCATTAAACAAGGATTTAAGTTTGGAATCTATAATATCAAGGAAGAGCAAATGCACGGACTTGGGACGCCGGAGGATTTGAAAACCTACTTGGAGCTTAAAAATGCAAGGATTTGAATACATTCAGAGAAAAAACTGTGTTATTACCGGAAGCGAACTAGAGCCCTTAAGCAAGGAGGATTTTCCTTTATTTTGCGGCTGCACGGAAGAAGAAGCAGAAAATGATCTCATTTGTGAGCAAGAAATCGCCATTTCAAAAGAAGGCGTTTTGCAACTTAAAAAACTCATACCCCTTGAGTTGCTTTACAAAAACGGACACGATGCAGGTTCTGTTGGATCCTTGTGGGAGGAGCATCACAGAGAGTTTGCAAACTTTATTATGCAAACAAAGCCTCAAAATATCCTTGAAATAGGCGGAGGCCACGGCAAACTTTCTCAAAACTGCCTTGAGCTTAATCCTAGCTTAAAATACACCATTGTAGAGCCTCATTCGGCTAAAAAATACGACAATGTCTCTTATATCGATGCGTTTTTTTCAAAACAGACTTTGGAGCAAAACTGCGACTGTATAGTGCATTCTCACACCTTTGAACATATTTATGAGCCCCTAGCTTTCCTTAAGGACTGCTTCGAAACATTGACGGGGGGGGGGGATTATGATTTTCTCACTCCCAAATTTACAAAAGTGGCTTGAGCTAAAGACCGCAAACTGCCTCTGTTTTGAACACACTATTTTACTTAATGAAACTGTGCTTGATTTTATACTTTCTAAAACGGGGTTTAAAGTGCTGGAAAAAAGGTATTTTAAAGACCACAGCGTGTTTTATAAAACAATGAAAGATGAAAATGTCCCTGCAATAGAGCTTAAAAACGAATACGAAAAAAACAAAAAGCTTTTTTTACAGCTTAAAGAATATTATCAAAAAGAGGTTCAAAAACTCAATGAAAAGATAAAAAGCACAAGTTCTTCTTTTTATCTTTTTGGAGCTCATCTTTTCTCGCAAAGCTTGATTTACAATGGTTTAAAGCTTGATAAAATCAAAGGGATTTTAGACAATAATCCAAACAAATGGGACAAAAGACTTTATGGAACTTCTTTATTTGTCAAATC
>CAZWYE010000151.1:0-2001 GCA_964637895.1 uncultured Campylobacter sp. | reverse complement strand
TAGATAGCGGACCTATTATTACTCAAAATGTGCTAAATATCAACCACGAATACACTTGGCAGGATATGAAAAAAGCCGGACAAACCATAGAAAAAGATGTGCTTTCTAAGGCTTTGGAGCTTGTTTTTGAGGATAGGGTTTTCATTTGGGATAATAAAACTATAGTTTTTTAAAGTATTTTTGTCGGTATTTTAAGCTTTTGCCGTATTTTTTATGGGATTTTTAGTCAAAAATAGGTTATAATGCCAAGCAAAGGAAAAGTTATGCTTTATATTTATACTAAAACTCCTGATGCCTTAGTACAAAGAATAGAATTTAAGCTTGATCAAAAGCTTTTGCCCCAAAATATTTTGTGGATAGACTTGCTTTATCCAAGTGAGCAAGAGATTGAGTTTTTTTCATCTCAGTTTAAGCTTAATTTTCCAAGTAAAGAAGAAAGAGAAGAAATAGAACTTAGTGCTAAGTATTGGGAAGATAATACAACTATAACCATAAATGCGTATTTTTTGGTAAAAGAACTTGAGTTTTATGAGGATAAAAAAAGTATAAAACTTCGCAATGAAATTATAACTTTTCAAACCACTAATAAAATCTTATTTACTATAAGATACAGTGAGTTTAATACCTTTGAGGAGATTCAAGCAAGAATTCTAGCAAGTCCTAAGAATTTCGAGGACGGCTATGATATTATCGATAAGATTTTTGAAGTGCGCGTGGAAAAGGACGCGGACCTTTTAGAGTGGATTGATAAGGACGCAAGGCTTTTAAGAAGTAGTGTTTTAGCAAAAAAGGGTGAATATGGCTATGATGAAATGCTTAAAGATATTTCATCTTTGCAGGAATTTAATATGCGCGTGAGGGATTCTTTATTTGATAAAAGAAGGGCTATGACTTCTCTTTTAAAAAGCGATAAAATCGATAAAGATATTAAGCAGAATTTAACCATAGTACTAAAAGATTTAAATTCCTTAGTGGAATTTAGCATTTCTCAACTTAGCATTTTAGACAATATCCAAACCATACTTGCTTCGCAGGTTAATATCGAGCAAAACAAGGTTATAAAGCTTTTTACTGTTGCAACCGTTGCTATGATGCCGCCTACTTTAATAGGCACGATTTATGGAATGAATTTTAAATTTATGCCTGAGCTTGAACTTGCTTATGCTTATCCTGTGGTGCTTGTGATTATGGTGATTTCTACCATTTTGCCGGTGATATTTTTTAAGAAAAAAGGTTGGCTTTGATGCAAAAGATTAAAATAGGAATTCTCACTTTAAGTGATAGAGCAAGTAGCGGAATTTACGAGGATAAAGCGACCGCAGAGATAGAAAGAGTGCTTGAAAAATATATAAAAAACGAACTTGTTTATCATAAGGAGCTTATTGCTGATGATTACGATTTAATCACTCAAAAGCTTATTTTTTTAAGCGATGAGAAAGAATGCGATTTTATTGTTACAAGCGGAGGCACAGGACCTGCTTTAAGAGATGTAACGCCCGAAGCCACAGAGGCGGTGTGCGATAAATTGATGCCAGGTTTTGGTGAACTTATGAGAGCAAAGAGTTTAAAATATGTCCCAACAGCCATACTTTCAAGACAACTAGCAGGAATTCGTGGCAAAACTTTCATACTCAATCTTCCCGGAAACCCCAAAGCCATAGAGCAGTGTTTAGAGCCTGTTTTCCCTGCCATTCCCTACTGCATAGACCTAATAGGTGGTGCTTACATAGAAGCAAAAGAAGAAAATATCAAAATTTTCCGCCCCAAGAAATAATAAGCCTCCAATTTTTTAAGATAAAGGGCTGATTTAAGTTAAAATTAAAATATGTGTATTGCTAGTTTTCACTTTTTAAAACTAAAATTTAGTAAAGGCAAAAAGAGCTACAAAGTAGGGATTTAAAAAAAATGCGTGGTGCCCAAGGTCGGACTCGAACCGACACAAGGTTGCCCTTACTAGATTTTGAGTCTAGCGCGTCTACCAGTTCCACCACTTGGGCTTAA
>CAZWYE010000150.1:0-2014 GCA_964637895.1 uncultured Campylobacter sp. | reverse complement strand
TATGAAACAATACTTAGAAAAAGCCGCTGTGCTTATCGAAGCCCTGCCTTATATCCGCAAGTTCAGTTCTAAAATCATACTTATAAAATATGGCGGCTCGGCTATGGAAAACGAGGAGCTTAAGCACTGCGTTATGCAAGATATTGCCCTTTTAAAGCTTGTCGGCTTAAAACCTGTGATTATCCACGGCGGAGGCAAGGATATTTCAAGGCTTTGCGAGAAACTCTCTTTAAAAAATAGCTTCAAAAACGGCCTAAGAATTAGCGATAAAGCCACGACAGAGGTCGCTGAAATGGTGCTAAACCGCATTAACAAGGGCTTAGTGCAAAACCTGCAAAGCTTAGGTGTAAAGGCTATAGGCATTTGTGGCAAGGACGGCTTGCTTTTAAAATGTGCTAAAAAGGACGAAAATTTAGGCTTTGTCGGCAGGATAGAACAGGTAAATGTAGGAATTTTAGAAGAACTCTTAGAAAAGGACTTTTTACCCGTCATCGCTCCCATTGGAATGGACGAAATTTCAAACACTTACAATATCAACGCCGACGATGTTGCTTGCGCACTTGCTAAGGCTTTAAAGACCGAAAAATTGGTATTTTTAAGCGATATTGAAGGACTTTATAAAGACTATAACGACAAAAGCACTTTAATCTCAAAACTTAGCATAAAAAACGCAAAAAATTTACTAAAAAGCATCGAAGGCGGAATGCTTGTGAAGCTAAATTCTTGCATAGATGCCCTTGAAAACGGCGTGAAAAGAGTGCATATACTAGACGGGCGCGTCAAGCACTCACTTTTGCTTGAGTTTTTCACTGACGAGGGCATAGGAACGCTTATCACAAAAGAGGAGAAAGAATGAATTATAAAGACCAAAGTCACATACTTCAAACCTACAAAAGATTTGACATAGTCCTAGAAAGAGGCGAGGGGACCTACCTTTTTGACGATAAAGGCAAAAAATATTTAGACTTTTCAAGCGGCATAGGCGTGTGTGCTTTGGGCTACAATCACCCTAAATTTAACGCGGCTCTTAAGGCGCAAATCGACAAGCTAACTCACACTAGCAATTTATATTTTCATCAAAATTTAGCCCCAGCCGCGCAAAATCTTGCAAAAGCAAGTGGCTTAGAAGCTGTATTTTTTACAAATTCAGGCACGGAAGCTATCGAGGGAGCTTTAAAAGCGGCACGCAAATACGCCTTTTTAAAGGGCAAAAAGGGCGGGAATTTCATAGCCTTTAAGCACTCTTTTCACGGACGCACTTTAGGTGCTTTATCCTTAACGGCAAACGAAAAATACCAAAAACCTTTCCGTCCCTTGATAGAAAGCGTGAAATTTGCGAAATTTAACGACATAAAAAGCGTGGAAAAACTTATAGATAAAAAAACCTGCTCGATTATCTTAGAAAGCGTTCAAGGCGAGGGCGGAATCAAGGTTGCTAATAAGAAATTCTACCAAGCTTTAAGAGAGCTTTGCGACGCAAAAGACTTGCTTTTAATCGCTGATGAAATTCAATGCGGAATGGGACGAAGCGGGAGCTTTTTTGCCTACGAACACAGCGGGGTTTTGCCCGATATTTTAGCCTGTGCTAAAGCTCTTGGTTGTGGGCTTAGCGTAGGGGCTTTTGTGGTGAGTGAAAAACTTGCAAAGGAATCTTTAAGTTATGGTGAGCACGGTAGCACCTACGGGGGAAATCCTTTAGTTTGTGCCGGGATAAACGCGGTTTTTGAAATTTTTAAAAGCGAAAAAATACTAGAAAAAGTGCAAAAACTCACGCCTTATTTAGAAAAAACGCTTGATGATATAAGTAAGGATTTTAGCTTCGTAAAACGCAGAACGGGCTTAGGTTTTATGCAAGGACTTAGCCTTAAAAAAAGCGTTTTAGTCAGCTTAGTGCTTAAAAAATGCCAAGAAAACGAGCTTTTACTCATAAGTTGTGGGGAAAATGACTTGCGCTTTTTACCGCCTTTTATCATAGAAAAAGCTCACATTGATGAAATGAACGAGAAATTAAGAG
>CAZWYE010000149.1:0-2025 GCA_964637895.1 uncultured Campylobacter sp. | reverse complement strand
GAGCAACCGGCTCATAACCGGTTGGTCGCAGGTTCAAGTCCTGCTGAATCCACCACGATTTTACTTTCTTTAACTACTTTTATCTTGTAAATTTTGGCGATTTTTAAATTAAAAATTAAGAAAACAAAAAATCAAGTTTATTTTTTTCAAAACTAAAAGCTGAAATTTAATAAAAAATGAAAATAAATTTGGGACCTACTTAAAATTTTAAAAAAACAAAAACCAAATCAACCAAAAATTTAAAAGATCTATGTAAATTTTAAAAAATGAGTTTAAAGAACACTTGATTCAAGGGAAAGTTCAGCTTTCCCTTGAGTGAGTTTTAAAAGTTTATTTTGTCAAACAATTTAAATTCCCAAAGCGAATTTAAAGATCACAAAAACAACGGCTGACATTATTCCAGCTGCTGGTAAGGTAATAATCCAAGCCAAGCCTATAGGCTTCATAGTTTGCCAATTTGCATTACAGTTATAAACGCCTATGCCTAAAACCGCCCCGATTAAGATATGAGTTGAGCTTACAGGAATTCCAAGCCAAGTTGCAAGCAAAATCACCAAACTCGCACCAAGTTCGGCACTAAAGCCTGTGGTAGGGCGAATTTCAGCAAGTTTTGAGCTAACCGTGCTGATGACTTCTTTACCCAAAAACCAAAGTCCTATGACTAAAGCTATGCCAAACATAGCCATTACCGCAAAAGGTACGGGAGCACTTGCATTGATCGCATTGTTTTTAAGAGTATCTAAAATTCCTGCAAAAGGACCCACAGCGTTAGCTATGTCGTTTGCTCCGTGTGAGAATGCAAAACTTGAAGCGGTGAAAATTTGAAACCAAGAAAACAATCTGTCTGCTGTCTTATTGAGTTCGCTTTTTCTAACAATTTTCACAATCGCAAAAGTTGTCACATAACCTATAGAGCCTAAAATTACAACTATCCATAAATTTTCTAAAATTCCTAAGGTGCTAATCTTGCTAAGTCCTTTAAACAAAAACATCGAAGCTATAGCCATAGCACCTATACAAGCAAGCACGGGCATATGAATTCTAAAGACTGCAAAAACATCGATAACTTTTTCTTTTTCTCTAAATTCCTTAAGCTTGGTTTTATAAAAACTTTCCACTTTTTCTTTGTCGTCTAAATCATCTAAAACTATAGAGTTAAGCTCTTTTACTTGCTCTTCTAAGGGCTTTTCTTTAAGGGTTGAAAAGTATCCTTCTTTGAAATTTTTCCTATCTTTTTTGATATTTTTAATTTGTTCATTTAAAGCTTTAGAAGGTCTTAAAATTTTCCTATCAATATAAGCATAAATGGTGTAAGCAACCACACCTCCTAAAACGGGAGAAATAACCCAGCTTAAAGCAATTTTTAAAATTCCACTCCACTTAACCATAGAAAGAGCTTCACTTCCGCTAGAATTCAAAAAGCCCATTATAAGACTTGCACCAACTATACCTCCTATTATACTATGTGTTGTAGATACTGGTAAGCCTTTTTTTGTTGCGATGAAAATCCAAAGCCCAGAGCTTAAAAGCGAGGCAAGCATAATAATAACAAAAAACATAGGATCAAGCCCATCGGGGAAATTTACTATACCACTACGAATGGTCTTAGTTACCTCACCTCCTGCAAATATCGCACCACTTAGCTCGAAAAGTGCAGCGATAATAAGGGCTTGTTTGATTGTAATGGTCTTTGCACCAACGCTTGTTCCAAAGGAGTTTGCGACATCGTTTCCGCCTATATTAAAAGCCATAAAAATTCCAAATATGGACGCAAGTATGAAAAGTATGAGATGGTATTGAGGGATATAATTAAAGCCCCAAATGACGAAAGCAAGGGTGCTAATGACGAAGATGCTGAATGCAAGGATATTGTCCTTTTTCATAAGTTTCCTTTCTTTTTTAATATTTTGTGAATAATATGCTAACTAAATAAAATTAATATAATATAAAAATAACAAAAATTTTATAGCATATTTTACAGAAAGATTTTTATTATTTTTCTGCAATGCTAGATAAAGAGAAATT
>CAZWYE010000148.1:0-2037 GCA_964637895.1 uncultured Campylobacter sp. | reverse complement strand
ATAAAAATCGAAGTCATCAGTGATAGTAAGTATTTATTGCCCGATAATTACGAGAGTATTAAGGCTGTAGAACTTCTTGCAAAAGATGGCTTTACGCCTCTGCCTTATATGTCGGCTGATCTTTATGCTGCAAGGGCTATGCAAGAAGCAGGAGCGGCTGCGATTATGCCCTTAGCAGCTCCCATTGGAAGCAACAAAGGACTTTGTGCTAAGGAATTTATACAAATTCTACTTAATGAAATTTCACTTCCTATCATAGTCGATGCAGGACTTGGCTCGCCAGCTGAGGCTTGCGAGGCTATGCAAATGGGCGTTAGTGCGGTTATGGTAAATACAGCCTTAGCAGAGGCTAAAAATATTCCTTTAATGGCAAGGGCGTTTTCTTTGGCGGTTCGTGCAGGACGAGAGGCTTATTTAGCTGGACTTGCAAAAGCACAAAGCCCAAGAGCAAGCTCTCCACTTACAGGATTTTTAAGGGATTAGAAAATTTTATAAATTTTTATAAATGCTTAAATTTTTGTAAAAATGTAATTCAAACACTTGCAAAAGCAAGAATTTTGGGATTTAATTTTAAATTTTCGCAAAATTTTTTGCATTAAATTTCAAGCCTCCTTAAATTTTTCACAAATTTTTTCAAATTCAGCGTAATATCTCCAAGAAGCCACTATGTCGGGGCGGGTTTTTTTAAGATGGGCGTATTCGAAATCTAGCATTTTTTTAAAGCTTAGTGCGGAAATTTTATCTTTTTTAAAGCATTCTAAAATGTCGTTTTCATCGACGAGTTTTTGCTTTTCTTTGTGGTAAAAGTCCTCCATTTTTGCGAAATATTCGATAAGATAAGCCTTCGCTTTACCAAACAAATCTTTTTCCTTTTCTAGCAAAACAAACTCTTCTTTTTTGCAATAAACCCTAGTCCTAAGCTCATCAATCAAAAACGAACTTTGAGAAAAAAGCCTCACACACTCGGTAAATTCGGCTTCTTTATCGTTTTGCTCCATAAGGATTTCAAGGCGAATTTGCTTGTCGTTTAAATTTAGCTTAAAGACTCTTGGGAAAAAGGCTTTATTGCTGTAACTATCGGCAAAAGCTATTTGCCTTTCAAACTCTGCAAGCCTCTTGGGTCTGGTAAAACCTAGCTCCTTGCTTAGAAAACACAATGTTTCATAAGCCTTAGCAGGAAGTATATCCTCCATTGAAACATATAAAATTTTACTCGCTCTGTCTAAAAATTCGTTTATGTAGAAGTTTATTTCTTTAGTTTTTCCGCTTGAATGGTTTTTTATCTGCGTCTCTAAACTTACAAAATTTAATCTCGTTATCACTTCAAAGTCAAATAAATTTTGCATAGGCGTTTGAAGCGTAAATTCTCTTAAAGATTTTTTGCTAATCGTGCCGCCTGAAGCGTGAGTTACTAAGTGCTTTAGAACAGAAATCGGATCCCTAACCACGCACAAAACCGGACAAGACTTAGCACAAAGTGCCGCCATTTTTAGCCTCGTGTTATCTAAATCTGAACCCGAAACAAACAAACCGCTAAATTTATCTTTATTTTCTACAAGCATTTTATAGGACTGCTTATATTGCAACACTCCGCTACCATAATGTAAATTTAAATTTATCCCGCAAAGCCTTAGAAACAAAACCATAGCCCCTCCACCCGCTCCGTGTATGAGAACATATATAAATTCATAAAAAGGTTGCAAAGGCAAATTCAAATCCCAAGCAAGCTCTGCGTTTATGCTTTCATACTCGATTTTCTCAGGGTTAAGTAAGCTAGGATAAGGGTGATTATGAAACTTTTCTTTAAATTCGCTTGAGTTTAGCCAAGTTTTGATGATATTTAAGTTTTCATACATAAAAGTAAAATTTACGCTTAAGTTTTGCTTTAAAGCTAAATTTAAAGCCTCGTAATCTTTGAAATTTTTAAGCAAAGCTAAAAAGTCTTTTAAAAATAAATTTAAATCTTTTTTGAAATTTTCTTCATAAAATTTCAATAAATTCTTAATAAAAGCTTCTTTTTGATTAGCATTTAAGCAT
>CAZWYE010000147.1:0-2041 GCA_964637895.1 uncultured Campylobacter sp. | reverse complement strand
AAAAAGGACTTTCGTGGGAAGAAGTGGAAAAAATTTCATATCTTTACTAGATAATGAAAAAATCAGCGTTTTTTGTGCTTTTGATAAAGATTATAACGCTTTTAGAGCTCGTATTTATAAAGAAAATTTATTCAAAGAAATTTGTGCGGACATTAAAGAATGCGTTTTTATGAATCAAATTCACTCTAAAGAACTTGAAATTTATGATGAGAATTTTAGCAATTTTTCTTGCGACGGGCTTATTAGTAAGCGGAAAAATACCGCTCTTTGCGTTTTAAGTGCGGACTGTTTGCCTTTACTTTTGTGGAATGAAAGCGGAGTGATTGCGGCTTTGCATTCAGGACGCAAGGGAAGTTTTGAAAATATCTTAAAAAACTGCGTTGAAAGAATTTATACCACTTATGAAGATTCTAAAAATTACGATTTTCATCTTTTTATAGGTGCTGGAATTTGCGGGGAAAATTACGAAATAAGTGGCGAGGTTTTGGATTTTGCTTTGCAAAATTTCAAGGACTTTGTAGGGGATAAAAGGCTTGATTTAAAGGCTTTGATAAAAACGCAAGCTAAAGAACTTGGCATTAAAAGCGTGAAAGATTTAGGAATTTGCACCTTTGAAAACGAGGATTTTTTCTCTTTTAGGCGTGATAAAACAGCAAAACGGTTCGTAAGTGTCATAGTTTTAAAGACTTAGTTTAAAAAAGGCTTAAAATGTATAAAAAACAAGACTTAAGAGTGCTTCAAATTTTACAAAAAGCAAGGGAATTCGCAGATTCTGATTTGCTTAATGAAAGCCTTGTTAGTGAGCTTTTAAAAACACAGTTTCCTAAGCTTTCTTCAAAAGAAAAAGAAGAAATAATGCTCGTTTTAAACTCCATAATTTCTAGCAAAGAAAAAGCCCTTTTAAGCAATAAATAAAGCGAATTTATCTTGTGTTTTTCATCATTTATTTTTTATTTAGGCTTATTTTTGTATAAAAACCTTAAAGTAAATAAGAAAATTATTTATAGTTTGTCTAAAGTAATTAAACATAGAGATTTTAAGATTTTATCATTATTTATTTTTAAGTTAAAAGCAGGTATTAAATTCAAAGCTTTACTGCATTGATTCTAAAAATAAATCCTATCTAAGTAAATTTAAAAAACTAAAGTTCATTTTTAAACAAAATGCTTCCTAGACGCACCATATTAGAGCCGCATTTTATAGCAAGTTCAAAATCCCCGCTCATACCCATAGAACAGATTTTCGCACCGTATTTTTGTAAGCTTTCATAAAGCTTAAAAGTTTGCTCAAAACTACTTGCGATCTTTCTTTCATCATCGCTTAAAGCACCCATACTCATAACACCTTGCAGGTTTAAATTCTTGCATTCTTCTTTAATCTGTAAATACTGCTCTAAAGCTAAAGAAAGATCAAGCCCACTTTTGCTTTTTTCATTAGCAGCGTTAATCTCAAGCAGGGTATCAAGCGTGTAAGTAAGCCTTTGATTTACTGACCGGGCGATTTTAAGTCCGTTGCAAGATTGCCAAAGAGTAGGGCGTTCTTTAAGAAGCATATTGATTTTATTGCTTTGCAAAGTGCCTATGAAGTGCCATTTTATGTTTAAATTCTCATCTTTTAAAGTCTCTTTTTTTTCTTTTAAGGCTTGAACTTTGTTTTCACCAAATTCTAAAATTCCTTGATGGTAAAGATTTTTAATATCTTGCACGGTTGCGTATTTGCTTGCAGCGATTAGGCGGACGCCTTTTAGTTTTTCAAGTAGGATTTGTAAATTCATTATTTTCCAGTGGCGCGCCCGAGGGGATTCGAACCTCTGACCTTTTGAACCGCAATCAAATGCTCTATCCAGCTGAGCTACGGGCGCAAAAAAATAAACCTTGATTATACATATTTTTGCTTAAAATAAGGTTATTTTTAAATGATAAATTTTACAAAAACTCCTAAAACTTAAAGATAAAAATAAATCTTAGCAATAAAAAGATTTAAAATAAAACTTAAATTAAGCTCTACTTAAAACTAAGATTTAAAAACTAGCAAGGCTTTT
>CAZWYE010000146.1:0-2065 GCA_964637895.1 uncultured Campylobacter sp. | reverse complement strand
ATCCTCGCTTTTTTCGTCCTTTGCACTCTTGCAAAGTTCTATAATTGCATCTTTTATGGAGTTTTCATCGGCTTTTTTAGGAAATTCTATACGCAAATTTATGCCCTCAAAAATCAAGTCTAAGCCCTCAAAATCCACGCTTTTAAGCAAGACATTTTGCACTTCTTGCACTCCGCCAAATTTCTTACACAAATCTTTTAAATTTTCTTTATGCTCATTGTTCATATGAGAAATAATAGTCTGAAAATCCATTTTTACTCCAAATTTACTTGTTTAAAATTCTTAAATTTTTCACTTTTAAGCTCAAATTTATTCAAAAAAATGCTTTTAAATTCTAAAAAATCACACTGTGCCGTCTGTTTTTTTCACAACCTTAACGCGCTCTATGGAATTTCCATTCATTTGCTTAACCTCGTAATAACAAAGTGCGTCCTCGATTCTATCCCCAACAATAGGCAAACGACCTAAAAGATTGAACACATAACCACCTATGGTTACTTGCTCTAAGTCCTCATCAAAGCTTATCATCAAAAGCTCTTCGACCTTTTCTATCTCGTATCTGCCTTGAAATTCGTAAATATTGTCCGCAAGTTTTTTATAAAGCCCCTCATCGCCTTTAATCTCGCCTATAATCTCTGCCATAATATCTTCCATAGTGATAATTCCAGCCGTTCCGCCGTATTCATCAACGACTAAGGCGGTATACATTTTTTGTTGGTTCATCATCACCAAAACCTTAGAAATACTGATATTTTCAGGCACCAGTATCATAGGCTTGATGAATTTTTCTAAATTTTCATCGTTAATTTTAAGCTCGTTTTGCAAAATATCTCTAATATGCAAAAGCCCTAAAATAGTATCCTTAGAGCCGTCTATATAAGGAAATATCGTGTGTTTGTATTCACAAACTATTTGCATATTTTCCGCGTAAGAATTCTTTTTATTAAGGCAAATCATATCCTTGCGCGGAGTCATAATCTCCTTAGCAACCGTGTCACTAAAATCCACAGCATTGCGTATAATCTCGGTTTCAAATTCGTCTAAAACTCCGCCTTTTTGGCTCTCGCTAACTATGATTTTAATCTCTTCTTCAGAATGTGCAAGTTCGTGTTCTTTTGCAGGGCAGATTCTGATAATTTTTAAAGTCCAAGCCGCAAGTATATCGAAAATTTTAATGCAGGGTAAAAAGATAATCCAAAAAATATGCAAAGGTCTTGCTATCCACAAAACAGCCCTATCGGCTATGGCAATGGCTATATTTTTTGGCACAAGTTCGCCCAAAACAACATGCAAAAGGGTTATGAAACTAAAGGCTATGACGAAGGATAAAGTGTGGATTAAAACGGGGCTTAAGTGAAAGCTTACTAAAAACCTTTCTAAAAGCTTTGCAATAGCGGGTTCACCTATCCAGCCTAAGGCAAGAGAGCTTAAAGTAACGCCTAATTGACAAGCGCTTAAATAAGTATCAAGCTTTGAAGTGATCTCTAAAGCCTTTTTAGCATTTGGTTTCTTTTCTTTAACAAATTCCTCGAGTTTTGAACGGCGCACCTTGACTATGCTAAATTCAGACAAAACGAAAAAACCATTTAAAAACACTAAAATAAGAGCGATTATAAGCATAAAAACAGAATGACTGGGGTCCAATGATACTCCTTAATAAATTTGCATTTGTAATTATACACAATCTAAACTATAAATTTTGCTTAAAATTTTTATAAACTATAAAACGAATATTTCTTAAAAAAAATAAAACGATAAATTTTTTAAATTAGGATTCTTAGCTTTAAAGTATTTTTCTATTAATATTTAAGTATTTAAAAAGCGTATTATCAATTGTCATATTTAAAATATCTATAATAAAAAAATATTTTTTAAAGATTATAATTTAAAATAAAAAATTTTTGAGAAATCATATCTTAAAATTCAAAGTTTTAGGATACAATAAAATATTTTTAAGCAAATTTTAGTATAATGTCATCTTTTTAAGCGGATTCATAGCTCAGTTGGTTAGAGCAACCGGCTCATAACCGGTTGGTCGCAGGTTCAAGTCCTGCTGAATCCACCA
>CAZWYE010000145.1:0-2127 GCA_964637895.1 uncultured Campylobacter sp. | reverse complement strand
CACTTAAATCCCTGCTCACGCTTGGAAATTTCGAGTAAGGCTTAGCAGTTTTTGGACTTTGCTTTAACAAATTCAAATCAAACTCGCAAACATAAGTTTTAAGTAGGTCTTTTTTCTTTTCAAGCTTAAGATGAAGTCTGCCTAAAAAGCCTATTTTAACGCCATTTACATATAAATTCGCCTGCTCGTAAGGGCTTAGAAAATCATAATTGGAGGCTCTTAGCTCGTAAGAGCCTAAAATATTTTTAATATCCGTTAAAAAGCCATAAAAATCCACAAGTTCCGGCTTAGCTTTGTTTGAAATTTGAGGCTCTTCTTTAAAACCGCTGTGAATTAAAGCCATATGTGAAAATTCCTCTCCCATAGAGTTAAAAACAGCCCCGCTTTCAAAAAGCTTGATGAGTTTTTTGGAATTTTTAATATTAAAGCTCACAGCGTTTAAAAGGTGGTTTAAAAGCGTGGTTCTTAACGCTCCTAGCTCGGTGCTTATGGGATTTACAAGCTTAAGCTTAACGGGTTCAAAGCCCAATTCTTTAAGCTCTTCTTCGTTATCCAAAACATAGTGCAAACTCTCAAAATACCCGCTATCTACAGCCCTATTACGTAAGTTTAAAAGCTTTTTATAATCCTCGTAAGTCTCGTTAATGCGGTTTTTCTCCACAAATTCCAAGCCTTTTGAGGCTATATTATCTATGCCTATCATTCGCACTATTTCCTCGCAAATATCGGCTAAATTCTTAATATCAGGGCGGTGAAGTGGTATTTTTGCACTAATGCGGTTATCGCCAAAAATAACCATTTCAAAGCCTAGTTTTTTAAGAATTTTAAGCACTTCGTCCTTGTGAATTTTCTGCCCTATGAGTTCGCTAATGTTTTCTATGTCAATATCAATTGCTAAATTTTCTTTATCCTCTAAAATTTGCTGCGAGGAGCTGTAAATAAGAATGTTGGGCTCTTTTGCAAACAAGCTTAGTAAGAAATTCATACCCAAGCTAAGCTTAGGCTCACTGCCTCTAAAACTTCGATAAACAAGCTTTTCATCTTGCTTTTTATAATAAGCCTTAGCTTCTGCTATGGTAAAAGGATTGGTATAATGTGCTTCTATGGCTATGAGTTTGCCTTGTTCTTCGTATTTAAACTGATTTTGAGCGTAAATTCCGCTAATGCTTAAAAGCTTACCCTTGCAGCTTACTTTAGTTTCGCCGTGTTTTTCCTTACTTAAATTCAAAAGAATTTCGCCCTTTTCCTCCACAAAAGAGCTTAAATCATAAGCATTAAAAAGCACTCCTGTTGAATGCGTGGTGTAATTTAGCAAATTTTCAAGCCCATTCTCACTTAAGCTTTCAATCAAAGCAAGACGCAAGGACAAAAGCAAATTTGTTTGAATTTTTTCTTTAAGTTCAATGACCTTGTAAAGATGAAAGCTATTAAGCTCTTTAGTAGCGACAAGCTTTAAAATTCTACCTATGGCAAGGACATTTTCATCGTCTTTAAAGCTTTGTTTTTTCTTAAATTTCAAATCAAGTGCTACGGATAAATCGCGTGCTACACCATAAATACTCAAACAATCGCCACGATTTGCCGTAAGCTCAACCTCTATAAAAATATCGTTAAAAACAGGATACGCACAAAGTTCCTTTCCAAGCTCGAGTTTTCCTATGCTCTCATCTAAAACTAAAATTCCCTCATTTACCTTTGCAAAGCCAAGCTCAAGCGAAGAGCAAATCATACCAAAAGAATCCACGCCCCTAAGCTTAGCTTGTTTAATCTCCATACCATTTGGCATCAAAGCACCCTCTAAAGCCACAGGAACGAACTGCCCTACTTCGACATTTGCCGCACCGCAGATTATTTGCAAAATTTTGCTTCCTATATCGACCTTGCAAATGTTTAGCTTGTCTGAATTTTCGTGCTTGATTTTTTCTTTTACTAAGCCCACGACGACCTTATCCGGTGCTTTTAAAATTCGTGCCTCATCAACCTCAATGCCTATGGAATTTAAGGTTTCAACCAAATCCTCTAAACTCTGCTTTTCTATGTCTATAAATTCATTAAGCCAAGTTTTTGTAAGTATCATCGAAACTGCTCCAATAATCTTAAATCGCCCTCAAATAAAGAACGCAAATC
>CAZWYE010000144.1:0-2187 GCA_964637895.1 uncultured Campylobacter sp. | reverse complement strand
ATCAAGCAACTGGTGGTATGGTAACGCAGTTTAACAAGCTTGAAGTTATCACAAACAATCTTGCAAACATAAACACAAGCGGTTTTAAAAGAGACGATGTAGTGATTGCAGATTTTAAGCGTATTTTCAAAGAGGTTCAGGACGAGCTTCCTATAGAAGATCACACAAGGGACGCTTCAAGGTTTGTAAATACCATCATAGACAGGGTTCCGCAGGTCTCGCAAGGATACACGGACTTTAGTGCAGGTTCGCTAAAAGCTACTAGCAATCCTTTAGACCTTGCTATGGTAAGAGAGGATACCTTTTATCTCGTGCAAACCAAAGACGGCGAAGTTAGGCTCACAAAAGACGGGAATTTCCAGCTTGACGATGAGGGCTTTTTGGTTAATAAGCAAGGCTACAAGGTCTTAAATAGCTCTTATTTTGAAAATCCAGGTAACGCAAATATCAGAATTGATAACGGAGCTTTGCAGATTAATGTTGATAAAAACGGCATACTCTCCGTTGATGGCGTTGATAATGCAAGGCTTTTTATCGCTCAAGTTGATGATATAAGAGCCTTACAAAAAGAGGGTGATAATGTCTATAAGATAGACGATTTGACAAGGATTAGGGATTTAGAAATTTCTAATTCTGTGCGTCAGGGCTTTTCTCAAGGCTCAAATGTCAATCCCGTTACCGAAATGGTCGCACTCATTGGTGCAAACCGTATGGTTGAAATGTATCAAAAGGTTATGACCGCCCATATGGACGATCTTAACCAAGAAGCGATTAATAAACTCGCAAGCGTTAGATAAAATTTGAAAGGATAAATTATGATAAGATCACTTCACACCGCTGCCACAGGAATGATAGCGCAGCAAACTCAAATCGATGTTACTTCACACAATATCTCTAATGTCAATACCGTAGGTTATAAGAAAAACCGCGCGGAATTTGCCGACCTTATGTATCAGGTGATGAAATACGCAGGAACCTCCACTTCTGCAACTACGCTCTCACCCTCAGGCATAGAAGTAGGTTTGGGTGTGCGCAATGCGGCAGTAACTAAGATTTTCACTTCAGGGAATTTTAAATCCACAAGCACAGACAGCTTTGATATGGCAATCACCGGAAACGGCTTTTTCCAAATTCAGCTTCCAGACGGAACCATAGCTTACACAAGAAACGGGCTATTTACTAAGGACAACGAAGGAAATATAGTAAATTCGGACGGCTATAGATTGATACCAGAAATGACCGTGCCAGAAGGTGCCGTGAGCATAAGCGTTGGCACGGACGGAACGGTTTCTGTGATGTTAGCAGGTGAGCAAGAAGAAACGCAAATTGGACAAATCGAGCTAGTGCAGTTTATAAACCCTGCCGGACTTCATTCTATGGGTGATAATCTTTACTTAGAAACAGGAGCTAGTGGTGCACCGGTTGCAGGTATTGCCGGTCAAGACGGCTTAGGACAGATAAGACACGGCTTCGTGGAAATGAGTAATGTCCAACTTGTTGAAGAAATGACCGATCTTATCACAGGACAAAGGGCTTATGAAGCTGGTTCAAAAGCAATTACTACAAGCGATGATATGCTTGGTATTGTCAATTCTCTTAAGAGATAATTAAGCTCTTAAGAGCTTTTAGCGTAGTTTTTTTGTGAATTTTATTCGCAAAATTTAGGCTTTAAATCAAATTTTTATAAGTTTTTTTAGATATTAAATTTAAATTTTATTAAGCTAATTTTATTAAGCTTTTTGCAATATTAAATTTAAGCTTTTAAAATTTAAACCTTTAAGCAAAATTTTATACTAAACAACAAAAATTTCATAATTTTTGAATTTTTTCTATGATTTTTGTACTACTATATCCCTCTTTAAAGTCTATAAGCTCGACCTTTGGGACCAAATTTGCACCCACAATTTCTTTATTTTCATAATCTTTTGCTTTAACCAAAATGTCAGGCTTTAAAAAAGAAATAAGCTCTAAAGGCGTATCCTCCTCAAAAATCACCACAAAATCCACAAAATACAAGCTAGCAAGCATACAAGCGCGTTCAAACTGCGAATTTACAGGTCTTTTCTCGCCTTTAAGTCTTTTCACGCTTGAATCAGAATTTAAGCCAACCACGAGCAAATCGCCTAGTCTCCTTGCTTTTTCAAGATAGCTTATGTGCCCAAAATGCAAAATATCAAAGCAACCATT
>CAZWYE010000143.1:0-2256 GCA_964637895.1 uncultured Campylobacter sp. | reverse complement strand
CGGTAGGGCTTGTGGGTAAAGAATCAGAGCTCTTTAAATTCACGCTTAAGTATTCCGTAGCTTTTATTATTTTAATAGGAATTTGGACTTGCATTATCACCTTCTTCTTAAGTGGTATTATACCGGATGCCGTGCCTTTAAAATAAAATTAACCTTGCTTTTGCAAGGTTAAAACCCAAACCACAAGGAAAAAAAATGAAAAAAGTTTATTTTTACGCGACCTGTCTAGGAACGGTTGCTTTGCAAGAAAGCGTGATAAATGCGATAAAGCTTTTAACAAGAGAGGGCGTTGAAGTGATTTTTAAGAAAAATCAAACCTGTTGCGCGCAGCCTTCTTTTAATTCGGGCTTTTTAAGGCAAAGCAAAGAAATCGCACTTTATAATGTGAATTTATTTGAAAAAGACTATCCTATAGTCGTTCCAAGCGGCTCTTGTGCAGGAATGATGAGTGAGGATTATTTAGAACTTTTTAAAAAAGATGAAGAATTTCAAAAAGTCAAGGAATTTAGTTCAAGGATTATAGAGCTTTCGCAGTATTTAGACAAGGTTTTAAATGTGAATTTCGAGGATCAAGGTGAGCCTATAAAGGTTACTTGGCATTCAAACTGCCACGCTTTAAGGGTGCAAAAAAGCATAGAATCTAGCAAAAATCTTATCAAAAGACTTAAAAATGTCGAGCTTGTTGAACTGGAATTTGAAGAAGAGTGTTGTGGTTTTGGTGGAACCTTTTCGGTAAAAGAGCCTGAAATTTCAAACGCTATGGTAAGAACAAAGATTAAAGACATACAAAATTCAGGCGCGAAATATCTTATAAGTGGTGATGGAGGTTGTCTTTTAAATATCAATGGAACTATGAGGAAAATGGGACTTGATATAAAAGGCGTTCATTTGTATGACTTTTTGCTTAAACGCATTGAAGGAGAGAGATTATGAGCAGAAAAATACCTCACGAACAAATTGTGCATACTAAGCTTAACGACACTCAAATGCGTGAAAATTTGATGAATGCTATGCATACCTTACAAAGAAATCGCCTTAAGGTTATAAAGGATAAATTCAACGATTGGCAAGGTTTAAGGACTAAGGCTAAAACGGCTAAAAACAATGCTTTAATGACTTTAAAAGAAAGGCTTTTGGAATTTGAAAAAAATGCTCAAAAAAACGGCATAAAAGTTCATTGGGCAAGTAGCGATGAGGACGCTTGTGAGATTATTTATGAGTTGATGAAAGAAAAGAAAATTAACAAAATTCTCAAAGGCAAGTCTATGGCTAGCGAGGAAATCGGGCTTAATCACTACTTAGAAAAAAAAGGATTAAAAGCCATAGAGACCGATTTGGGTGAGCTTATTTTGCAGCTTAATGGCGAAAGTCCAGTACATATAGTCGTTCCAGCTATTCATAGAAACCGCTATGAAGTGGGGCAGATTTTCAAAGACAAGCTTAATGCAGAGCTTGAAAGTGAGCCTGAAAAACTTAACGCCATTGCAAGAGGACATTTAAGAGCTGAATTTGAGGGGCTTAAATTAGGACTTAGCGGAGTGAATTTTGCTATGTCTAAAGAGGGTGCTTTTTGGCTTATAGAAAACGAGGGTAATGGCAGAATGTGCACCACAGCTGCAGACATTCATATCGCGCTTTGTGGCATAGAAAAAGTAATGGAAAGCTTTGAAGATGCGGCAACTATGGTGCATCTTCTCACTCCTTCAGCCACAGGGCAGTTTATCCCAACTTACAACAATATCATCAGCTCACCTCGCAAAAATGGCGATTTGGACGGACCTAAGGAAGTGCATATTATTTTGTTTGACCATCACAGAAGTTCTATGCTTGCTCACGAGGATTACCACGAGGCTTTGCGTTGCATTCGGTGCGGAGCTTGTATGAATTTCTGCCCTGTTTATGACCAAATCGGCGGACACGCTTACCAAACCGTCTATCCCGGACCGATAGGAGAGGTGATTAGTCCTAATCTTTTTGGAATCGATAAAACGGGCGATATTTTAAGCTTTTGTTCGCTTTGTGGGAGATGTTCTGAAGTGTGTCCGGTGCGAATTCCTCTTGCAGAACTTATACGAAAACTTAGAGCGAACAAAATAGGACAAGGAGAAAATCCGCCTTTAGGAGCGGAGTTTATCCACGAAAACAAGCTTGAAACCTTTGCTTTTAATCAGTTTAAGAATTTAGCAACCAACGGACAAAGATGGCGTTTTTCGCTTTCAAAAGTGCATTATTTAAATTATTTTATCCAAAATTTCA
>CAZWYE010000142.1:0-2260 GCA_964637895.1 uncultured Campylobacter sp. | reverse complement strand
GAAAAAAGCATAGAAAAAGAATGCAAAAATTTAAAATACCGCTTTCAAAATTCAAACGACTTAGCCCAAATTTTCATTACTTTAAGAAGACTTAAGCAAGAGCTTTCTTTAAAAGAACTTTTCGCTAAGGCTTATTTAAAAGATGAAAGTGTGCTAAGTGGCATTAAGGCTTTTTTGCAAAAAATACGACAAATTAACACTTATGAAAGCTATGGCTATGATTTTTTCTTTTCCAAGCCTTTTTTAAATTTGCCTAAATCCCCGCTTAAAAGATACAATCTTTTTTTAAGGTGGCTTGTGAGAAAAGACGGGCTTGATCTTGGGCGTTGGAGGGAAATTCACACTAAAGACTTGCTTCTTCCTCTTGATACGCACACTTTTAATGTTTCTTATGAGCTTGGCTTGTTAAAACGCAAAATTTATGATTTTAAAAGCGTTTTAGAACTTACTTGCAAGTTAAAAGAATTCGACCCAAATGATCCGGTTAAATACGATTTTGCACTTTATAGACTAGGACAAAATAAAAAAAGTCTTAGTGAAATTTAAATTTATTTTCGCGTTATTTTTGCAAAAAATTTAGCTAAAACAGTGCGTTTTTAAATTTATTTTTAGCTTTTTGCTGGGATTTTAAAAATAAAACTAAGTTTTCCTTAAAACACTTAAATTTCAAGCTTTTAACGCTAATTTTGCTTTTTTTAAAGAAATAAATTTGCAATTTTTAATTGTTTTTAAAAGCTGAATTTAAGAAATTTTAAGAATTTAAAAAAACAAAAATTTTAAAGAATTTTAAGAATTTAAAAGTGAAATTAAAAAAAATTAAAAACAAGCCTTAAATTTAAACCTTGCGAACCCTTTTTAAATTTTTAAGTCTTATTTTTAAAACCTTAAACATTAATCTTTTTAAGCTAAAATCTTTTCTTTTTGGAAGTTTGGTTTATGGAAATTTTTGATTTTGTGTATTTTTTGGTTGGCATTGTCTCAGGCGTTCTTTCAGGGCTTTTTGGCATAGGCGGAGGAATGATTATAGTGCCAACTATGCTCGTTTTAGGCTTAAGCTCTCATCACGCCGTGGCAATTTCAGTTTTGCAAATGATTTTCTCCTCGATTTTTGGCTCTTTTTTAAACTACAAAAAAAAGAATTTAAACCTTAAAGAGGGCTTAGCGGTGGGCTTGGGCGGAATTTTAGGTGCAAGTTTTAGCGGAATGCTTTTAGCTTTTTTAAGCGATCTTGTTTTAACGGCGATTTTTTTGGCTTTAAGTTGCGTGTTTTTCTTAAAATACGCCTTTGCATCACAAACAAAACTAACTCAAATTCAAAGAAGTGCTTTAAGCAAAAATGCGATTTTATTTTGTGCCGGAGCTTTCACAGGCGTTTTTGCAATCTCCTTAGGCATAGGCGGAGGGCTTTTAATCGCTCCTATTTTGGCGTATTTTTTAGGCTATGATAGTAAAAAAGTTACTTCTCTTTCTTTATTTTTCATTATTTTTGCTTCTATTTCTGGTTCTATTTCTTTTTTGCGTTTTGGAGTTATGGATTCTACTTTATTTTATAAGGGCGTTATTGTGGGCATAGCCTCGATGATAGGCGTGTTTATTGGTATAAGGATTATGCAAAGCCTTCATCTTAGTGTGCATAGGAAATTCCTACTTTATTTTTATGCACTTTCTATATTTATGACTTTTTTTGCCTTGCTAAGAAAATTAGAAATTTTTACTTTTTAAAGCGTGAATTTTCTAACTTGTGCTAAAATTATAAGTTATATTAAATTTTAGGATAGCTAATGCAAGAAAGTATAAAAATCATAGGTGCAAAAGAAAACAATCTTAAAAACATAAATTTAGAGCTTCCCAAAAATAAATTCATAGTCTTTACAGGGCTTTCAGGCTCTGGTAAATCAACACTTGCTTTTGATACGCTTTATGCAGAGGGTCAAAGAAGATATATTGAAAGCTTAAGTGCTTATGCGAGGCAGTTTTTAGACAAGGTCGGAAAGCCAGAAGTCGATAAAATCGAAGGTTTAACTCCCGCAATCGCCATAGATCAAAAAAGCACTTCTAAAAATCCTCGCTCCACGGTTGGAACTATCACTGAAATTTATGATTATTTAAGGCTTCTTTATGCAAGGCTTGGAATTCAACACTGCCATCAATGTGGCAAAGAAATTTCTTCAATGAGCGGTGCGGATATAGTAAATGAAATTTTAAAGCTTCCAAAAGGTGCGAAAATCATACTTTACGCGCCTTTAGTGCGTGAGAAAAA
>CAZWYE010000141.1:0-2338 GCA_964637895.1 uncultured Campylobacter sp. | reverse complement strand
CTTTTTTGTACCTTTTCACACCCACCTCAACCCCCTGTGTTTTAAGGACGCTAGGTTCAAAATCTCCCACAAACCAGCCACGAATCATATTTTCAAGTTTAAAAATTTTCATCTTAACGCTCGTAAAGATAAGCTCTAAGTTCGCTTATCTTGCCATTTTTCCACTCTATAATATCCACACCTTGCAAACTTATGCCATCAAGTTTTAAGATAAATTCTATAAAGCTTGTTTGTCCATCTTTATAAATTTTCTTTGCTTTAAAGCTTAAATCTTTTTTAAAAAGCTCCTTTATGGCTTCAAGGCATTTTTCCTTGCCCTCAAGGTGCAAAACAGCCGGATCTTCTAAGATGAAATTTTCATCAAGTAAAGAAGCAACCTTATCTAAATCCTTGTCGTTAAAAGCTTTAACATAGCTTTGAGTGAGTTTTTCAATCATTTTTTTATCCTTTCGAATTCTTTGATTTTTTCTGGGCTGTAAAAGGTATGATACAAATTTTTGTCTATTTTTATGTTTAAAATTTGTTTATTTTCTAAAATAAGTTCGTTTAAAAGCGGAGCGACAAAGTATTTTCCGTCGTAATTCACATCTTTTTTAATCATATTTTTAGCCCCGTTTATAAAAAATTTCCCGTGCTTAAAATAATAAAATCCCGCGATAGCGTCTTTGCTCACGGGCTTTTTCTCAAAGGCTTCTAAGAGCATATTAGAAGAGTCGCATTTTACATAAGCAAAACGCGGATGAATACTTTCAAAGCTTAAAATTCCAGCGTCATAATCCTTAAATTTTTTAACGACCTTGTTTAAATCAAGCTCGAAAAACTGATCCATATTGACTATAAGAAGAGGCTCGTCATTATCGATAAAATCGATTGCTAACATACAAGAACAAGCCATTCCGCCTGTTTCATTTTCTGTGAAAATATTTAAGGCTTTTTGATCACTAAGCGTTAAAATCGCATCATCAAGATGAAAACGCAAGGCTGCGTTTTTTTTAAGTATAAAAATAAACTGCTTGTCTTTGATATTTTCGAAATTTTTAATGAAAATTTCTAGCATAGTTTTTCCGCAAATTTCTATGAAAGGCTTAGGAAAACCTTGTTTGCTCTCATCGAAAAAATAGCTCTTACCAGCGATAGGAACGAGTATATTTAGCATTTATGACCTTTCGAATTTTTCTATGTGTTTTTTGATATTTTCGTAATTTACCTCTTCAACTTCTTTAACTATCATTACATTTGCGCCGCTTTCCCTTGCAGCCCTAATGCCGTTTTCGTTATCTTCGATAATCATACATTCTTTAGGCTCTAAACCAAGTTTTAAAATAGCTTTAGAATAAATTTGCTTATCGGGCTTTGGTTTGCTCACATCTTCGTTAGAAAGATAAAAGTCTAAATACTGACTTAAAGCCGCTTTTTGCATCATAACTTCTATGGTGTGTCTTATGGAATTTGAACAAAGGGCGAGTTTGTAGCCCTCGTTTTTAAGGCGTGAGAGGGCGAATTCGTGGTGGAATCTTGGTTTGCAGTAATTATAAACCATTTGCATAGTGTATTGTTGTTTAAGCTCGTTGATAAATTCGTGCAAATTCGGGCTAAGCCCTTTGCTGATAGAAAGCATTTTAAGCTTTTCTTTAGTAGGAAGCCCATCAAAATTTGTTAAATGCTCATATTTTGGAATTTCTATACCAAAAAGCCGCAAAGCCTTGTTTAAAGCCTCATAATGCCACTCCTTAGCCTCTATCAAAACTCCGTCCATATCAAAAATTATCGCCTTAATCATTGAAAAACTCCTTTGCTTTGCAAGGATAATCCGTGCAAAGCATTAAACTGTCCTTAGGATTTAATTCTGCGTCGATTTGCTTGTATTCTTGCCATTCTTTTAAAAAGCTTCTTTTGTGAAGTTCTGGAGAAACTATGCAAATCTTTTTGCCCTGTTCTAGGTGGAACTGGATTGTACTCTTGTCAATCCAGTGGGTGTGAAACTCATCAAGCCACACGCCACAGGCTTTTTCGTAAAGACAAGGTTTGGGTTCGAGTTCGCTTTGACGAACAAAAACCTTAAAGCCCATATCGATATAAGCTAAAGTATCAGGAACGGACATATCAAAGACGAAATAATTTGTGATTTTATACTCTTCTAAGAGCTTTTTAAGCGGAATTTGTAGTCCATCAGCTTTGATATTTAAAGCAAGGCAGAAATTTAAAGAGTTTTTTTGATAAAGAGCGAAAAGTTCTTTTAAATTTAAAGAATTTTCATTAGCCATATCGTGCGATATGACAACCCCCCCCCCCCTTGTCTCTTAGGTCTGTTTCTATACCAAAGCCGTTTTGAAAGCTT
>CAZWYE010000140.1:0-2364 GCA_964637895.1 uncultured Campylobacter sp. | reverse complement strand
CCTATGCCCTGAGTTAAAGAAATGAGCCCTGCGGATAAAAAAGATATGGAGATGATAGAAATGAGCGTTGAAGACTGCATAATCACCGTGCTTATAACGCCAAAAATTATGCTCTTTGGCTTTGTATTCGTAGATTCTGCTAAGATCCTTTCTAAAAAGCCGCCGCTAAAGGCTTTAAAACCACTGCTTAAATTTGTCATACCCACAAGCAAAATCGCCACACCCGCTAAAATGCTCGCAAGTTCCTTATAAATCAGCAAAATATAAGTTAAAAACACCACAATAACAACTAAAATCCATTGTTTGTAATATTCTAAGCCTATGGCTTTAATCTTTTGCACAGCTCTCCTTTAAAAATTTTTTAATCTTTGAAATTCCTCTTTTAAGTCCTCTCTTAAATCCTCGCTGATTTTTTCGCCATTTTCAAGGTAGTTTAGTATGGAGTTTTCAAGCTCTTTTAAAAAATTAAAAAGCTCACCCTGCCAAATAGAATCGTTTTTCTTGCTTAAATTCATAGTTTGAATAAAAACAAGTTCTCTATTTAAATCTCCTAATTTTTCTAAGAATTCGCCCTTTTGCTCGGGCTTTAAAAGTGTAAATTTTTCGTTTTCTAAATTCTCTTTAAGTCCTTTAATCTTTTCGTCTAAAAAATCGCAAAATTTAGGATAAAGCTCTGCTTTTATAGGCTCTTGCAAGGATTTTTCGTCCAAATTTAAAGTAAGCTTTTTAACCGCAAAATAAAGCCCTAAAAAGGCAAGAGCACTAATTAATATATAAAAAGCCATTTAACTTTCTGCTCCCAAAGCCAACATTCCGCCTTTTAAATTTACGCCAACTATGCCTAAATTTTGAGCTATCATTTCAGCGGCGAGCTTGCTTCTATGACCGCTTCTACAAATGAAAGCTGGTTTTTTGCTAGTATTAAATTTTTCTTTAAATTCTTTTAAAAAATTCTTGTTAAACTCGCCAAAATCATCAAGCAAAGCAACACAGTATACCTCGTCTAAAATACCATTTTCCCATTCTTTTGGGCTTCTAACATCAAAAATTTGATAAAGATTTAAGTCTAAACTATCTAAACTTTTATCCTCAATCAAGCTAAAGCCTTTGAAATGATTTTTCCTAAAATTTGATTAAACTCACTAGCATTATTTATGCCCATTCCCTCGCTAAGTTTTGCCATATTAAGCACTAAAATCGCAATGTCTGGCGCAAAACTTTCATTTTCCTTAAGCTTTAAAAAAATGCTATGCTTTGGGTTAAGCTCTAAAATGGGCTTAAAATTTTGCTCCTGCCCCATTTGCTTTAAAAGCTGCTGCATAGCAAAATCGGGCTTGTTTTTATCATAAACTATACAACTTGGGCTATCTGTAAGCCTTGAAGTTAAACGCACATCCTCAACCTCATCTTTAAGCAGTTCTTTAAATTTAGCCAAAAGGGGCGCGAAATTTTGCTGTTCCTCCTCGCTAAGCTCGTTTTTGTTCTCGACCTGATTAATAGCGCTAAATTTCAAGCCCTCAAATTCATTAAGCATAGGCATCACAAGAGAATCAATCTCATCAGATAAAAGCAAAACCTCTAAATTCTTTTGCTTGTAATCCTCCAGCAAAGGCGAGTTTTTAAGCAAATTTTCGTTATTTCCCGTGATATAAAAAATCTCTTTTTGACCCTCTTGCAAGTCGTTTTTATACTCGTCTAAAGAACGCAAATTCTCGCCCTTTGTAGTTTTAAAAAGTATGAGTTTTAAGAGCTTGTCTTTGTTTTCGCCAAAGCCGTATAAGCCTTCTTTAAGCACTTTTCCAAAAAGTTTAAAGAATTTTAAATATTTTTCTTTGTCATTTTCTTTTATCTTTTCGAGTTCGCTTAAAATTTTCTTAACACTAGCTTCTTTAACCGCTCTTAAAATTTGATTTTCTTGCAAAATTTCACGGCTCACATTCAAAGGCAGGTCCTCAACATCGATAATCCCCCGCACAAACCTTAAATAACTTGGCAAAAGCTCCTTATCATCATCGCTAATAAAAACCCTCTTAACATAGAGCTTTAAGCCACTTTGATAATCCGCTCTAAAAAGATCAAATGGAGCATTAGGTGGGATAAAAAATAAAGAATTATACTCAAGCTTTCCCTCGCTTTTTGTGTGAATATAAAGCAAAGGCTTGTTGCTATCGTGGAAATTTTGCTCGTAAAATCTTTCGTAATCCTCTGGCTTTAAGCTTGATTTTTGCATCCTCCAAAGCGCGCTTGCCTTGTTGATTTGAGAAATTTTAAGCTCAGTTTTTCCTTCTTTTTCGCCTTCTTTTGGCGGGATATACTCCTCTTTTTCCATAAAAATAGGAAACTGAATATGATTTGAATATTTCT
>CAZWYE010000139.1:0-2373 GCA_964637895.1 uncultured Campylobacter sp. | reverse complement strand
AAATTAATTTCGTATTATAGCAAAATTTTCTTGCTAAAAAATTTAGTAAAATTTTAAAAATTCTTTGGTTTACATTAGCTTATAATAATGTAAAATTTCAAAAAAAATTAAGGATAAAATCCGCCCATATCGTGCTTAGAGCTTATAAGGAAATTTCTATGAAAAGACGCGATTTTTTAAAAAATTCGGCTAAATTTGCTGGGGCTTTGAGTCTTTTAGGCACGAATCTTTTTGCAAAAAATGGAGAAACTATGCAAACTATGACTTTAAATAATGGCATAAAAATGCCAGCACTTGGGCTTGGCACTTACGCACTTAGAGCAAGTGCGTGCGAGAGGGCGATAAAGGACGCGCTTGAATGCGGATATAGGCTATTTGACACCGCTCAAATGTATTCAAATCAAAGAGAAATAGGCAATGCTATAAAAAAATTTCCCACGAGAGGAGCTGTTTTTAGAGACTAAAATTTCGCAAAATGCGACTTTTGCGGAGGCAAAAAGCATTATACAAAGAGCACTTAATGAGCTGCAAACTTCTTATATTGACTTGCTTTTAATCCACGATACTTATCCAAATAGCAAAGAAATTTACAAAGCTATGGAGGAAGCACACAAGCAAGGCTACATAAAAGCACTTGGAATCTCAAATTTCAACGCAAGAGCTTTTAAGGATTTTGTTAAAGAAGTTGAGATTTTGCCTTGTTTAAATCAATGTCAAACGCATTTGTTCTATCAGCAAAAGCCGTTGAGGATTGCTATGAGCGAGGTTTCTAGTAAGATTATTTTGCAAAGCTGGAGTCCGTTTATTAGTGGGTGCAAGGAGGTTTTTGAAAACGCTCTTGTACAAAAACTTAGCAAAAAATACGCAAAAACTCCAGCTCAAATCATCTTGCGTTTTCTAAACGAGGAGAATATCGCTCTCATTCCAAAAACCTCGCACAAAGAGCGGATGAAAGAGAATTTAAACATTTTTGATTTTACGCTAGAAACTGAGGACAAACAAGCATTAAGTAAGCTTGATACGAATAAAAGCTATTTTTCTTGGGTAGATTAAGCTTTTATTAAGTTATATTTTCGGATTTTAGTTTAGTTAAATTTAAAATTTTATTTAGCTTTAAAAAATACTTAAATTTGTTTTTAAAAGGAGCAAAAGTGAAAAAAGAGCAAAGAAGAAAATTTTTAAAAAATTCAGCAAAAGTTGTAGGTACTTTAGGTGCGTTAGAATTCGGAGCAAACGCACTTTTTGCAGTAGATTCTAAAAGTGTCACAAATTTCCCTTTTGAAAGCCGCAATACACGCATTTGCTATTGCAAAAATTCGATAAATACAAGGGCATAAATAAAGCAACATTGTTACCAATTAAGATTAAAATCTTTAAGTTCTGCTAAAACTTTGGCTAAAATATCGCTTTGAATGTCTTGCATAAAATTTTCCTTAAAGCAATTTTTGAAATTTTAACCAAAGCAAGATTAAAAAATGTAAATTTTTTTAAAATTTGGACTTTAACTTTTTCTTTTTTAATTCCTTTTTAAGCTTAGGCAGGTCTTTAAAAAAGAATTTAAAATATCCTCCTTTGAGTAAATTTTTGTTGGCTTTCATTAGTGCAAGTCCTAGTTTGTAAGTGAAACATTCTTTCTCTTTTAAGGCTTCGTTGTAGTCGCTGTAGCTTTCTAGCGGGGCGAATTTAACGCCTTGCAAACCTTTAAGTTCCTCTTTGTGCGAGATAGCAAGGGCTATTAAAACAAAAGGCATTTTCAAATACCCAAAAAAGCTTTTTGAATTTCGCACCATCGCGGCACCAAGTTTATAAGCTAAATGCCTGTGAATTCTAGCTTTAGCGGAGTTTTCGTAAGTGTTTTGAGGTTTGAATTTGGCTTGAAATTCAGCTTCGCTTAAGAGTCTATTACGAATAACGAAACTTTCGATAATGTCCTTATATAAATCTATAGGCGGCACAAGGTGGGTAAAATCGTAAGAGTCGCTATTTTGCAAATTTAAGTCCTTTTCATCTAAAAGCCTAGAATTCTTAGTATTTGCAAGTAAAAAGCCTACTAATCTTGTTCCGCCTTCTATGGTAAGATTATTTGCAATTCCCTTTTGCACGCGGACAGCTTCGCTAAGCTCAGTCATTTCTTCGCCTGTGTTTTCTTTTATGAAAGTATTTTCATCTATGAAAAAATCTTTAAACAAAAAATTAAAATAATTATAAGAGCGAAAAAATTTGACAATTTTTGTTGTTTTGTTTTGAAAAATTAAAGAAGAATACATTCTGTTATCAATCTGTCCCGCCGGTAAAGGCGTTAAAGAATGAATTCCTAGAAGATTTAAGCCCTGATATTTTTTAGGAAAAATAATTTTATCGTTTTCTTTTAAC
>CAZWYE010000138.1:0-2374 GCA_964637895.1 uncultured Campylobacter sp. | reverse complement strand
CATTCTAAACCCTCACACTGATGCCGTTTTGCTTTAAATAAAGCTTTAATTCTTTAATATCCACAAGTTTTTGATGAAAAATACTAGCCGCTAAAGCCCCGTCCGCGCCGATATTAAAGGCTTCTAAAAAGTGCTTTGCTTCACCTGCTCCTCCACTTGCTATGAGAGGAATTTTACAAATTTCACGCACGGCTTTAAGTTGCTCTAAATCGTAGCCGTTTTTAAGTCCGTCTTGATTCATCATATTTAGCACTATTTCACCTGCTCCTCTTTCTTGCACCTCTTTTACCCACTCAAGCGTAGTTTTGCCGCTGTGTCTTGAGGTTTTTTCATCGCCTGTGTATTGATACACTGTAAGCCTACCTTTTTCGTCTTTAAAGCTATCAATGCCCACCACCACGCACTGAGTGCCGAAGCTTTGAGCTAGGCTTGTAATGAGGCTTGGATTATTTAGAGCGGGGGAGTTGATGGAGATTTTATCCGCTCCGTTGGCTAAAAGCTCTCTTGCGTCCTCTTCGCTTTTTATGCCTCCGGCAACGCAAAAAGGTATGGAGATATTTTTTGCAACCTCGCTCACCCAAGCCCTAGACACACGCTCTTTCCTCGCACTCGCTGCAATATCGTAAAACACAAGCTCATCAATGCCATTTTGTGAGTAAAACTTCGCAAGTTCTATGATGTCGCCCATATCTTTATGGTTTTTAAACTGCACACCCTTAACCACTCTGCCGTCTTTCACATCTAAACAAGCGATTATTCGTTTTGTAAGCATTCTTTCTCCAAATTTTCTAAGGCTTTGAATTTGTGAAATTTAAATTTAATTTTTCAGACATTCTATAGCCTCCTTAACGCTAAAAATGCCCTCAAGCAGGGCTTTTCCTACTATAATCCCGCTACAAACACCTTTTAGCCTTTTAAGATCATTTAGAGAAGAAACCCCGCCGGAGGCTTGAATTTGCAGATTTGGAAAAATATCGTGCAAAAGATGATAAAGCCTAGAATTCACGCCTTGCAAAGTTCCGTCCTTTGAAATATCTGTGCATAAAAGATGCTTTAGTCCTCTAGGGGCGTAAAATTTCAAAATATCCATAAGCTTTTTATCGCTTTCATCTTGCCACGCATTGATAACGACCTTATAATCTTCTTTTAAAATCACATCTAGGGCTAAAACTATGCACTCGTTTCCAAATTCTCTTAAAATTTCAAGGCATAAATTTGGATTTTTCACCGCTAAAGAGCCTATGACGACCCTTTTAACCCCACTTGCTAAAAGGGCTTTCACCTCTTCTTTAGAGCGAATTCCGCCTCCTACTTGTAAATCCACGCTTACCGCACGGCTTAGCTTTTCAAGGAGTAAAATCTGCCTTTTTTTAGGATCTTTTGCCCCGCTTAAATCCACTATATGAAGCGTGTTAGCTCCTGCTTTTTCATACTCTTTAAGCAAAGTTTTAGCATCTTGCTTATAAAGCTTTTTTTGATGATAATCGCCCTTAAAAAGACGCACCACCTCGCCGTCAATTAGGTCTAAAGAGGGAATGATGTGTGTTTGCATTGTTTATCCTATATTTTCTATGAAATTTTTAAGCAAAAGCTCGCCCGCTTCGGCACTTCTTTCAGGGTGAAACTGTACTCCGTAAAAATTGTCCTTTTTAACTGCCGTGCTAAAGGGCTTAATATACTCGCAAGTTGCGATAGTGTGAGAATTTAAAGCTACGCAATAACTATGCACGAAGTAAAAAAACGCTCCGTTTAAGCCCTTAAAAAGCTCGTGATCGCTTGAAATTTGATTCCAGCCCATATGAGGCAGAGTAAAGCCCGGTTTTTCCTCGAATTTAGAGGTTTTAAAGTTTATGATATTTAAGGTATTTTGAGAAAGTTCTTCAGAAAATTCCCCTAAAAGCTGCATTCCTAAGCAAATTCCTAAAAGAGGTTTTTTGGTGTTTTTTATGAAAGAAATAAGCCTAAACTTTTCTAAATTCTGCATAGCCTTTAAAGCCGTGCCAACTCCGGGTAATAAAAGCTTATCCGCACTCTCTAAAAGCTTTAAATCCCTACTAACCTCACTTTTAAAGCCAAGTCTATCTAAAGCAAATTTCAAAGATGCCAAATTCGCACAAGCCGTGTCTATAATGGTGATTTTCATCTTGCACTTTCTAAATTCTAAAAATTATTAGTATTGTAGCAAAATAAACTGAAATTAAGGCTTTATAAGCATGTGTAAATATTCGGTGGTGTAATTTTGTTTTGGGGTGCAAATTTGCACTCTTGGTTTAAAAACCGAGTTTAAAATATGCTATAATTTTGCAAAAAGAAAGAGTAAAAATGTTTAAAGAACTTCAAACTATAAAAATTATAAGCACTTATTTGCAAACAA
>CAZWYE010000137.1:0-2387 GCA_964637895.1 uncultured Campylobacter sp. | reverse complement strand
AGATAATATAAAAAAGCGTGAAAAACTTACTAAAACCTTGAGAATAAGCCGCTTCGAATTGTCCTTTAGGGATAGAATTTAAGCTTCCTCTAATAATCTCAGCCATAACCGAGCTTGTGTATAAAGAAAAACCCACAGTTCCCCAAAAGGCTTGAGAAAGCTGTCCGAAAAACACGGGCAAAACAAAGCAAGCTGCAAGCATCCAAAGCAAGAGCGGAGTGTTTCTAAAAAGATCCACATAAGCACTTGCTAAAAAGCGACTAAGCCTTCCGCCAAAATTCCTTGTAATAGCTAGAAAAGTTCCAAAGATTATAGAAACTATGCAAGTTGCTAAGGCGATTTTAATGCTTAAAACCAAGCCGAGTAACAAAAAGTCTAAATTTTGAGCGTTGAAAACATTTTGCATTTTAATTTCCTTTATCTTGTCGTAGCAAGTTTAAGTTTATCCTCGTAAGCTTTTGCAAAATACGCCAAAGGATAACAAATGATAAAATACAAAATCGCTACAAAAATATAAGCCGGTGCGTAGTTTCCATAATCTGAAGCATAGCTGTCCGCTACGGACATAAGCTCTGCTCCTGCGACGATTAAAAGCACGGAGGTGTTTTTAATAAGATTTGCGACTTGATTACTCATAGGAGGCAAGATATTTTTGATAGTTTGTGGGATAATGATATATCTCATCTGCTGGATATAAGTAAAACCTTGCGAAGCAGAGGCTTCAAACTGCCCCTTATCCACGGATAAAATTCCACCCCTAACCACCTCGCTCACATAAGCTCCGTGATACGCCCCAACGCCTAAAACTCCTATGGTAAATACATCAAGTTTGATTCCTAAATGAGGCAAACCGAAATATAAAAAGAAAATTTGTATCACCAAAGGAGTGTTTTGAAAAATTTCAACATAAGTACGCGTGTAGGCTCTAATAATCTTACTTTTGCTCGTAGCCATAACTCCGCCTATGGTGCCAAAAATTATGGCTAAGGCTAAGGCTAGGACGCTTACTTCTAAAGTATAAATAAAACCTTGCAAAAACTCATCTGCGTGTTCTAAAGCGTCTAAAAATTTCCAAAGTGCAAAAGGGCTTGTGCTATCTTCATCATAAAGCCCTAAATTCGTAAAAAATTCTCGCAATTTTTGGGTAAAGCCTACACCCTCATTCACCTTAAAGTCCCCACTTTTTAGCTAAATTTTCAATAGCTTCTTTGTTTGTTTTTACAAAATAGTCTATGTATTTTGCAAAGGCCTTATCTCCCTTTTTGCTCACTATGCCGTACTCTTGCGGGGCAAAAGAATCGGCTAAAATCTCACTTTTATCATCAACATAGCCTAGAAGTATGGATTTATCAACCGAAAAGGCATCTACTCTTTTAGAATCTAAAGCCGCTTTTATGCTAGGATAATCCGGAAATTCGCTGAATTTAACCTTGATATTAAGCTTTTTAGCCTCTTCATCTATGACTTTTTTGCTCGTTGCAGCCTGAGCAACTCCTACGGTTGCTCCGTTCATATCGGCTAAAGATTTGTAATTTTTCTCCTTAAGCACGAGCAAACCTACAGAGTCTTGATAATAAGGCTCTGAAAAATTATAGATCTTCTTTCTTTCAGGGGTGATAGTAAAGGTTGCTATAACCACATCAACCGAGCCGTTATCTAGCAAAGGTCCTCTTGTTTTAGCATTTACCGCGACAAGTTTTATTTTATTTTCATCGCCTAAAATGCTTTTTGCAAGAAGTTTTGCAATATCAACTTCAAAGCCCTTAATCTCTCCTGTGGCTTGATCAAGCAAGGCATAATGCGGGATATCGTTTTTCACGCCCACAACAAGTGTTCCCTTGCTTTTAAGCTCACTAAGTTTATCCGCTGCAAAAGCACCGCTAATCATCACACTCGCACCCAAAGCAAGTGCAAGGACCTTTGACAAAGTCTTTTTTAAAAACATTTTTTCTCCTTTAAATTTAATTTTTAAGAATTTTTCCCAAGAAAAGCTTAGCCCTCTCGGTTTTAGGGTTTAAAAAGAATTCCTTAGGGACATTTTCTTCAACTATTCTTCCATCTTCCATAAAAATAATCCTATCTGCAACCTCTTTTGCAAAGCCCATTTCGTGCGTTACAACGACCATAGTAGTGTTACTTTGGTGTGAAATTTCTTTCATCACATCTAAAACTTCTTGTATGGTTTCCGGATCAAGCGCAGAAGTAGGCTCGTCAAAAAGTATATAAGGCTTTTTAGAACAAAGGCTTCTTGCTATGGCTACTCTTTGTTGCTGTCCGCCTGAAAGCGTTGCCGGATAGACCTTTGCTTTATCTACAAGCCCTACGACTTTAAGGTAATGATAAGCGATTTCTTCGGCTTCTTTTTTACTCTTTTTTTGAAGTTTTAT
>CAZWYE010000136.1:0-2394 GCA_964637895.1 uncultured Campylobacter sp. | reverse complement strand
GGATAAGAGCATCAGTCATAGATTTGCCATTTTTTCACTTCTAGCAAAAGAGCAGAGTAGGGCAAAGAACTATCTTTTAGCTGAGGATACTTTAAACACGCTTAATATTATTCAAAATTTAGGCGCGAGGGTTGAAAGAAAAGAAGATGAAGTAAAAATCACACCGCCTTTAAAGATAAGTTCGCCAAATTGCATTTTAGAGTGCGGAAATTCTGGCACGGCTATGCGTTTGATGATAGGTTTTTTAAGTTCTGTGGAGGGTTTTTTCGTTTTAAGTGGCGATAAATACCTTAACAAGCGTCCTATGAAAAGAATTTGCGAACCTTTAAGGAAAATCGGGGCTAAAATTTATGGCAGAGAGGGCGGAAATTTAGCACCTGTTTGCGTTGAGGGTGCAAGGCTTGAGGCTTTTGATTATCTAAGCGAAATCTCCTCCGCTCAAGTAAAAACTGCAATGATACTCGCCGCTTTTAACGCCAAAGGAAAGTCTTTTTTCAAAGAAAAAGAGCTAAGCCGTAATCATAGTGAAAATATGCTCAAAGCTATGAATGCACCTTTAAAGCTAAGCAAGGACGCACTTAGCCTTGAGATAAGTTCTTTAAAAGAGCCTTTAAAGCCTTTAGATATCATCATTCCAAACGATCCTTCCTCGGCGTTTTATTTTGTTTTAGCAGCAATCTTGCTTCCAAATTCTAAAATTTGCATTAAAAATATCTTGCTAAATCCCACACGCATAGAAGCTTACAAGGTTTTAGAAAAGATGGGTGCAAAAATTTCTTACAAATTTTATGCAAACGATTTTGAGGAAGTGGGCGAAATTTACGCGCAAAGTAGTGAGCTTAAGGCTATTGAAGTAAGTAAGAGGATTTCTTGGCTTATAGACGAAGCTCCCGCTCTTGCCATAGCTTTTTCACAAGCTAAGGGAAAAAGCGTTTTAAGAAATGCTAAAGAATTAAGAGTAAAAGAAAGCGACCGCATTAAATGCGTGGTGGAAAATTTAAAAAAGTGCGGAGTTAAGGCAAAAGAACTTGAAGACGGCTTTGAAATCACTGGCGGTAAGGTTAAATTTGCAAAGGTGCAAAGCTTTGGAGATCATAGAATCGCTATGTCTTTTGCTATTTTAGGGCTTCTTTGTGGCATTGAGATTGACGAAGTGGAGTGCATTCAAACCTCTTTTCCAAATTTTGAAAAAGCGCTTAAGAGCTTAGGAGCTAGGATTGATTATTGAACTTGCGAAAAATTACGGCTTTTGTTTTGGGGTTAAAAGAGCGATTAAAAAAGCAGAGCAGATAAAAGACGCAGCGACCATAGGACCGCTTATTCATAATAACGAGGAAATTTCGCGTCTGCAAAAGAATTTCAATGTCAAAACCCTGCAAAACATAAACGATTTAAGCGATGAAAAAAAGGCTATCATAAGGACGCACGGCATTACAAAGCAAGATTTAGCCGCACTTAGAAAAAAAGATATTGAAATTTTTGACGCGACTTGTCCTTTTGTAACAAAGCCTCAACAGCTTTGCGAACAAATGAGTAAAGAAGGCTATGAGGTGGTTATTTTTGGCGATGAAAATCACCCTGAAGTTAAGGGTGTGAAAAGCTATGTAAGCACGAAAGCTTATGTGGTTTTGCATAAAAGTGAGCTTGAAAATGTGAAACTTCCAAGCAAAATAGCCGTTGTGAGTCAAACCACAAAAAAGATAGAACATTTTATGGAACTTGTGAATTTTTTAATGCTTAAGGTCAAGGAAGTGCGTGTTTTTAACACTATTTGCGACGCTACTTTTAAGAATCAAGAAGCTATTACCGAACTTTCTAAAAAAAGCGATATTATAGTTATAGTTGGCGGGAAAAACTCGGCAAATACTAAGCAGCTTTTTTTAATAGCTAAAAACCACTGCGAAAACAGCTATCTCATAGAAACGCAAAACGAACTTGAAAAATCGTGGTTTGAGGGCAAAAAGCATTGTGGGGTGAGTGCTGGTGCTAGTACGCCTGATTGGATTATTAAAGAAGTGGTGGAGAAAATTAGAGAATTTACAGATTAAAAAGCAAAATTTAAGGACTAAAACCTTAGAAAATTTAAAATTTCAAAGTCGTTTGGAATTTAAATTTGAAGTGTTGAAATTTGGAATTTTGATTTTTGGAATTTAAAATTTAATTCGTTTGGGATTTTTAAATTTAGAATTAGCTTGAAATTTTGAAATATTAAATTTAAAATTTATTTTTTAAGTTTTTTTAAAAATTATTTTGCTTTTTTGTTTCTTTTTAAACTTAATTAGAACTTACCTTTTAAAAGGAAACAATGATTTTAAAAGGTTTTTTGGTGTGAGCTTGATTTTTTTTTTTTTTTGATATAATGCTTTTTTTTGTTTGAATTCGTTTAAGAATTAG
>CAZWYE010000135.1:0-2413 GCA_964637895.1 uncultured Campylobacter sp. | reverse complement strand
TAAAGCATAGAAAATTCTTTAACTTGAAAATTCTTTAAATTCTTAATCTTAAAAAGCTCCTCGTTGCTAATGATAGGAAGCGAAATTTTCACCCTTTTTGCGTTGTTTTCATCGGGCTTTAAAAGATTTGCTTCACTGCCTAGGTAAATTCTTGTTGAGGTTACAATCTCCTCTCTTATGGCATCAAGTGGAGGATTTGTAACTTGTGCAAAAAGCTGTTTGAAGTAATTATACAAAGGCTGATATTCTTTTGATAAAACCGCCAAAGGCGTATCCACACCCATAGCCGCTAGGGCTTCTTTGCCATTTTGAGCCATAGCTCTAACGCTCATTTTAAGCTCATCATAATTCCAGCCAAAAGCCTTTTGAAGTCTTAAAACTTCGTCACTTTTTAAGAATTTATGCGTATAGTCTTTGTCCTCTTGTTTTTCAAGTTCTATTAAATTCTTAAGCCATTCCTCGTAAGGCTTTGCGTTAGCATAATGCTCTTTTATCTCGCTATCGGCAATCAATCTTCCTCTTGCAGTATCGACAAGTAGGAGTTTTCCGGGTTCTAGCCTTTTTTTAGCCTTGATATTTTTTTCATCAAGCTTTAAGGCTCCGGTTTCGCTTGAAAGAATTAAAAAATCATCTTTTGTAAGATAATAGCGTGACGGACGAAAGCCGTTTCTATCAAGGCTTGCACCCATAATCACCCCATCGGTAAAAATAATCGCCGCAGGTCCATCCCAAGGCTCCATTAACAAAGAATTATACTCGTAAAAGGATCTTTTCTTGCTTTGCATATTTTTATTCCTATGCCAAGGCTCAGGAACCATCATCATAAAGGCTTCTTCTAAGGTTCTACCGTTTAAAGAAAGGAATTCTAAGGTATTATCAAACATAGCAGAATCGCTACTTGGCTTTGCTATTATAGGAAAAATCGTGCTTAAATTCTCAAAATAATCGCTCTTTAGCAAACCCTCTCTAGCCTTGATATTATGGACATTTCCGTGAATGGTGTTAATCTCGCCATTATGCACCATATAGCGGTTTGGGTGAGCTCTCTCCCAGCTTGGAAAGGTGTTGGTTGAAAATCTTGAATGCACCAGGGCTAGGGCTGATTTCATATTCACATCTTTAAAATCAAGATAAAAATCGCTAAGCTGCGTTGAAAGAAGCATTCCTTTATAGACTATGGTCCTTGATGAAAAGCTTGAAAAATAGAATTTTGGCACATCAATAGCCCTTTTTTCTATAAGTCTTCGCACAGCATAAAGCACTCTTTCAAATTCCAAACCAGCACTTATTTTCGCAGGACGCCTTACAAAGGCTTGCAAAAAATACGGCATAGCCCTTAAAGCACTTTCACCTATGTCGCTAGGATTGAAAGGCACTTCTCTAAAACCTAAAAATTCAAGCTTTTTATCTTCTAAGCCTTGCAAAAAAATCTTTTTAGACTCTTCTTTTGCGTCATAATTTGGCGATAAAAACATTTGAGCCACCGCATAATCACCCTTTTTAGGAAGCTCAAAGCCTAGCTCTTGTGTTTTGAAAAATTCGTGCGGAATTTGAATGAGAATTCCAGCCCCATCGCCTGAATTCTCCTCCGCTCCGCTTCCTCCTCTATGCTCTAATTGCATTAAAATTTCTAAAGCATCACAAATAACCTTGTGAGAAGCTATGCCTCTTATGTTTGCAACGGCGGCGATTCCGCAAGAATCGTGTTCGTTTAGGGGGTTATAAAGTCCTGTTTTTTCTAAATTTTCTAATTCTAAATTATTCGAGTTCATAATATTTCCTTGAGGCTTGATTTTGAGATTATAACATATTTTAGTTTAATCTAAAGACTTTAAAAATATTTTAAATATCTTTTGCAAAAAGACTTTATAATTTCACATTCGCTTCACTTAATATTTGTAAGATTGCAAAAATTTTTTTAAGGAGAAAACAATGAAAAAACTCGCCACACTTTTACTAGCTTTTCTTGGCACGGCTTGGGCGGATGGGATTTATGGCACTATAGTTGATGTAAATGATGCTGCAAAGACTATTTTGGTTGAAACAACTTATGGAGAAAGGCTTAATATGAAAATTTTGCCAAATACCGAGATAGATATGGACGATTGCGGACTTTTTGGTATGGATAGATATGGAACTTTTAGAGATCTTAAGGTAGGAACTTTTTTAGAGGCTGAAATTTTTTACGGCTATCAAACTCCAAATCCTAACGCGGGAGCGACTCCGCAAACTCCGCAAATTCAAAATGTAAGCGTTAGAAAAATCGACATAGAATGTCGCAGAAGAGCTTACTGATTCTACCCTAAAGAACCCTCAAGGTTCTAGGGATTGTTAATTTTATCTGTATTTTTATAAGCTTTTAAAATAAATACTTTCAAAAAAGCCCGCTTCTTTTGCTTGTGGAATTTGTAAA
>CAZWYE010000134.1:0-2424 GCA_964637895.1 uncultured Campylobacter sp. | reverse complement strand
GGGCTTGTAAGTTTTAATTGCCATTTTAAACCTCCGTATTTTCTAAGCTAACGCCATCAGGTAGCTTGACATAGAATTTTTTGAAATCATTTTTTTGTCCTAAACGACCCCTAAATCGCTTGATTTTTCCGTCCATTCTTAGAGAATTTATGCTTTTTGGGGTTACGCCGAAATATTCTTTTAAAATCGCCTTAAGGCTTGTTTTCGTCATTTTTGGTGAGGTTTGAATCACCACTATACCCTTTTCTTGCAAATTCAAGCTTTTTTCCGTGTAGAGTATAGTTTTTATATCTGTAATATCTGCCATAATTACCCCTCTTTTGTAATGGATTTTAATGCTGATTTTTCCATAAGCACAGCATTAAACACAGAAACCAAATAAGCATTAACCTCGCTCGTTTCTACCACATAGCAATTTGCTAAATTCCTGTAAGCTAAAAAGGTTTTTTCATCGATTAAATCTTTGACTATTAAAAGATCTTTAAAGCCAAGTTTTTTAACCACTGCGTTTGCGTCTTTTGTTTTGCCACTTTCTATGGCTAAAAGATCCACGACAAAAAGTGCATTCTTGTTTGCTTTGTCCTCTAAAGCTCTTTCTAAGGCGAGTCTTTTTTGCTTTTTATTGACCTTTTGGAAATAATTCCTTTCATTTTTCGGACCAAAAGCCACAGCACCGCCTACCCAAACATTAGTCCTTGTAGAACCTGCTCTTGCGCCGCCTCTGCCTTTTTGCCTCCAAGGTTTTTTTCCTCCGCCTCTTACTTCGCTTCTGCCTTTAGTGTGTGCGGTATTTGCCCTTAAACTTGCAAGATAAGATTTATTATACAAATAAAGATTGTGCGTATTTACTTCTGCGTATTTTGCAGGAAGCTCGAATTCTCCGATTTTTTCTAATTTTTCGTTTAAAATTATCGCTTTACTCATTTTGCTATCCTTATTCTGCCCATAGCACCATTATGTCCCGGAACTGCACCCTTAAGCACTAAAATCTTATTTTCACTGTCATAAGATATAACTTCGTTTTTAACGCTGACTTTTACATTTCCGTAATGTCCTGCCATTTTCATACCCGGCTGGACGCGTCCTGGCCACTCTCTATTTCCTATGGAGCCGTGTCTTCTGTGAAATCTTGAGCCGTGAGATGCCGGACCTCCTGAAAAGCCGTGTCTTTTAACAACACCGCTGTATCCTCTACCTTTAGAATTAAAACTCACTTTTAAAATTTTCGCACTGCTTAAAGGAGTTTCATCTAAATCTCCTGCTTCTTTATTTGCAACCTCCAAAACGACAAAGCGGTTAAATTCAGGAGAAAGCTTGTATTTTTTTTGCTGTCCTGCTATGCATTTGTTACTTTTCTTGCCCTTAGGATACGCCACCAAAGCCCGTCCGTTTTCGACCTCGCAAACCTTTGCATTCACAACTTTAAGTAAGGTTACGGCTATGCTTGGATTGCTAATTATCCTGCTCATACCTATCTTTTCTACAATATATTCCATAATTTATCCTTATTTACCCATAGCCCTAACTTCAACGCTTACTTCTGGTGCTAAATCAAGCTTGGTTAAAGAATCTACCGTATCCGGAGTAGCCGCTACTATATCAAGCATACGCGTATGAACTCTAATCTCAAACTGCTCCCTTGAGTCCTTGTTAATATGTGGAGATTTTAAAACCGTATAACGCTTGATTTTAGTAGGCATTGGCACCGGACCTCTAATATCCGCACCCGTTCTCTTAACAGCTTCTACAATAGCTGCAACTGTTCTATCTAGTACTCGATGGTCATAAGCTTTAAGCTTAAGCCTTATTCTTTCCATAATGTTTCCTTTAAAAAGAACTCGTTAGCTTCACTAACTTTAAAACAAAAATGTGAGTATAGTAAATTCGGCGTTTAAAAGTCAAGGGAATTTTGAATTTTTTTGTATTTTTATCCTTTTTAAAAGGATAGAATTTATAATTTTAAATTTTTTTTATATCTTTAAAAGGCATATTTTAAGGCGTCTTTGCAGGAATTTTTGAGGAATTTTTACAAGAGTCTTTATGGGAATTTTTGCAAATTTTTTTGTAAATACCAATTTTTATCCGAAAAATTTGCTTTAAATTTTTCATTTTTTAAAATTCTTTTTAGGCTTCTTTGTTTTTATATTTTTGGTTTTTTAAATTCTATTTTTTAACGAAATTGCACTTTTTTAAAAATTTCACTTTCTAGCAGATTTTAAATTTTCAAAGCTTACTAGGTGCAAATTCTTGCGAAATTAATCGCTAAATTTAACCAGACATTACTAAATCGCTACGGCATTCTATGAGGGTTTTGACATTTCCGCGCGGATTAAACTCACCTACTAGCTTTATCCATTTAGGCTTTAATTTGTCTTTTAAAACTGCGTAAATTTCATTAATACTTGCCTCGTGGCTTATGTATTT
>CAZWYE010000133.1:0-2535 GCA_964637895.1 uncultured Campylobacter sp. | reverse complement strand
AAAGCTATTTTCAAGCAGTAAGCAACTCAAGCTGGGCAAATGAAGGGTATTTAGTAGCTTTTGAAATTGATGATAGTAATGAGTTCTTAAATGAAGTTGAAAAGCTTAATAGAAGCTTTGGTATAGGACTTATACATTTAAACGAAAGTCGTGGTAGTGAGATTAAATTTTTAAGTGCGAAACGAGAGCTTGATTTTCAAACACTTAATGACCTTTGCGAAGTAAATACCGATTTTAAAGAATTTATTAAAGAGCTTAATAAAGACATAAACACGAACGACAAAGAGAGGATAAATAAAAAAAAGTATGATCCAATTTTGAACGAACAAGAAATTAAAGATTATATCATAAAACATAAAATCAAAAAATAAGCAAAGGAGAATTTTAAAATCAGCATTTACACGGCTTATTCAAATTTAAGACTTTTTTAAAATTTAGAATTTTGCAAGGTAACAACCCACAAAAACAGCACGGCGTTTTAACAAATTTTACACATACTCATAAAGCCTTAATTTCAGTTTATTTTGCTACAATGCTAATAATTTTTAGAATTTAGAAAGTATAAAATGAAAATCGCTACTTCATTGACACCGCTTGTTAGCAAGGTCTTGTACGCGTAAAATTCGCTATTTATAGATTTAATTTACATTTGCTTTAAAAACTCTTTTGCAATATAATAACTCATAAGTGGCGGAACAGCATTTCCAATTTGAGCATATGCTGCACCGTTGCTTCCATAAAAGATAAAATCATCAGGAAAGCTTTGAATCCTAGCACATTCTCTAACGCTTAGCCTTCTATGCAGATTTGGATGTGGATGAATTACAGCACCGCCACCTCTGCTACCGCGTCCTGTGATAGTTGGAGCAGGTTTATCCCACGATAAAACTCTATTACCCACATAGCCGTTAATGTTTATTTTGTGTTGTGAGCCTGTGTGATTTGGTATATTTTGGCTGTATTCTAGCGGTAAATCTCCTATCGCGTCCCTTAGCGTCTTTTTAGTTTTAGTTTGTTTTTGTGGAAAATCTACTTCGTTTTTTATGTCTTTTCTTTTGCCTATTATAATCACTCTTTTACGGTTTTGCGGGACATTATAATCACTTGCATTTAAAATCGTATGCTTTAGCGTGTATCCGCATTTTTCAAAAGTTGGTAGAATTTTATTATAAAAATGCTCTTTAAACTCCTTTCCGCTTTGAATTCCAGCGACATTTTCCACTAAAAAATATTTTGGCTTTTTAGCATTAAGTATCCTTGCGTATTCTAAATAAAGCCTGTTGTAGGGCGATTTAACATTCCTATTTCTGCCATTTGCAACCGTAAAACCAAGACAAGGAAAACCACCGATTAAAATGTCAGCTTTAGCAATTTCAGCAGGATCTAGCTCATAAATATCTTTGCAAACTATGTGAGATCCGATATTTTTAGCGTAACTTTCGCAAGCGGCTTTGTCAATGTCGTTTGCAAAAACTATCTCAAATCCAGCCCTGATAAATCCCAAATCAAGCCCTCCGCAACCGCTGAATAAACTTATAACTTTAGGCTTCATTGCAAAGCCTTAAAATTTTTATCAAATTCTAAAAATAAATTTTCTAAACTTTTCATAATCTCATTTTTAGCATTTTTATCCGTAAAATACTCAAAATAAGCCTTGTGTAATTTATAATCAAAATCATTTACAAGACTTAAAACGCTATTTTTAAGATATGAAAAGTCTAAAAATATTTTTTTATTGCATTTTTCTATAAGTGCGTTTCTGTCAATCCTTAGCGAATTGCCCTCGTAGCGATTGATGAGACTTAAAAAGCTGTGTTTATCCTTGCTGTGTTCTTTAAAAATCTCTACAATCTCGCTCCCTGAAAAAAAATAAAGCTCCATTTTGTCGTTATTTTTAATGCTTAAAAGCAAATCATCGCTGTAGATAAACTCTGCCATTTTATTCAATTTTTCTCTAAAAAGCTCAAAACTTGAAAGCGTCTCAATGAGCGTCAAAAGCTTTAAAAATTGCGGTTTGCTACCAACTCCAGCCCCGTCGCTTGATTTTCTTTCGCTTAAATAATTATCAACCTTTAAAGAATCAAAAAGCACCCTTTTTTCAAAGCTTCCCATGTTAATTTCAGTATTTTTTAAGATAAGAGTTTTAACACTGAAAGAATAATTATTTTTAAAGATAATATCCGCTTTTTCTCGCCTGTTTGAAGCGATTTTATCTTTCACATTCAAAAAATAATCGCTCACTTCAAATTTTAAATTTTTCCTTTGTTTTGCGTCCGCTGGTTCGCCATTAAAAATAACCGCCAATAAATCCTCAAAAACTCTAGCACTCGTCTTGCGTTTCGCCACTTCATCGCTACTTATAAAATGAAAAAGATAATTAAAAATATAAAGCGTGTAAAATTTATTTTTATTTTCTTGCAAATGCGTGAAAAATGCGTAAATTTCACTAATGCTAGAAATATCTTTGTTAATAATCTCTTTTGTTTGCAAATAAGTGCTTATAATTTTTATAGTTTGAAGTTCTTTAAACATTTT
>CAZWYE010000132.1:0-2573 GCA_964637895.1 uncultured Campylobacter sp. | reverse complement strand
GTCCGCAAAGAAGAGGAGTTTGCACTAGGGTTTATACCACAACGCCTAAAAAGCCGAATTCTGCTTTAAGAAAGGTTGCTAAAGTAAGACTTACAAGTGGTTTTGAAGTCATTAGCTATATAGGTGGTGAAGGTCATAACCTACAAGAACACAGCATAGTTTTGGTGCGCGGAGGTAGGGTTAAGGACTTGCCGGGCGTGAAGTATCACATCGTTCGCGGTGCGCTTGATACGGCAGGAGTTGCAAAAAGAACGGTTTCGCGTTCTAAATACGGAGCTAAAAAGCCTAAAGTAGGCGGGGCAACAAAATAAATTTTTCATACAGGCTTGATCCTTTGTTTTGATAAAGCTTGAGTAAAATTTTTAAATTTGAAGGGAAAAAATGAAAAAACTTGTATTTTTACTGTTCTTTATAGTGAGTTTCGCTTTTTCTTTAGAGCATTCTTTAAGAAGCGAAAGAGGCAGGTTTGTATTCGGACAAGTTAGTCCTTCTTCTAACGAGCAATATCTCTTAGACACACACACGGGCAATATGTGGCACATTGTAGCAAACGAGAAGGATTTGTATCTTAAACGCATTTATTTTATCGGTAAAAACGGCGAGGTAAGCGAGACTTTAGAGCCTCAATTTTTAGAACCGCCAAGACCACCACACCGCAGACCACCAGAACCACCGCTTCCACCGGGTCGTTAAATAAATTTAAAATAAGGAAAGAAAATGAGAAGAAGAAGAGTCTTAGTTAGGGAAATTTTGCCTGATCCTATTTATGGCAACAAAATCATCACAAAATTTATAAATTCTTTGATGTATGATGGCAAAAAAAGCACGGCAACAAAGATTATGTATGGAGCCTTAGAAGTCATTGACAAAAAAGGCGGAGAAAAAAAAGGCATAGACATTTTTAACGATGCTATAGAAAATGTTAAGCCTATTTTAGAGGTCAAATCGCGCCGCGTAGGAGGTGCGACTTATCAAGTGCCTGTTGAGGTTAGACCTTTAAGACAACAAGCTTTAGCGATTCGCTGGATTATTTCTTTTGCAAGAAAAAGGAGTGAAAGAACTATGATAGAAAAACTTGCTGCAGAGCTTTTAGATGCGGCAAATTCCAAAGGTGCGTCTTTTAAAAAGAAAGAAGACACTTACAAAATGGCTGAAGCAAATAAAGCTTTTGCACATTATCGTTGGTAGGAAGGAGAAAAAATGTCAAGAACTACTCCTTTAAAAAAGGTTAGAAATATAGGAATTGCCGCTCATATCGATGCAGGAAAGACGACTACAAGTGAGAGAATTTTATTTTTCACGGGAATGAGTCATAAAATCGGCGAGGTGCACGATGGTGCTGCGACTATGGACTGGATGGAACAAGAAAAAGAAAGAGGCATTACCATAACCTCCGCTGCAACCACTTGTTTTTGGAAAAATCATCAAATCAATCTTATAGATACTCCCGGACATGTGGATTTTACCATAGAAGTAGAAAGGTCTATGCGTGTTTTAGATGGGGCTGTGGCGGTATTTTGCTCTGTGGGCGGGGTTCAACCTCAATCTGAGACCGTTTGGAGGCAAGCAAATAAATACGGCGTTCCAAGAATAGTTTTTGTTAATAAAATGGACCGCGTGGGGGCGAATTTTTACAGCGTTGAGGATCAAATACGAAACCGACTTAAAGCTAACGCCGTTCCTATTCAAATTCCAATTGGAGCGGAGGATAATTTCAAAGGCGTAATCGATCTTGTTACTATGAAAGCTTTAGTTTGGGAGGATGATACTAAGCCTACTGATTATGTAGAAAGGGAAATTCCAGCCGAGCTTAAAGCAAAAGCCGAAGAATACCGCACTAAGATGATAGAAGCGGTCTCAGAAACAAGTGATGAGCTTATGGAGAAGTATTTAGGTGGCGAGGAGCTTAGTATAGAGGAGATTAAAGTAGGGATTAAAGCTGGTTGCTTAAGCCTTTCTATGGTTCCTATGCTTTGCGGAACGGCTTTTAAAAACAAGGGTGTTCAACCTTTGCTTGATGCGGTTGTGGCGTATTTACCAGCACCTGATGAGGTTGCAAATATCAAAGGCGAATACGAAGACGGCAAGGAAGTTTCAGTTAAATCAACCGATGATGGCGAGTTTGCAGCCCTTGCGTTTAAGATTATGACCGATCCTTTCGTAGGACAGCTTACTTTCGTGCGTGTGTATAGAGGAAGCTTAGAAAGCGGATCTTATGCTTATAACTCCACTAAGGACAAAAAAGAAAGAATAGGTCGTCTTCTTAAAATGCACTCGAACAAAAGAGAAGACATTAAAGTGCTTTACGCAGGAGAGATTGGTGCGGTTGTGGGACTTAAAGAAACCTTAACCGGAGATACCTTAGCGAGTGAAAAAGATAAAGTGATTTTAGAGAGAATGGATTTTCCTGATCCTGTTATTTCTGTCGCTGTGGAGCCAAAAACTAAGGCTGATCAGGAGAAAATGTCCATAGCACTTAACAAACTCGCCCAAGAAGATCCGTCCTTTAGAGTAGGCACTGATGAGGAAAGCGGACAAACTATAATCTCCGGTATGGGTGAGCTTCACTTAGA
>CAZWYE010000131.1:0-2613 GCA_964637895.1 uncultured Campylobacter sp. | reverse complement strand
ATAAGAAATTTCAAGCATTTTTCACCTTTAAAAAAGCTAGTTTTTTTTAAAGGTCTTTAAATAATCCGCCCGGGTCGTTATAAATGATATAATCCGTGTTTTCTTTTTTTGCTTTTTTAACATTATAAATAAATTTACTATTTTCATAAGAGCTTCTAAAGGTGATATTATTTAAAGCCTCGTATTTTTTAGATAAAAAAATTAAAACATCTTTTAACTCGCTTTTTTTGTTTGTAAAATATATATAAGGCTTTTGTAACCTTTCTAAAAGTTCAAGAAAATCGACTAGGTTGATTTTATCTACATATGGTTCGTTTGTAGTTTGCAAATAAGGAGGATCTAAAATAAGAATCTTATTTTTAATATCCTTGTAAGTATCCATTAAATCCCTAAAGTCCATTTGAACTCTTTTAACGCCTTTTAAATAGTCACCTCTTTTTTTTATCTGGGTTTTTGCTATATTGTTGTAAATGTTTATTTTTTCTAAACTTTCTAAATTTTTTATATAACAAAACTGAAAACACAAATACGCGCTAAGTTGTAAGAAGTCAATTTTACTTTCTTCGTATTTGCTTAAAATTTCAATTATAACAGGCTTTTCGTGGTTTATGTTTAATCTGTGTTTTTTTTCTTTAGCGGTTTTTGCTATATGGTATTTTATGCCTATTTTTTCATGAAGCTCAGCCCTTATGGCTTCTGTTGTTTCTATGTTTTCAAGCCTAAAATTATAATCATCATAATCATTCCAAATAACCTCATTTTGCGGATATTTTCTTTTACAAAGTTCGCTTAAAAATCCGCTTCCACCAAAAACATCTAAAAAAATCGTATCTTTATTAATCAAATGTGAGCTTTCAAAAATGTTTAAAACTTCAATGAAATTTTCAACTTGATTTCTTTTGTTGCCATTAAAAGTAAGCGGAGGATTTGTGTAATTTAGCATTTTTTTAGTCCTTTCATTTTTTAAACACAATTTTAAAATAATTAAATTTTAAAAAATAGGGTTAAAATACCAAGTTTTAAAACTAGTTTTAAGCTCATATTTTAATCAATCTTTATTCTAAAAAAAACATAATTATTTAATATTAAGTCCTCACAATACTGATGAAGTTCCCAAATAAAAAAATTTTGAGTAAAATTGTAAATTTTAAAACCAATAAAAGCCTTTTCATCATTTAGTGGTGCCCTGCTTAAGCTATCTTTTGCAAAAATAGCCGTGTTTAAAAGGCTTAAAACAATTAAACTTCTAAAAATCTTTTTCATCTTAAATCAATGCCCTCTTTTTGCATAGATTTATTTTTGCTTTTAAGCTCACTTTGTGGATTTAATTGCTTTTCTTGTAAATCAAGGCTTTGATTAATAGCTATACTTGTCGCCAAATCGCCCTGCGAATCGTATTTTTTAGTTCTAGCTTGTGTCTCTAAAATTTCGGCTTGTAATTTTTCAAATTCAAGCTTCATTTTCATCTGTTCAAGCTCGTTAGGTTGTGCTTGTGCTTGTTTTAAGGCTTCATCTTTTGATATTAAGACCTCTTCTATCATCTCAGCGACCGGGCTGTCTGTATCTTTTAACATTAAAGGCAGAATATCGCTTATTAAATCAGGTCTTACACTTGATATAGTCTTAAACATTTCAGTCCAATACGCGAATCGTTCTTCGCGTCCTTGCATTTTAAGCTGTGATTTATAGATTAAGTCAAATTCGCCAACTTCAATTTTATTTTTTACACCCTCCGGGGTGTTTTCGTTAATCTTAAAATAGCGTTCCCCTGTTTTTTCGTCTGTTATTTTAAAAATCTGTTCTTTTGTAAAATAATGCGTTATAAAAAAAATCACCTTTTCAAAAATGAGCCTGTCCATATCCTCACACGCGTTCAAATATTCTTGTAATCCCATTAAGCCTGTTTCTTTTCTTTGCGATAAAGCAACCGCGCTCATTCTATTATTTGCTAAGCCAAGAGCCTCGTCATTTAAACCGCTTAGTATTTTAGCTAGGTTTCTTTTTTCGTTAGCTTTTATGCTTAATGTGCTTATGTCGTTATGATGTTGAATAAATTGCAGTTTATTCTCTTTTAATGCACCGCTTCTAACCTTTACGATAGCATTGTCTAAACTCGCATCCTCTATAAACTGCTCCGCATTTAAGACCGCGTCTTCTTCAAAAAAGGCTTTAACGCTTCCCATCATATTTGCCATCCTGTTCTCTGCAAAATTTACATAATCTTGCAGAGGCTTAATGTCTCTAAAAATCCCATACCATTGCCCTTTTTCATCGCTTTGATATTTTGAGACTATAAAAGGGTGTTCACCATTTTTAAAAGGGTGTTTTTCATAGCTTAAAATGCCCTGTTCTTGCCAAATATAACGGCTAAAACCTCCGTCCTCTTTTATCCAAGTTTCGATTATTAAAGCTCGAGCGTCCTCTTTATCGCTTAAGTTGTTTGAATGTGGATATTTTCCAAATTTAGCAAAAAAATCATAATAAGATACATTTATTTTTTTATGAAACCTTCTAGCGTCCTCTGCGTTTCTATCTTGCGAATATTTGTCTATTAGAAAAGTTTGCGGACTTAAATTTTTAATTTCTATTTCATAATTTCCTTTTTTTGTTTCA
>CAZWYE010000130.1:0-2692 GCA_964637895.1 uncultured Campylobacter sp. | reverse complement strand
GTTGGAGGAATGTTAGCCCAGCTTCAGCAAAGGGGGAAGTTTTTATACGAAAATCTCACTATGCAGAGCAATGTCATTCACAGTGCTTACGAGTTTGGGTGCAAGAAATTGCTTTTTATAGCGAGTTTTTGCATTTATCCGGAGTTTGCACAAATGCCCATTCAAGAAAAATCTTTATTCCAAGGATCTTTGCAGTATAACAACGAGCCCTACGGGGTCGCAAAAATTGCAGGGGTTAAAATGTGCGAGTTTTATAGTTTGCAATACGGGCTTGATTATTTAAGCATAGCCCCTGTGAGTGTTTATGGAGCTGAGGATAGGTTTGACTTTTTAAGCTCACATGTTCAAGCGGCGATTTTTAGGAAAATTCTTTTAGCTAAATTTCTTAACGAAAAGCAAGATGAAAAGCTTTTAAAAGACTTAAATCGCTATGAAAGTTTCAAAAGCATAGAAGAGGCAAAGGCTTATTTAAAATCTTTAAACATAAGTGAAGATAAGATGATTTTGCTAGGCACAGGTAGGGCGAGTAGGGAATTTCTACACTGCGATGACCTAGCTGAGGCTTGCGTATATTTTATGGAAAATACGAGTTTTAAAGACTGCGTTGAGTATGAAAACGGTAAAGCAAAAAACTCACAAATCAATATAGGCACAGGAGAGCTTATTTCAATCGAAGAACTTGCCCTTTTGATTAAAGAAATTGTAGGGTTTAAGGGCGAGGTTTCTTTTGAAAACAAGGCAGAAAACGACGGCACGATAAAAAAGCTTTCGGATTTTAGCAAGGCTTTAAAACTGGGCTGGTGCGGTGCAAAAATCGACATAAAAACAGGACTTAAGCAAATGTATGAGGCTTATAAAAGTAAATTTTTATAGACTTTATGCTAGAATCCTTGCTTGTCTCGCTTGAAAAATTTAAATAAATTTTTAAAAAGCAAGAAAATTTCTTTTATGAAATTTTCAATTTAGAAGGAGGAGAAATGTTAAACTACCCAATGGCAAGTTCAACTTGGGACGCAAAGGAGTTAAAAGCCATTGAAGAGGTGATTGAGAGTGATTGTTTCACTATGGGAAAGAAGGTTGCAGAGTTTGAAAAAGCCTTCGCTAATTTTGTTGGCTCTAGGTTTGCACTGATGACAAGCTCGGGCTCGACGGCAAATCTCATAGCCACCGCGGCTTTATTTTACACGAAAAGCCCTAAGCTTAAAAAAGGCGATGAGGTCATAGTCCCTGCGGTATCTTGGGCGACGACTTATTATCCTTTGTATCAATACGGGCTAAGGCTTAAGTTTGTGGATATTGATTTACAGACCCTAAACTACGATTTAAACGCACTAAAAGAGGCGATAAGTGAGCAAACGAAGATGATAATGCTTGTGAATTTGCTAGGAAATCCTAATGATTTTGACAAGATAAAAGAGCTAGTTAAAAACAAAGATATAATTTTGTTTGAAGACAATTGCGAGTCTATGGGAGCGACTTACAAAGGCAAACAGGCTGGAACCTTCGGCATTGTGGGGACCTTTTCGACCTTTTATTCGCATCATATGGCGACTATGGAGGGTGGTTTTGTCGTTACCGATGATGAGGAGCTTTATCATATTTTGCTGTGTTTGAGGGCACACGGCTGGACTAGAAATCTTCCAAAAAATAATTTGCTTGTTGAAAAAAGCGACGATGATTTTAGCGAATCCTTTCGCTTTATCCTACCCGGCTACAATGTCAGACCCATTGAAATGAGCGGGGCTATAGGCATAGAACAGCTTAAGAAACTGCCTGAGTTTTTAAAATGGCGGCGCGAAAACGCTAAACTTTTTTGCGAACTTTTTGCAGACAGTGAGGATTTTATCATACAAAAGGAGCTAGGACAAAGCTCGTGGTTTGGTTTCTCACTCATCATTAAAGAGGATTCAAAACTTGAAAGAAAAGAGCTTTTATCAAGGCTTAAGCAAAACGGCATTGATTACCGCCCTATTTGCACAGGAGATTTCACGCAAAATGAGGTGATAAGGTATTTTGACTATGAAATTTTTAAAGAGCTTAAAAATGCTCGATATCTTCACCAAAACGGCTTTTTTGTGGGAAATCATCAGGTAAGCATTGAAAAAGAGCTTCGCTTGTTAGCTACTGTATTAAACGGGGGGGGGGCTTTAAGAATTTCCAAATCTTGCCATCTAAAGCCTTTAAAACACACCTTAAAGGCTGCGTGATGGCTATAGAGTTTGAAATTACAGAATCAAAGCTTTTAAAAGGCGTTTATATTATAAAACCTAACAAGTTTAGGGATTTAAGAGGTGAAATTTATACGATTTTTACAAGCGAGACCATAGACAAACTTTTGCCGCAGGGTTTGCGTTTCATACACGATAAGTTCATTCACTCAAAACAAAATGTCATTCGGGGCATTCACGGCGATTCAAAAACTTATAAACTCGCAACTTGCGTGTATGGAGAGGTTTTGCAGGTTGTGGTTGATTGCCAAAAAGACTCAGCAACTTATCTAAAGCACGAAAAATTCATCATCAACGAGGAAAATCAACTTATCATTTTAGTTCCAGCTAATTTTGGAAACGCCCACTTGGTAAGAAGTAAAGAGGCGGTGTATTATTATAAATGCGCTTACAAGGGAGCTTATGTAGATGCACAAGATCAATTTACTTATGCTTACAATGACGAACGAATCGGCATTGACTGG
>CAZWYE010000129.1:0-2827 GCA_964637895.1 uncultured Campylobacter sp. | reverse complement strand
GCGAGGAAAGGGAAATTAGCACAAAAAATTCCAAAACAAAAATTTTCGTCATTCCTACGGACGAGGAGCTTGAAATCGCCAAAATTACAGAAAGTCTTATTTCTTAATAAGCTTGTTCTGCTTTCTTAAAATCTATTACAAATAGATTTTAAGCATTTAATAAAAACCCTGTTTTTAGCAACCAAAAGAGAACTTAAAGGCTTTAAACACAGGGATTTGAAAACCATTATCAATGCTAGTGAGTTGTATTTCATACCAATTTGGGTAGATGAGAGTTTGCTTGAGATCTACAAAAAAGTATTTGTTCTTTATTCTAAACTTGGAGTTTGATATTTAAAACGGCAAAAAAAGGCACGAAATACTGAGCTTTGCCTTGATAAGTTTAATTCTTTTTGAATGTAAGGGTACCTTGGTGATAATAACAACGCCGCGTGGTCTTTCTCTTGCTTTAAATAAAGAGGTTATTAGCTCTAGAAGCAAACTGGTCGAAATTGGCCAAGGTTTTAGAATGCCTAAGATAATTCAATTAGCAGTGATTAGGCTCCTGTGAGGTTGGTGCTTGAAAACCGCTTGTCATAAATGCTCCTTGTAAAAAACTAAAATAGAATTTAAAAAAGTAAGATCCGCAAAAATTATTGCGGATTAAGTAAGCTTATGAAAGAAAGATTTAAATTTAAAAATCCAACACTTCTTTAATTCTCTTAAGCAAAAGCTTTTTTCTTGCTTCGCAAAACTCATCGTAGTTTTCTGGCAATAATAAATCCGGATTATCATCAGGTATGAGATTATCTTTAAAGAATTTTTTACTACCTTTATAGTCCTCTTTCACGCACTTTTCAACCCAGTCTTTAAGCTGCATATCTGCTTTAGCTATATTTTTTCTTTTTTCTAAGAGTTGATAATTTGGCAAAGCGTTTATCTGCCATTGGTATTCGAATTTGCTATTTTGTAACGCACTTTTAGGGTGCAAATGATCGACTTCTAAGTCTTTTTTTTCTCTATCGCTATTAAAAAATATTATGGAAAGCAAGGCGAAGTATCGGTTGCGACTTGGACCACTTCTTATAATTTTATCACATTCGCTATTAAAATTTTGTGCGTATTTTGCTATCTTTTCTATTTCTTTTAAAGGAAAATCTGGATTTTCATTGATACTTTTTTCATCGATTATATCAAGGTCTGCTTTTTGTGTTAAAAAAGCCTTACGCACGGTAGTAAGCATTGCTTGTTTGTTTCCTTCAAAAATTCCAAAGAAAATAGCCCTTAAAAGCCATTGTTTTATAAGCTTTTTGTTTTTTTCTTGAGTTTCTATGCTATTTGCCAAATTTTTATGATAAATGAAAAACAAAACAGGCAAAATCGCGTCAGTAGGTAACAAAAGCTTTTGATTGATTTTTAAGTCTTTAAGCAGTTTAAAACTTGCAATGAAGCATTCACTTATACCTTGCCAATTTTGTTTAGCAAATTCTAAAAGTTTATTATCAATTTTTCTAAGGTCTATGTCTGTCCTAAAAAGATATAAAATTCCTTTTAAAATCAAATCTTCATCGATAACGAAATTAAAATCTTTACTAATACGACTGACGAGTTTTAAAGACATAGCAAAGAAATCATAGTCGATTACATTTCGTTTAACGCACTCGCCAAACGAATTGGTGCGAACAAAAATTTCATACGCCGCATCCCGACTTATATCCCTTAAAACATAAAAATTAATGAGCTTATCCTTGTAAATTCTTTGATAAAACAAGTTTAAAACCTCTTGCTCTTCTTTGTTTAAATCGTATTTTTTACAAATTTGCTCTTTAGTAAATTCGTAAATATCGCTACATTTAAGCCATTTTTGCCCCTCATCGTCGGTATAAATAGGTTCTGTTCGCGTGTCGCTTTTATGTAGCCAATAAAATTCGTATTCAAAATTTTCTTTTTTTCGTGTGAGGTTTAAATATATATGACATCCATCAAGCTCTTTAAATAAAGCAATATATAAAGAAATAAGCCTCTGTACCCCGTCCAAAATGGCGTAAAAATCCTTGTGATTTTTAGTGTTAAAGATGAGGCTTGGATATTCTGAAAAATCATAGAATTTCAAAGTACTTTCGTCCTCAACCTGCCAAAAAATAAAAGAACCCAAAGGATACCCTCTCATTACAGAGTCTAAAAATTGTGCCACTTTTTCATCTTTCCAAACAAAACTTCTATGAAAAATTGGAAGCAAATATTTTTTGCCCTGAATGCTTTTCATCGCTTCGTCTATGCTAATGGGTGCTTGAAAACTGCTTTTCATAAATACTCCTTAAATAAAAATTACAGGGCGATTATACAAAAAAAACAAGTCAAGAAAGTTTGAACTCAAATATGGTAAAATAGGACTTCAAAGGCATTTTAAACTTAAAACTAGCTTAAAAATTCTTTTAAGAATTTTTTAAAAATTTTGCATTTTAACAAAACGACTTAAAAATTAAGATATTTTTAAGCTTTAAATTTTGTTTTAAACTTGGATTTTTAAACCCTAGTTTTGGGTTGAAATTTAGGTTTTTAATTTAAGCCTAGCTTAAATTCGGCTTAAATTTGAAATTTTTAACTGAAAATTTGTTTAAAGACTTATTTATGTTGTAAAATTTAGAACTTGCATACAAAGCTTAAATTTACCTAAATTTGCGCGTTTGTGCTGTTGTGATTTAAATTTGTATTTTTTTAAATTTTTTTAATGTGCCGTTAAAGCCTAAATTTTCGGCATTTAACCTTGCTTTTAGAAAAATTTAAGTAGCAAAAAAAGATTTTTGAAAACGAATGATTTGGATTAAAAGTATAAAATTAAAAGAAA
>CAZWYE010000128.1:0-3020 GCA_964637895.1 uncultured Campylobacter sp. | reverse complement strand
GAAAGCTCCGCCCAAAATATAAACTCATCTTGGGCAAAAAGCTTGAAATTTAGAAGTATTAATAAGCAAATAATTCTTTCCACTTTTCAGCATCAATTTTAAGTTCTACATTGACTCTGTAAAGCCCTTGATTGAAATTCTCATCAATCACGCTTGCGTTTTTAATAAGTCCATTAACCTGTGCTGTGATAGTCGAGCTTCGAAGCATAGCGTCTTTAACTGTGTCTTTGCCATTAACTCTTACCCCGTAAAGTTTGCTAGCAAGTTGCCTATAAGCATCTGTTAATGCCGCTCTTTTAGCTAGAGCCAAAGCTTGTGCTGTGGAAACCGTGTTTAAAGGAGCAATTCCCTCGCCAACTGCACTAAAACTTAACTCGGTCTCACTCACATCCGGAGCTAACATTTTTTCTTGCTGGATAATATCACGCACATCGTCTTTATCGACCTTTTGCACGACAATATCGTTGCTAGAATTTGAATTGGCCACATTTGTATTATTAGCCTTGCTATTTTGCATAGCCGGGGCACATCCTCCAAGAACTGCTGCTACAATCAGCACAAAAAACAAAGTTTTTTTCATTTTACACCTTCAAAATATTGTAATATATAATTAAAGCAAAATCTGTTCCAAATATTTCAAAATCACTCACCTAAATCTAGATCAGACTCCTCTTCTGTATACTCATCTTCTTTTGGACACTTAGCTATGCTGACTACCTCATCGTTTTCTACATTAATAACAATCACTCCGCTCGTGTTGCGTCCGGCTTTTCGAATGCTTTGCATATCAACGCGTATCATTTTTCCGCTACTAGTTAGAGCCATTAAATCCATACTTTCATCGACTATAACAACGCTTATAAGATCTTTGGTCTTATCGGTAAGCTTCATACAGATAATGCCCTTTCCGCCCCTGCTTTGAAGCCTGTATTCTCCTGCGTTGGTGCGTTTTCCTATGCCTTTTGCACTAACACTTAGCACTTCTTGCTGGTCATTTTCAATGACAACCGCTCCTACTAATTCGTCATTTTTCTCTTTAAATTTAATAGCAGTAACCCCGCGACTTACCCGACCTATCTCTCTAACCTTAGCCAGTGGGAATTTGATGCACATGCCTTTTTTAGTAACCGCAAAAAGCATCTTGCCTGTGCTTGTGTTTTGTTCCTCTTCATTAAGCTCATTTTCTTCTGCATTTTGAGCTAAATTTTCCTCGCTTTGAAGAAAATTTTGGGCTTCATTTTGAGTAAGGAAAGGCTCGTTTTCGTCCCTTTGAACGATGATAGCCGTTACTAGCTCGTCTTTTTCGTCTAAATTTATAGCCCTAACGCCTATACTGCGGATATTTTGATACTCGCTTAAATTCGTTCGTTTGACTATGCCGTTTTTAGTGAAAAAGCACAAAGACTTGCTCTTATCAAAGTCCGTCGTAGCAATGATAGCGCGAATTTTTTCATCTGCTTGTAAATTTATAAGATTTACCACAGCCTTGCCTTTAGCCACGCGCGTTCCTTCTGGAATTTTATACACCTTAAGCCAATAAAGCTGCCCACGATCCGTTACAAACATCAAAGTATCGTGCGTATTTGCAGTGAAAAAGCTCTCTATAAAATCATCCTCATGAGTGGTTAGTGCGATTTTTCCTTTACCGCCGCGTTTTTGCTTTTCGTATTGTTTGCTTGGCATTCTTTTGATATAGCCACGATGTGTTATGGTTACTACCATATTTTCATTAGGTATTAAGTCCTCAATGTCTATATCCTCGTAATCATCCTCAATTTGCGTAATTCTTGGGACATTAAATTTACTTCTTATTTCTTTAAGTTCCTCGCGGATTAAATTCTCAAGCTCTTCCTCGCTTTTTAGAATTTTTTCAAGCCTTTCTATCTCTTTTATAAGCTCTTTAAGCTCGTTTTCTATTTTTTCCCTCTCAAGTCCTGTTAAACGACCTAGCCTCATTTCTAAAATAGCATTTGCTTGAAGTTCGCTAAGGCTAAATTTCGCAACTAAAGCCTCTTTCGCGCTTGTATTATCTGGGCTGTTTTTGATAAGTTTTATCACGGCGTCTATATCATCTAGGGCGATTTTTAAGCCCTCTAAAATATGAGCCCTTGCCCTTGCTTTTTGCAAATCAAAAATCGTAGCACGGATAATAACCGTTTTTCTATGCGTTAAAAAAAGATTTAAAAGCTCTTTAAGCGAGAAAATTTTAGGCTCTTTATTATGAATAGCAAGCATAATCACGCCAAAAGTGCTCTCCATAGTGGTGGATTTGAAAAGATTATTCAGCACTATATCGCTCATAGCTTCGCGTTTTAGTTCGATTACGACGCGAATTCCCTCTCTATCACTCTCGTCTCTAACTTCTGAAATTCCCTCAATCTGCTTTTCTTTAACAAGCTCTGCAATTTGCTCAATAAGCCTTGCTTTATTCGTTTGATAAGGAAGCTCATCGATTACTATAATGTATTTATTTGCCTTTTTTTCTATATGGGTTTTTGCACGAATTTTAATCCTGCCCCGACCCGTGCGGTAAGCATCGATAATGCCCTTTTTACCATAAATAATGCCCGCCGTTGGAAAATCAGGTCCTTTAATAAATTCCATAAGCTCCTCTAAACTTGCTTCCTTATTATCTAGCAAATACAAAAGCCCATCGATAAGCTCATTAAGGCTGTGTGGCGGGATATTTGTCGCCATACCTACGGCTATACCGCTTGAACCATTAAGCAATAAATTCGGCACTCTTGAGGGCAAAACATCAGGTTCGCTCAAAGAATCATCATAATTTGGCACAAAATCAACGGTATCTTTATCAATATCACGCAAAAGCTCCTCAGCTAAAATAGTCATTCTAGCTTCGGTATAACGCATAGCAGCCGCGCCGTCTCCGTCTATAGAGCCGAAATTTCCCTGCCCATCTATGCTTGGATAACGCATAGAAAAGCTTTGAGCCATACGAACAAGGGCGTCATAAACAGCAGTATCGCCGTGCGGGTGGTATTTACCAATGACATCGCCCA
>CAZWYE010000127.1:0-3064 GCA_964637895.1 uncultured Campylobacter sp. | reverse complement strand
GGACTTAAAAATGTCGGTTTCTTGGACTTTATCGGCAAACTTTGCGAAGCAAATTTACAAGGGGCTGATCCGACAACGGCTTTAGTTGTTCTTGTGATACTTTTCTATCTCTTGCACTATTTCTTTGCAAGTACAACAGCTCACGTTACCGCACTTTTGGCACTTTTTATTACTATTGCTGCAAGTGTGAATCCTGATCCTGCTTATGTAAGAGAAGTTACGCTTTATCTTATGCTCTCCCTTGGTGTTATGGGAATTTTAACACCTTATGGAACAGGACCTTCGCCTGTGTGGTTTGGTGCTGGTTATATTGCCGGAAAAGACTTTTGGAAACTAGGATTTATCTTTGGTATGATTTATCTTGTAGCAACCTTAGTCATTTGTATCCCTTGGGTAAAATTCGTCGCTCACGCTTGGCTTTAAGCCTTTTAACCCAGAGGCTTTAAGCCTTTGGGCTTTTTTAAGATGATTTTTTTATAAATTCCCTTACATTTTTTCTTACAAATTTGCTTGATAGAACTTTAAGAATTTTAAAAACTTTGCTTGACTTGTTTTTTTTGTAAAATGACAAGTTTTTGAAATTTTAAGGAGGAATCAGTGAAAGGCAAGATTTTAGGTGTTGGTGCTATTAGTGGTGCTGGTGGAAGCCGGTATTATTACGATGAAAATGAGCTTAAAAATGTTAAAGATGGGCAGAAAATCGAAGGGGCTGAAGTTGATTTTGATATTTCACAAGATGGCAAGGCTATTAGTATATATAGTAAATGAGTCGATTTTTAAGCAATTTAACACAGCACAAGGTGTAAATTTACCAGCGTTTGATAACAAATATGTGTTTTGGAATTTAAATGAGGCAAAAAACTTCGTTTTCCAACCAAATATCCATTCTTTGAAATTTTTTGCGTTTTTGGCGATCATTGCTTATATGATTTATTATTTTTTGATTGGCGAGTATTTCACGGGTAAAAAGGTGCTTTTGTATGTTTTTGGCATTTTATCGTGTGCGTTTTATCTTTGGGTGAATTTTTCTCTAATGAAGCTTAGCGGGGACAGCAGACCTATTAAGTATTCGCTTATTAGCTTTGTTCTTTCTTTTATTATTATGGAGTTGCTTAGTTCTTTTGTAGAAAAATTCGTATGGACGGGTAAAATATTTAACACTAGTTTAATTATAGCCTTGATTTTAGGTATCGTGTTTCTTGTTGTGACCTTTTTATGGTTTAAAAGTCTCTCGCAAATCACAAACGACAAGATCTTTGTGCGAAGTTTTATCCTTTATATCGCTATTCAAATTTTGTTTTTTATCTTCATTGCGATATTTGACAGCAGAGACTGGGATTTAAATTTCAGATTACTTTCGTATTTAAATCTCATACCAAATACTATGTTCGTTCTAGCGTGGCTTAGATTTCGCAAGATTCTTACGAAGTGTTAAAAGTCTTCAGCTTTTCTCTTTTTTTTAAAATAAGAAAAAACTAGTAACAACATTAAGCGGATGAATACCGCTTAAATAACCTTTATTGGCATTTAGTTAAGCTTGATTACAATTAAAAAACCTTTAGAAATCACGCTTTTAAGCCAAAACACGCAGAAGTTAAAAGGCTTCTGTGTTAAAAAAAACGAAATCAAAAATTTTATAAAATACCATTTAATTTTTTTTTCTTAAAAAGTCAAGTGCTTTTTTAAAAAACATTCACCACTGATAAGCATTAAAAGCCTTTTAAATGCCCTTAAAATAAGGCTTTAAACAAGCTAAAAAATTTTTTTAAAAAAATAATTTTAATAAAACTTCCTTTTTAAAAGCAAGGTAAAATAAGCATTTAAAGCAACATAAGCCTTTTAAAAGCCTTATTTTAAGGGCATTGACAAAAACACATAGCCACTTATTCTAAAAAAGATTAAAGCATTTTTTCATTTTTTCAAATTTTCACCATTTAAAAAACACGCAAAAAAAGAACGACATTAAGTCTCAAATAAAACCGAGCTTTTAATTTTATTTGTTATTTTAAAAAATATAAGCTTTTTCGTGTGGTGGCGAGGCTAGAATAATTTAAATTGTGAGGCGATGTAAAAACTTGCACAAAAACAAGATAAAATCTAGCATTTTTTTAATATTTTGTGAGGCGAGGCGATAAAAGCTGGGCAAAAGGCTATTTTAAAAAGACTTTTAAGAACCAAATTGAAACTTAAATTTAAATTGTTTAAGTCAAAAGAGTGGATAAAAAGCGGAATTTACAAGAAAATTAAAAAATCTTAACCCCAGCTTGAAAAGAATTTTTAAAATGATTTTCAAAAATCTTAAAATTTACTTGCAAACTTTTATTTTTTTGTGGCTAAATAGGCAATACTTTGACTTAAATCTTTTTTAAATTCTTTCATTTTTTCACATTCTAACTCGTAAGCTTTCAATTTAATCTCATATTCTTTTTTTAAAAGCTCGTTTTGTGCTTTTAATTCTTTTAAATTAATTTCACTTTGATTTTTTAAAGTTTCATTGTAAGCTTTAATTTCTTTCAAATTAGCTTCACATTTATTTTTAAAAACTTCATTGTAAGCTTTAATTTCTTTCAAATTAGCTTCGCTTTTCTTTAAAAAATCCCTTAATTCTTTGCTTTTTGTTTTAGAGGCTGTCAAAAAGCCGAGTAAAAAGCCGATTACTAAAAAAACAAGCAAATCTATTCTTAAACTAAGTAAAACATTAACTAATTCTAACACTCAAAAACCTTTAAATTTTTAAAGCACATTATATTAAACTTAACTTAAGATTTTTTTAACATTTTAACCCTATTTTTTACACAAAAAACCAGCTAAAATAAAAGAAATTTTTAAAGGAGTTTTTATGGACTTTAATAAAGATATTATTTTGAGGTTCTTAGCTGAGGATATTTTATTATGCTTTTTAGCCTTTTTTATTGGCTTTTGCTTTTTTATTGCAACCGATTATTTTAAAAAGGATACTTTATGCTAGATTTTAAAGTGCAAGCGGACTCTAAAAACGAAAAAACAAGTAAAAAACAAGCAAATTCACCAAAAAAAGAAAAACCTAAAAAACTTCATTTTTTTA
>CAZWYE010000126.1:0-3102 GCA_964637895.1 uncultured Campylobacter sp. | reverse complement strand
AAGATTTAAGCCCTGATATTTTTTAGGAAAAATAATTTTATCGTTTTCTTTTAACCAAAAAATTTTTTCGTTATAGTAAATATCTCTTATTTTTCCTTCGTTTAAATTTGAGTTAAGCTCCTGCGGCGAAACAACGACAAATTCGGGATTCCCCCCCCCCCATTACTTCTTTTTTAGGACTTAAGAAATTTTTAAAATTAAGTCTTATATTTTTTCCGAATTCATACATAATAGGGAAAAAAATATGAGAACTGCCTAGTTTGCTAATGCAAAAATCTTGCAAATTTAAATCAAACATTTTTTGATGAAAATTGATAAAATTAAAGCCGTAATGCCGACAGAGTTTTTCGTATAAATCACTAACTAAAAACCAGTCTTTCGCCCTTGAATAAGGAGAAAAAAGAATGCAAACTAGGACTTTTTTACCGCTTTTGTAAAGCTCATTAAAAAGCCATTTCACATTTCTTTTAAGAAGCTCTGAATCAAAATGAATATGACGATAATGCTTATCGTCCATTATATTTGTCTCAAGTATGAGTAAATCAGCGTTTTGAAAAAGCTCTTGGTATCTTTTATCATTAAGATTATAAATCTTATGCAAAGCCTCGCTTCCGCCCACAGAAAGATTATGAACCTTAAACTCGCCCTCCTCATCGCCGCAAATTCCAGCGTAGAAAGAATTGGGCACTCTTGAATTAGAACCGCCTAAAACGACTATGTTTTGCATCATCTTACCTTTTTAAATCTATTGCTGAATTTAAGCTTTTCTACCACTTCTATCTTGCTTGGAATTTTATAGGGGGCGAGTTTGTCCTTGCAAAGAAGCTTGATTTTCTTTTTAAGCTCTAAGGCGTTGAAATTAAAGCCCTCTTTAAGGACGATTTTTGCGGCAACGCTTTGTCCTGTGAGGGGATTTTCTTTAGCAAAAACGAGGCAGTCCGCTACAAAATCAAATTCCAAAAGCACACTCTCAACCTCGCCCGGAAGCACCTTTTCTCCGCCTACATTGATGAGTTCTTTATTTCTGCCTATGATTTTTAAATATTCTTCATCATTAATGCTTACAAGCTCTACCAAATCGCCCGTAGCAAAATACCCGTCCTCTCTAAAAGCCTCGTTTGAAGCGTTGAGATAGCCTAAACTCTGGGTTTTGCTTTTTAAATAAAGCTCGTTGTTTATGATTTTATAGTCAATATTTTCAAGTTTTATGAAATTTTTATGCGTCTTAGTCTGCGTGATTCCTACCTCGCTGGTGCCAAAAGTCTGATGAAATCTCACTCCTTTAAACGCAAGCTTTAGCCTCTCAAGCAAGGAATCGGGCATTTTTTCAGTGCCGTAAGTGATGAGCTTTAAAGAGCTTAAATCGTATCTTTGATGCACCTTTGCTAGGAGCATAAGATTTAAGAGACTAGGACTTGCAGGAAGCAAAGCGATTTTGTGTTTTTGTATGCTAAGGGCTAGGGAATCGACATTTTTTCTATCTTTAAGCCCAACCCCACAAGCACCGATACTTAAGCAGTTAAAAAGGGTGTTGAGTCCTCCTATGTGATCAAACATTAAAAAAAGCAAAAGTTTCATTTTCTTAGGTTTTTTGTCTAGATAGGGCTTTAAGAATGTGTTAAGATTATGCAAAATCGCCTTTGCTTTTCCCGTAGAACCGCTTGAAAATAAAATCAGCCCAGCCTCTTTTAAATTTTTTATAAGCTCGTTTTGGGGCGTTAAATTTTCTTTAAAGAAAAATTCATTATCCTTAAAAAGCACACGAATTCCAGCCTCTTTCATCTTGCTTTCAAGCTCGTTTTCATCAACAAAAGGCACGATGATTTTATTAAGCTCTATACAAGCGAGTAAAAACGCGATAGAATCAAGATTAAAATCTCCAAGAAGTCCTAAAATCTGCTCTTGCGTAGAGTTTTGAATCTGAGCGATTTTTTCTTTAGTTTTTAAAAGCAAGTCCTCATAAGAGCTTTCTTTATCCTCGTAAATTAAAGCCTTTTGGTCTTTAAAAGTGCATAATTTTTGCAAAAAAGGGTGAGAAAATTTCATTCAAAAACCCCGCCTAAAAATAAGGTTTGTCCCGTGATAAAAGCACTTTTTTCATCGATGAAAAAATCAATCACATTGAGTATATCCTCAAACTCGCCAAAGCGGTGGAAGGCTTGTTTTGCGAGAAGCTCGTTGATTTTATTTTCGGGGACATTTTTAATGAGGTCTGTTTTTATGGGCGTTGGAGCAAGGGCATTTACCCTTATGCCTAAGGGGGCTAGTTCTTTTGCTGCGGTTTGAGTGAGATTTATCACGGCTGCTTTTGAGGCTGCATAAACAGCCTCGCCCTCTAGCCTTAAAGGCGTGGCTATGGTCGCAAAATTGACAATATTAAAATTTCCGCCCTCCTTGCGGCTTAAACTCATCACCTTAGCAACCTCTCTTAAAAACAAAAAAGAGCCGAAAAAATTCGTCTCAAAGACCTTTTCAACGCTTTTTAAAGGCGTGGTTAGGGTATGATTTAAGCTTGCAATTCCTGCGTTATTTATCAAGGTATCAATGCGTTTAAACTCTCTTTTCACCTCGCGAACCATTGAAACTACGGCTTTTTCATCGCACACATCAAGGCAAAAATGGCGGTAGTTTTTATGGCTAAGCTGGGTTTCTTTTCTGGAGCAACCACACACTATAAAGCCCTGCTTAAGATAATGCTCGCTTAGCATTCTTCCTATGCCTTTGCGCGTTCCTGTGATGAGGAAAACTTTTTGCATTTTAGAACTTTTCTAAGGCTTTGTTGATATAGTCTGCAAGGCTTTTGACATCTTTAAAAGGCGAGTTTTTAGAGCTCATCATTTTTTCATCGGCTAAGATGATTTCTTTACCAAGCTTTTCGCTTAAAAGTTCTTCTAAATCACTCACTAAAGAAACCAAAGCTAAAGAATCCAAAACACCTCCTAAGCCCGTGTAAAGCTTCGTTTCTAAGGTAGCACTCTTAAGCTCTGGCACCTCAAACTCGTCCGCACTTTCTCTTAAATGCTTTAAAATAAGCTCTTCTACACTTTCTTTCATTTCTGCTCTCCTTAAAAGTAAAGCTTATTTTTACAAAAAAAAAAAAAA
>CAZWYE010000125.1:0-3133 GCA_964637895.1 uncultured Campylobacter sp. | reverse complement strand
TGGTATATTATAACTTGCAAAAATTTCTTTTGCTTGATACTCGTGTATGTTCATTTATTCTCCTTTGTATTGGTATTTGATTAAAGATTTTTCAAGCTTTTTTTCTTCATCGCTACTTAAAGTAAGCTTCATCACTTCGCTAATGCCCTCTAAACTAAGTCGTGCCATAACCCCTAAGGCTTTATTTTGCACTCCAAATTCGCCGTGTAAAATCACGCTCATAGGCAAAAACTCGCCGGTTCTAAGGGATTCAAGCATTCTAACACAAGCACTAGCCGGAGCTAAAAAAGCCGAAGTTTTAAGTTGTTTAATGACCTTTGCACCGCCGGTTTTAACCTCATTTTCCAAGTCCTCAAGCTCCTCTTCGTCTAAGAATTCCTTAAGGGCTTTGTTCTTAACCTTTGCGTGAGAAAAAAGCAAAACCATAGCATCGTTATGAAAGCCTATGAGCCTTGTATCTACGCTTGATATTGGCACACCTAGCTTTTTAGCACTTTCGTATTTAAATCTTGCATTATCCAAAGTTCCTGCCATAGCAACGATTTTTTTAGGAGAGAAAAGTTTGCTCTCATAAAGGGTGTTAAGTAAGAAATCCACAGGATTTGTAATGATAATAAAAAGCGGATCATCAACGAATTCTTTTATGTTTTTAGCACAATCTAGCATAATTTCGGCATTAGTTTGATAAAGCTCTTCCCTGCTTTGTCCGTCCTTTCGTGGCACACCGGCAACGAAAATCACAATATCAGAACCCTTAGTGTGCGAATAATCCTTAGTGCAAACAAGCTCTATGGGTAAATTTAGTGCTGCTATACTTTGACAAAGCTCTAATTCCCTAGCTATAAGCACATCATCGCTTCTGTCTATTAAGACAAGTTCTTTTGCAAATTCCCTTAAAATCAAAGCATAAGCAATGCTATAACCCACATTACCCGCACCGATGATAGTTATCTTCATTTTTTTTGCTCTATTTTTGCTAAAATGGCGTTGAAAGTCTTGCTAGGACACATAATGCTTTTTGCTTTTTTATCATCGAATTTATAATAGCCTCCAAGATCGACCTTAACGCCTTGAGAGTCTATGAATTCTTGTCTGATTTTTTCTTCATTAGAACTAAGTTCTAAGGCTATATCTTTGAAAAAGCTTTGAAGTTCCATATCATTAGCCTGTTTAGCAAGGTGGTTTGCAAGATACATTGCAAGGTAAAAATGACTAGTGCGGTTATCATCTTCGCCGACCTTTCTTGAAGGAGCTTTGTTATTTTCAAGCCACTCGCCTATTGCTTCATCAAGGCAGTTTGCTAAAACTTTTGCTTTATTGCTTGAACATTTATTTGCGTAAAATTCCAAACTTGCTTGCAAGGCTAAAAACTCTCCTAAGCTGTCCCAGCGCAAGTGATTTTCCTCTACAAGCTGCTCAACTTGCTTAGGTGCACTTCCTCCAGCTCCTGTTTCAAACATAGCACCGCCATTTAGCATAGGCACGACAGAAAGCATTTTCGCACTCGTTCCAAGCTCTAAAATAGGAAACAAATCCGTAAGATAATCCCTCAACACATTTCCCGTAATAGAAATGACATCTTTTCCCGCACGAATAAGTTCTAAGCTTCTTAAACAAGCCTCTTTTGGAGCAAGAATTTTCATATCTTTGCCCTTTTCTGCAAGTCTTTGCTTGGCTAAAGAAATCATAATTTTATTGCTTGCTCTTTTTTCATCAAGCCAAAAAATCGCCTCGCTTCCCGTTAAATCCGCCCTTTCAATGCCTAAATCTATCCAGTTTAAAACCGCATCGAATTTAGCCTCGTTTGCCCTGTAGATATCGCCTTTTCGAACTTTGTGTTCAAGCAAGGTTTTACCCTCTGCAACTATTTTAAAAACTCCATCCTCTTTAGCGACGAAAGTTTTATCGTGTGAGCCGTATTCTTGAGCTTTTCTAGCCATTAAACCTACATTTGCAACCGTTCCTAGTGTTTTAGGATTAAGCGTTCCGTTTTCGTGCAAATCCTCAATCACTGCTTCGTAAATAGTTGCATAAGTTTGATCAGGTATTAAAGCGTTCGTGTCCTTTTCCTTGCCGTCTTTATCCCAAAGTCTTGCTGCGTTTTTAAGCATAGCAGGCATAGAAGCATCGACTATAACATCGCTTGGAATATGCAAATTAGTAATACCTTTGTCCGAATTTACCATAGAAATTTCCGCTCTTGTGTTTAAAATTTCTTGGTATTTTTTAAGTATAGCTTCTTTTTGTTTGGAATTTTCAATCTTGCTTAAAAGCTCTGATAAGCCGTTGTTTGCATTCACTCCTAAGCTTTCAAATTCCTCTTTAAATTCTGCAAAAAGCTCTTTGAAAAACACCTTGAGTGCATAACCAAAGATTATAGGATCGCTTACTTTCATCATCGTTGCTTTAAGATGCAAAGAAAAAAGCAAATCCTCATTTTTACAAACTTCAAGCTCTTTTTCATAAAAAGCTTGAAGTTTTTCCACATCCATAAAGGTAGCGTCTAAAATTTCGTTCTTTTCAAGTTTTAAATCGCTTTTTAGAATTTCGCTTTTTCCGCTATTTGAAACGAATTCTATACTTGCAGTGCAGTCTTTTTCTATCAAAACCGCTTTTTCGTTAGAGAAAAAATCGCCCTCTTTCATATAAGAAACCTTGCTTTTAGACTTTTTGTCAAAAGGCACGACTCGGTAAGGATTGTTCTTTGCGTATTCTTTTACGGCTTTAGTGGAGCGGCGGTCTGAATTTCCTTGACGCAAAACCGGATTTACCGCTGAGCCTAAAATTTTTTGATATTTTGCTTTGATTTGAATTTCTTCTTCATTTTTTGGCTCGTCTGGGTAATTTGGTAACATATAGCCTTTATTTTGAAGCTCTTTAATCGCAGCTTTAAGCTGAGGAATGGAAGCTGAAATGTTTGGAGTTTTAATCAAATTTGCATCCGCTTTTTTGACAAGTTCGCCCAAATTTTTCAAGGCATCTTCGCATTTTTGCTCGTTTTGAAGATACTCGCTAAAATTCGCTATTATCCTGCCTGATAAAGAAATATCGGAGGTTTTAACGACTATATTAGCTCTACTTAAAAAAGCCTGAACCACTGGCAAAAACGAGTAAGTTGCAAGTGCTGGAGACT
>CAZWYE010000124.1:0-3190 GCA_964637895.1 uncultured Campylobacter sp. | reverse complement strand
AAAATTTTACTAAATTTTTTAGCAAGAAAATTTTGCTATAATACGAAATTAATTTCACAAAAAGCGAATCTAAAATGCACCAACATTACATTGATTTAATAGAAAATAATGATTTTTTAATCAACAAACTTTTTGCGCGTTTTACTTTAAGTATTGATTTTCCAGCAGTTTATGGCTTTGAGAAAAATGCGAGCGAAACAGAAAAAGTATTTTTTCAAGTGAAAGAAATTTATGATAAAGAAAGATTTAAAAACTTAAGCGAACACCAGCTTGAAGATGAATTTATAGCGAAAATTTTAGAAATTCTTGGTTGGGAATTTTTAAGACAAGAGGACAAAAACATTCAAGGCAAAATTGAAAAGCCGGACTTTTTGCTTTTTACAAGCAAAGATTCAAAAGCACTTTATGAGTCTTTACCAGAAGAGGAAAGAAAGGCAAGTAATGAGTATTTTAGTGTCATTTTGGAAAGCAAAGCTTACAAAGAAGAAATCGATACTAAAAAAATCCTACACAACCCGCATTTTCAAATTCTACGCTATATTTCAAATCTTAAGAAAGATTTTGGCTTTTTAACTAATGGCAAATTATGGCGCTTTTATGATAATAAAACGCTTTATTCTCAAAAGGTATTTTATGAAATAAATTTGGAGAAAATCTTAGAGAAAGAATCCCAAGCTGAGGCATTAGAGGCGTTTAATTATTTTTATTATATTTTTCGTGCAAAAAACTTTGAAATTTACCAAGAAAAAAGCGAAATAAGCGATATTTTACAAAAAAACGAGGAAGCAAAAATCACCCTTGAAAACGACTTGCAAGCCGTGATTTATGGAATCGAGGGCAGGGATTCGGTGTTTGAGAAAATCGGTGCGGCGTTTTACGAAAGAGATAAAAACATGGATTTAAAAGACATTTATCAATATTCGCTTTATTTTATTTTTAGGCTTCTTTTTGTTGCGTATTTTGAGGATAAATTCGAACAAACCATTGATAAACATAGGTATTTTAGCAAGAATATGAGTATCTATAATCTTTTAGGCGAGTTAGAAAAGCAAAGGCAAAACTCAAAAGAAGAAGAGCGTTCATTTAATGGAATTTATGAGTTAAAAAGAATCTTTGAAAACTATAACAAAGGAGAAACAAACATAGATATCCCGCTGTTTAATGGCGGACTTTTTGATTCTAAAAATCTCCCGGAGGAAAAATTAAACAAGGTTTTTAGCAATAAGCTTTTGGTTGAAATTTTGCAGACCTTGTTTAAGTATGATAATGGTAGTTCGATTTTTAGGCGTGATTATAGCATTTTAAGCGTAGCACATTTAGGCACGATTTATGAGGGTTTGCTTTCGTATTTTTTTGCCATTGCAGGTGAGGAGCTGTTTTATGTGGTGTATTCGCATAAGAAAAATAAGGACGATTTAGAATCGCTTGAGGGTTATTTTGAAGATTACGACCTTAAGAATTTAAAAAAATCTTATATAATCCACCGCACACAAACTTACGCAAAAGATGCAATTTACCTTAAAAACACGAGCAATTCAAGAAAAAGCACGGCAAGCTTTTATACTCCAGATTCCATAACGAAATTCCTATGCCAAGAGGCTATAAACGATGCTTCTCGAAGAGGTGCATTAAACGATGAAAGCCTTAGTGCAAAGGGTGCGAAGTGCTTTAAAATCTTAGATAATGCTTGTGGAAGTGGGCATTTTTTGGTTGAAGCACTAAATTGCATTACGGATTTTGTTTTAGATAATTTTGATACTTTTCCGAAATTTAAAGAACTTTATAACAAAGAAAAAAATGAAATAGAAGAGGGCGCAAAAGAATTTATAGAAGATGAAAATTACAAAATAGATGAAAGCGATATTTTAAAAAGGCTTTTGTTAAAACGCGTAATTTTTGGTGTAGATGTCAATCCTTTTAGCATAGAACTTACCAAGCTCTCATTGTGGATTGATAGCTTTATTTTCGGCACACCTTTAAGTCTTATAGAACACCATATAAAATGCGGAAATGCTTTAATAGGCAGTAAAATTGAGGAGTTTGAGGAGTTATTAGAAAAAACGACTAAAGAAAATGTATTGATGCCAGAACTTACAAAGAAATTTAATTTTCTACAAGAAGCCGCTTTTAAACTTGATAATATCACGGATACAAATGCAGAAAAAATCAAAAAATCAAAAGAAATTTACAGCAAAGAAATCGTGCCAAATATTGAGGTATTAAACCTTTATCTTAATTTTTTAAACGCGAAATTTTTTGCAGATAAAGATGAAAAAATAGCACTTCTAGCACTAGAATCAGAAGGCTTACAAAAGCTCGAAGAAAATGAATACGCAAAAGAAATTATCCAAAAATATGCTAAAAAATTCGGCTTTTTTAATTATGAGGTTGAGTTTCCGGAGCTTGTGCGAATTCTAGCAGATGAAGAAAAAACCAAAATAACTCAAGCACAAGACGCAAAAGAGAACAAAGCTTTTAAAGGAGGCTTTGACTGCATAGTGGGAAATCCGCCTTGGGATAAGACCAAATTTAGTGATTTAGACTTCTTTCCTCAGTGGCGTAGCAATTACCGCACTTTAAGCAATAGCAAAAAGGCAGAACTTCAAAACGACCTTTTGAAAAAAGATTATATAAAAAAAGAATACGAGGAGACAAAAGACTTCATAAAATCCACAAACGATTACTATAAAGAAAAATACGAGAAAAGTCGTGGCAGTGGCGATGGGAATTTATTCCGCTTTTTTGTAGAAAGGAATTTAGAGCTTTTAGACAAAGAAGCTATACTATGCTATGTTTTACCAAGTGCTTTAATGCTTGAAGAGGGAAGCTTTGCTTTAAGAAAACACATTTTAGAAGAGAAAACACTAGAATTTTTCTATGCCTTTGAGAATAGAGAGGGCATTTTTCATAAAGTACATAGAAGTTATAAATTCGCACTTATGGGGATAAAAAACAAAAAAGCACACGGAAACTGCAAGGTTAAAACTATGTTTTATAAAACAAATATAAATGAAGTTTATAAACAAGAAAACCTCATAAAACTTCGCGTAACAGAAATAAAAGCACTAAGCCCATACCAACTTGCCCTACAAGAAGTAAGGAGCAAAAGGGATTTAGAGCTTTTAGAAAAATGCTACAAGGCTTTTGCACCACTTTCTTTAGAATGGCTGGATTTTAGACAAGAGCTTAA
>CAZWYE010000123.1:0-3420 GCA_964637895.1 uncultured Campylobacter sp. | reverse complement strand
GGTGAGCTTCACACCATAGGTGCTACTACTTTGAAAGAATACCGCAAGTATTTTGAAAAAGACGTGGCTTTGCAAAGAAGATTTCAGCCTGTAAATGTGCCAGAACCTAGCGTTAATGAAGCTTTGGCTATGCTTAGAGGTATAAAAGAAAAGCTTGAAATTCACCACAATGTAAGCATTGCAGATAGTGCTTTAGTCGCTGCGGCTAAGCTTTCTAAAAGATATATTAGCGAAAGATTTTTGCCCGATAAAGCCATTGATTTAATCGATGAAGCGGCGGCTGAGCTTAAAATGCAGATTGAAAGTGAGCCAAGTTCTTTAAGAAAAGTGCGTAAAGATATAGAGACTTTGGAGGTTGAGAACGAGGCTTTGAAGATGGAAGATGGAGAAAAGAATCAAAAAAGGCTTGATGAAATTTCAAAAGAACTTGCGAATTTAAAAGAAAAGCAAAGTGCTTTAAAATCGCAGTTTGAAAACGAAAAAGCGGTTTTTGACTCAATTAGTGCTAAAAAGAAAGAAATAGACTTGCTTAAAAATGAAGCGAGTTTTGCTAAGGATAAGGGCGAGTTTCAAAAGGCTGCAGAGCTAGAATACGGAAAAATTCCAAGCCTTGAAAAAGAGCTTTTGAATTTAGAGGAAAAATGGAAAAATATGAGCGGAAATGGAGTTTTGCTTAAAAATCAAGTCGATGAGGATTTAGTCGCTGGAATTTTAAGCAAATGGACGGGCATTAGCGTTCAAAAAATGCTCACTTCAGAAAAGCAAAAATTCCTAAATATAGAAAAACACCTTAAAGAAAGCGTTGTGGGGCAAGATAAAGCACTAAATGCTTTGGCTAAGGCTATTAAACGCAATAAAGCCGGGCTTAATGAGGGTTCTAAGCCCATAGGAAGCTTTTTATTCTTAGGTCCAACAGGCGTTGGGAAAACCCAAAGTGCTAAGGCTTTGGCGGCTTTTTTGTTCGATGATGAAAGAGCTTTAATTCGTTTTGATATGAGCGAATTTATGGAAAAACACAGCGTTTCAAGGCTTTTAGGAGCACCTCCTGGTTATGTAGGACACGAAGAGGGCGGAGAGCTTACCGAAGCTGTGCGCCGTAAGCCTTATAGTGTGCTTTTGTTCGATGAGGTAGAAAAGGCTCATCAAGATGTCTTTAATGTGCTTTTGGGAATTTTAGACGATGGTAGGGCAACCGATAGCAAGGGCGTAACGGTGGATTTTAAAAACACTATCATCATTTTAACCTCAAATATCGCCTCAGGAGCTATTATGAATTTAAGCGGTGAAGAAAGAGAAAATGCCATCAAAAACGAGCTTAGAGCCTTTTTTAAGCCCGAGTTTTTAAACAGACTTGATGATATTATCACTTTCAATGCTTTAGGACAGGATGAGGCTTACGAGATTGTCAAGCTTTTGTTCGTTAGCTTACAAAAGAATTTAGCGAGTAAGGGCATTAAGGCAAGTTTGAGCGAAAACGCGGCTTTATTTATCGCAAAAGAGGGATTTGATCCTGATTTTGGTGCAAGACCGCTAAAAAGAGCGATTTATGATAGTATAGAGGATAAGCTTAGCACTATGATTTTAGCGGACGAACTCAAAGAAAACGCCCAAATTCTAATAGACTCGGACGCAAAAGATATAATCATAAAGCAAGTTTAAATCCTTTAAAAGGTGCGGTTTCTTGCACCTTTTAAGCTTAAGATTTGCATTTTTAAGCTTTTTTAAATAGCTTGGGATTAAATCTATGTGCTAACTTGTTTTTAAGTATATTTAAGGCTATGTATTCTTGTATATGCCCACTTTTAAGCTTGTTTTATCTGTTAAGATTAAAGAGCTTTAGCATTTATAATTAAATTTCATTTATAACACTAGCTAAAAATCATTGTTCAAAGCAAGACTAACAAATAAAGCACCTGATACCACCTTAGCAAAATCCTTTAGCAGAGTATTTTCTTACAAATTTTTTAGAAATAAATTATGTTTTATCAGATTTTATTAAGAAAAAGTTCTATTATGCTTTGTGGTAAAAGTTCGTGTTCGAGGGCGTGGATTTTGTTTTCAAATTCCTCAAAGCTCAAATTTCCTTTTTCAAAAGCCTTTTGAGCGATGATTTTACCACCATCAAGCTCATCGCTTACCCAATGAACGCTCACTCCAGCGACCTTCATATCGCTACTAAAGCTTTCTTTAATGGCGTTTGCACCCTTAAAAAGAGGTAGTAAAGAAGGATGTAGGTTGATAGCCTTAATCTTTTGTGTAAAAACAGGACTTAAAATCCGCATAAATCCCGCTAAAATAGTCAAATCCGCCCCGCTTTTTTGAATTTCACTCACAAGCAAGGCATCAAATTCCTCTCTATTTTTGAAATCTTTATGCTCGATTATTTCAGTTTTAAGCCCGTATTTAGCGGCTCTTTGTATGCCAAAAGCGTCTTTTTTATTACAAAGACAAAGCACCACTTCAAATTCCACTCCACTAAAGCTCTTTTTATGAAGCGTTTTTAAGATATTTTCAAGATTGCTTCCGTTTCCACTGAAAAGCACGGCGAGTTTTACAAGCATTTTAATCCTTTTATGAGTTTTAGCGCGTCAAAGCTATTTTTGTTAAATTTGTATTTTTTAGCGACTAAAGCGTGGGCTAAACTTGCGTTTTTTGCCGCGTCTAAGGCAGTAAAATTTGCTCCTAAAAGCGCGGCTACCATTCCGCTTAAAACATCGCCACTGCCACCTTTTGCTAAGGCTTCGTTACCACAATTTACCACAAAAATTTCATCTTTTTGAACGGTAATAGGATTTGCACCTTTTAAAAGCAAAACACACTCAAATTTGTTTGCGAATTTTTTCGCGTAAAAAAAGCGTTTTTTTTGAATTTCACTCACACTAATATCCTCATCAAAACAAAGCCTTAAAAGCCTTGCAAATTCCTTTGGGTGCGGCGTTAGCACGACATCTTCGCGACTTAAGTGCCTTAAAATTTCCTTACTTGAAAAGCAGTTTGCGTCTAAAACCAGAGGGATATTTAAAAGCTTTTCATCTTTTAAAAGTTCTAAATTTTCAAGCCCCATTCCTAAAGCAAGGGCGTTTGCGTCCGTATTTAGCTTGTTTTTTAGCATTAAAAGAGGCGAAAAGCTTTTTGTATTAAGCAAAGAAACAAGCCCTGCACCGAAATTTAGCGCACCAAGCCCGGCTAAACTTCCAGCACTTACGCTTCCTGCTATGTAAATGTGCCCGAAATTTCCTTTGTTTGAATTTGCCTTGCGCTCAATAAGCTTTAAGTCCTTTTTTTCAAGCAAAAAAGCTTTAGCGTTTGGAGTGAATTTTTCGTGGCTTAAGCCTAAATTTGCAAGTTTAATTTTGCCTACGAATTCCTTAGCAAAATCTTCAAGCATTATCTCTTTCAAAGCTCCCATACAAAGTGTTA
>CAZWYE010000122.1:0-3460 GCA_964637895.1 uncultured Campylobacter sp. | reverse complement strand
TAAGGCTGCGATTAAAACTTATAAGGAATTTTTTGATACCAAAGATGAGCTTGAAGCAAAAACCAAGAATTAATCCAACAAGAAAACAGCAATTTTATAATTAATAGTGGCTACATATGTTATGCGGACGGAAGTATTTACAAACAAAACACCCGGGAAGTGAGACATTTGGACCTAGCATAGCTTATGATACTGCTAGGGAAATAAAAGGGCGACTTCATTATGAAAAAATATATGAAATAATATTAAATAAGGAAACATTACCGACGCAGGGAATAGTGCTATTTTAAAAGAATTTTAAATGTGCCTAACATACTTTTTGAATTTGCTTGTATTTAAATGCTTATAAGGATATAAATCTAGATATAGTTTTGCAGCTTAAATATTCGTTAAAGGCTTTTTAAAATATACAAAAAGCTTAAAACCTTAGAAAAGTTTTAAGCTTAGGAAGTTAAGCTACGAATTCAACGAAAGCCATTTCAGCGGCATCGCCACGGCGAATTCTTGTTTTGATGATTCTTGTGTAGCCTCCGTTTCTCGTTTTGAAATTCGGTGCGATTTCTTCAACGAGTTTGTGTGTGCTTGTTTTATCTTGTAAATTCGCAAAAACAACTCTGTGGGCGTTAAAATCTCCAAGTCTGGCACGAGTGATCATTTTTTCTATATAAATTCTTAATTCTTTAGCTTTTGGTAGGGTTGTTTCTATCTTGCCGTTTTTTATGAGGGCTATGGCTAAATTTTTAAGCAAAGCCTTGCGGTGCGATGAGGTTCTACCAAGCTTTCTGTATCCGTGTTTGTGTCTCATTATTTATCCTTCGTTTTGTGCTTTAAGTTCTGCTATCTTCTTTTTAAGAAGTTCTCTGTTATCGCCAAGCTTTGAGCTTCCTATAGGAAAACCTATGCTCTCCATAATGCCTTTAATCTCGTCCAAAGACTTCTTACCTAAATTTTTAAGACCGGCAAGTTCATTCACGCTCATCAAAGCAAGCTCACCTATATAAACCACACCGACCTTTTCAAGGCAGTTAAAACTCCTCGCGCTTAAATTTAAATCCGCGATATTTTGAAGCAATTTTGTGCTTTCAAGCTCGTTGTTTGAAGCTTGAGTTTTGATAATGTTTCTTACATTGGTGATTTTATCGAAAACGGATAATTGCTTATACATAGCTTCTAAAGCGTTTTGAAAGGCTTCGTTTGGAGTGATTTGCCCATCCGTTGTTAGGGTTAAAACGACTTTTTCATAGTCCGGATTATCCTCGAACAAAACTTTTTCTATATCGTAAGTGGCCTCGCGAACAGGCGTAAAAAAGGCATCTAAAGCTATGAATTTAGGATCGTTTAAAAGCTCTTTAATCTCCTCGCTTGGTACATAGCCTATACCTTTTTCGATGATAAGTGTGAATTTAAGCTCCGCATCTTCGTTGATAGTTGCTAAATATGCATCAGCATTGACAACCTCGACTTGAGTGTTGTTTAGGTCTTTGCCGTGAATTTCCTTAGGTCCTTTAAAGCTAAATTCTACGCTTTCTTTTTCGGCATTGCTTTTGAGTTTGAAACGCAATTTTTTAAGATTGATAATAAAAAACGCTACATCTTCAAGCATTCCGTGCATACTATCGAATTCGTGAGTAACACCCTCTATGTGAATGGCTGTTGGTGCATAACCTATGGTGCTAGTGTATAGCAAACGGCGCAAAGGGTGGGCTAAGGTGATTCCATAGCCTATTTCAAAGGGCCAAGCACTGATTTTGGCCGTAGTATCACTGATATTTTCAATAGTAAATTCTGTTGGCGTGTAAGCAGATGTTTTAATATTCTTCATATTGGACCCTTATTATTTTGAATAAAGCTCGACGATATATCTTTCCTCTACTGGAATGACAACTTCTTCTCTTTCAGGGTTTCGTGTGAAAATTCCAAATCTCTTATCTTTCTCAACATCAACCCACGCAACAATGCCCGTTTGTGCTGTAAGCTCTATGGCTCTTGTGATTTGAGGATTGTTTTTGCTTTTTTCTATCACTTCAACCTTAGCCCCAGCTTCAACGCGATAACTTGGTATATCCACTCTTTTTCCATTTACTAAAATATGCCCGTGAGTTACAAGCTGCCTTGCAAACCTCCTTGTAGTCGCAAAGCCCATTCTATAAACGACATTATCAAGTCTTTGCTCTAAAAGCTGAATAAGTAAAACCCCCGTGTTTCCCTCGCGTCTTGCAGCCTCGCTAAAAAGCCTTCTAAACTGCTTTTCGCTTACCCCATACATAAATTTAGCTTTTTGTTTTTCTCTAAGTTGGAGTCCGTATTCGCTGATTTTACCTTTTCTAGCTCCGTGTTGTCCGGGTGCGTAAGGACGCTTGTCTAAAGCACTTTTGCCCGAAAGCCTCCTCTCGCCTTTTAACGCTAAACTGACCCCAAATCGTCTTTCTAGTTTTTCTACAGGTCCTCTATATCTTGCCATAATTTTCTCCTTTATTAAACACGACGACGCTTAGGCGGTCTGCAACCATTGTGAGCTAAAGGAGTGATATCCTTTAAAAATGTTACTTTAATCCCCTCAACAGCCCCAACGCTCTTTACTGCAGTTTCCCTACCACTTCCGGGTCCTTGAACCTTGATGCCTACTTCTTTGATACCGTGTTCTTTTGCTTTATTTAAAGCATCTTCTACTGCTTGTTGTGCCGCGTAAGGAGTGGATTTTTTAGAGCCTTTAAAGCCAAGCCCTCCTGCACTGCTCCAAGCGATAGCATTTCCCATTTCATCAGTAATTGTAACCATGGTATTGTTAAAGGTCGCACTGATATAAACTATACCTTTTGCTATATTTTTTTTAGCAACTTTTTTCTTAACTACTTTTCTTTTTGCCATATGAATCCTTTAACCTTATGATTTCGCACCGACGGTTTTTCTCTTACCTTTGCGTGTTCTAGCATTTGTTTTAGTCTTTTGACCACGAACCGGTAAGCCTTTTCTATGTCTTAAACCTCTGTAATTTCCTAAATCCATAAGAGCTTTGATATCCATAGCAACTTGCTTTCTAAGATCGCCCTCAACTCTGTAATTTTCTTGAATTTCCCTACGAATCGCCGCAGCTTCTTCTTCGCTAAGCTCATAAACCCTTTTATCGTAAGAAATTCCTGTTTTATCAAGAATTCTCCTTGAAGTAAAAAGCCCAATGCCATAAATATAGGTCAGCCCATATTCTATTCTTTTTTTCTTTGGTAAATCCACACCTGCGATACGAGCCATATTTATCCTTGTCTTTGTTTGTGTTTTGGATTTTCGCAAATAATGCGAACTATGCCTCTGCGACGAATAACCTTACATTTGTCGCACATCTTTTTAACCGATGCCCTAACTTTCATTTAAACTCCTTAAAATGTGTCCTTAAACCACTTCTTAAATTTGTGAATGCATCAGGTTAAACAACCAACTATTTTCAAAATAAGTGGTAAATTTT
>CAZWYE010000121.1:0-3503 GCA_964637895.1 uncultured Campylobacter sp. | reverse complement strand
AAATTCCGCATTTTAAACCTTAAAAAGTAAATTACTTTGATTATAATAAAAAAAAGTAAATTTCAATGTCCGCCTTTATGTAAAAAATAAAGCCCCAAACAAAGTGCAAAAATCGAAGCAGCAAGATAGCCCATATCAAGCGGGGTTGCAAATTTCATCTGCAAAGCCCTTTGGAAAAAATTCACCACCAAAACCATAATGATAACCTTAGCAAGCTTATCTTTAAGCTGGTCTAGGCTATGCACTTCTAGGACTTTTGATTGTTTGCTTTGCTTAAATTCCTCTATCTCGCTGATAAAAAGCTCATAAACCCCAAAAGAAAAGATAAACAAAACCAAAGCCATTAAATACAAATCAACAGCACCGATGATTAAAGCGACCACATCTTCGTGTAGGTCTATTTCTGCATTTATGCCGAAAAAATATTGATAAGTATAAAGCAAAACCTTTAGCACATCATAACTTGCTATAAAAAACAGCACAAAAGCACCTACAAGTCCGAAAATAACGGGTAAAATCGTAACAAAACGACTCTTAACCAGCAAAAACTCAAAAATTCTCTCCAACATTTTTCTCTCTTAATCTTTAAATTCAAGCCATTTTTGTGCGATTCTAACGGCATTTGTAGCAGCTCCTACGCGAATTTGATCAGCAACACACCAAAGATGCAAGATGTTTTTATGCGTCAAATCCCTGCGGATACGACCCACATAAGTTTCGTTCGTATCGCTTACAAAAAGTGGCATAGGGTATTTTTTGTACTCTGGCTCATCGATAAGCACGACGCTTGGAGCGTTTTTTAGAATTTCTCTTGCCTTTTGAAGTTCTACTTCTTTTTCAAAACGCATAGTAAGCGCTTCGCTATGACTTCTTAAAACCGGAACTCTCACGCAAGTTGCAGAAATTTCAAGCTTTTTATGCAGAATTTTCTGCGTTTCATTTACCATTTTAAGCTCCTCTTTAGTATAGCCGTTTTCATTGAAAACATCGATATGAGGAATAACATTTAAGGCTAGAGTGTGAGGAAAAATTTCTGCCTTAAATTCATCAAGCTTAAAAGCAAAAAAGCTTTGCATAGCATCAACTAACTCTTGCATTCCTTTTTTACCAGCCCCACTTGCTGCTTGATAGGTGCTAACATCAACCCTTTGAAGATTAAAAACATCATCAAGAGGCTTTAAAATATGCACCATTTGTATGGTTGAGCAGTTTGGATTAGCTATGATGCCTTTTTTTTTCCAAAATTTAATATCCTTGGCATTGCATTCTGGCACGACTAAAGGCACATCTTTATCCATTCTAAAATGGCTTGTATTATCAATCACAACCGCACCTGCTTTTGCTGCAAAACTCGCAAATTTAGCCGAAACACTTCCTCCTGCACTAAAAAAAGCTATATCAACGGGATTTTCCTTAAAGACATTTTCATTAAGTTCTTTAACCTTGTAAATTTTATTTTTAAATTCCAACTCCTCGCCCACACTTCTTGCACTTGCTAAAGGCAGAATGCTTTCAACTGGAAAATCAAGTTCCTCTAAAACCCTTAAAAGCTCCTCGCCAACGGCACCTGTGGCACCTACTATGGCTATTTTTTGTTTTTTTGGCATTTTTATCCTTTTATATTGTATTTTTTTATTTTTTCCTCTAAAAGCGAAGGGTTCATTTCTAAAATTTGTGCTGCTTTTTTAATATCAAATTTAGCCTCCTTTAAAACCTCTTCTATCAAGTCTTTTTCTAAATTTTTTACATCTTTTTTAAATTTTCTAGGTTCTAAAAACAAATCCTCGCTCGAAATTTCCTTACCATCGCTTAAAATACAAGCCCTTTGCACTATGGAGATAAGCTCTCTTACATTGCCCGGAAAATCATACTCAAGCAAGGATTTCACTGCTTCTTTGCTAAATGTTTTTTCTTCAAATTCGTATTCCTTGCAAGTATCTTTTAAAACCTTGTTTGCAAGTTCTATAATCTCTTCTTTGCGCTCTCTTAAAGGCGGTATGATTATAGGAATGGTGTTTAAACGATAATAAAGATCAGCCCTAAACTCGCCTTTTTGAATTTTCTCGTCCAAATTTGCATTGGTCGCGCTAATGATTCTAACATCAATTTTAATGCTTTTTGTGCTACCTAAACGCACTATTTCTTTTTCTTGCAAAGCTCTTAAAAGCTTGGCTTGAATTTCATAAGGCATTTCACCTATCTCATCTAAAAACAAGGTCCCCTCATTTGCCATTTCAAAAAGCCCGATTTTAGTAGAATTTGCGTCCGTGAAAGCTCCTTTTTCAAAACCAAAAAGCTCACTTTCTATCAAATTCGCAGGAATGGCTGCCATATTTATCGCAACAAAGGGTTTTGAGACTCGTTTGCTTTGAGTATGAATGTATTTTGAAAACACTTCCTTTCCTACTCCGCTCTCACCAAAAAACATAACCGAAGCGTCAGTTTTTGCGGCTTTTAAGCTTAAATTTAAGGCGTGATTAAGCTTTGGAGAACTTGCGAAAAATTCCTTACTCTCATCATTTTTTTTCGCCTTTTTACTCGCAGTTTTTTCGCGTATAATCTTAGTGCGCTTAATCGCAGCAACCAAAGTATCGATATCAAAAGGCTTGGTTAAAAAGTCTTTAACGCCCAAACGAACGGCTTCTATGGCTCTATTTAAGGTAGCATTGCCCGTGATAATGATAAAATCGTATTTATTCTCGCAAGCCTTGACAAACTCAAGCCCATCAAGTCCGGGCATATTGATATCTGTGATGATTAAATCCGTATCGGAGTCGAGTTTTTTCAAGGCTTCGGTGGCGGATTTAAAGGATTTTATTTTAAATTCCTCATACTCGCCCAAAGCGATTTCTAGGGACTTTCTCATATTAATATCGTCTTCAACTATAACCAAATTCATAAACAGCCCTTAATTTTTGCGTGATTATAGCAAATTTGATTTTAAAAAGAAATTTTAAAGCAAATCTTATTTAAAACTCTTAAAAATTTTAGCCCAGTTTTTAAGAAAATAAAAAACTAAATTCCAAAAATTAGCATTTTTTATCAGCGATGAAATTTAATTTAACTTAATTTTTAGCAATTCTAATCTCTTTTAAGATAATAAATCAAAAAGCTGTTTTCGCCAAAATGAACGCTAAAACGCAAAGGAAGAATCTTTACATAAGTTTCGCTTTGTGCCTTTGCAAGTTCGCTTTTTACAAGATCTTTTACGCTGATTTTTGCACCGATGAAACACTCGCTAAGTGCGTCTTTGTGGGAATTTAAAAAGGATAGTTTTTGAGTTTTTGGCATTTCATCATCTATAAGCCCTAATTCGGTTCTTGGTAAAATTTCTAAATCTTTTGGAGTGTAAGAAATTTCACACGCAAATTCGCTTCTTGCTTCCTCGCTCTTCGTCATCGCTAAAGAAAGGCTTTGATTTTGATGAAAAAGTATTAAATTTTTACTCGAAAGCTCCGCCCAAAATATAAACTCATCTTGGGCAAAAAGCTTGAAATTTAGAA
>CAZWYE010000120.1:0-3518 GCA_964637895.1 uncultured Campylobacter sp. | reverse complement strand
TTGTTCTTTTTGTACTTGCAACCTTGGTTATTACCTATTTTGCAAACAAAAAGACACACAGTACAGAGGCTTTTTTCACAGCAAGTGGGTCTATTTCTGGTTTTCAAAATGGGCTCGCTATAGCCGGAGATTATATGAGTGCGGCTGCGTTTTTAGGACTTAGTGCACTTATTTTTTCTTATGGTTTTGATGCTTTGGTTTATCCTGTTGGCTGGACTATAGCTTGGCCCGTGATTTTATTTTTAATCGCAGAAAGATTTAGAAATTTAGGCAAATTCACATTTACAGATGTCATAGCTTTAAGGCTTGAAGAAAGACCGGTGAGGATAGTAGCGGCTTTAAGCACTTTAACTATAGTTGTTCTTTATTTAATCGCTCAAATGGTAGGAGCTGGACAGCTTATACAAACCTTATTTGGTTTGCCTTATTCTTTAGCGGTGATTTTTGTAGGAATTTTAATGATGTGTTATGTAGTATTTGGTGGAATGCACGCAACAACTTGGGTGCAAATCATCAAGGCTTCTTTACTGCTTGGAGGCACGACCTTAATGGCACTCATCATACTTTATATGTCTAATTTTGACTTGAAATACTATTTTGATTTAGCTATAGCTAATCACCCAAGAGGTGCAGACATTATGAAAGCGGGAGTGTTTTTTAAAGATCCTATAGCTACTTTTTCTTTAGGTCTTGCAGTTACTTTTGGAACGGCTGGTTTGCCTCATATTTTAATGAGATTTTTCACGGTTAAAGACGCTAAAGAAGCTAGAAAATCAGCTTCTTATGCTACTGTTTTTATTGCTTATTTTTTTCTACTAATGTTTGTTTTAGGATTTGGAGCCATTGCTTTTGTTTTAGGAAATCCTCAGTACATAGATGAGAGTGGGAAATTTAGCGGAGCTACGAATATGGTTGTTATAGTTTTGGCTGAGATTTTAGGAGGAAATGTTTTACTTGCTTTTATTAGTGCTGTTTCTTTTGCGACCATTTTAGCCGTAGTTTCTGGACTTTGTATAAGTGGAGCTGGAGCCATAGCTCACGATTTGTATTCTCAGGTTTTCAAACAAGGAAAAGCCGAGCCTAAAACTCAAATGTTAGTAAGTAAAATTTCTACTATTTGTTTAGGTATTTTAGCTATAGTTTTAGGCTTTATCTTTGAAAATCAAAATGTAGCCTTTATGGTTGGACTTATCTTTGGTATAGCCGGTAGTGTGAATTTTCCTATTATTCTTTTATGTATTTATTGGAGGGGTTTAACCAGTAGAGGGGTATTTGTAGGAGGATTGCTTGGACTTTTAGCTGTGATTTGCTTCGTATTTTTATCGCCTAGTATGTGGGAGAAAACTTTTGGCTTTTCAAATGCACTTTTTCCTTATGATCACCCTGCAATTTTTTCTATACCTTTGACTTTCTTTTTGCTTTGGTTTTTTTCTATTACAGATAAAAGTAAAAGAGCTGATATTGATAGAGAAAATTTCAAGTCTTTTGACTTTAGAGCAAAAACAGGTATAGGAGCTTCACAGGCTATTTCTCACTAATTTTTTTTATGAAACATTTTTTAAGTTTTTAAGAAATGTTTCATTTGTTTGTGTTTTAAGTATTTAATTTAAATTTCAATAATTTTTGTAATTAGTAAATATTATCAAAATTTATTTTGGTTTTATGTTTTTTTTATTATCATATGTATTTTAAATACTTTCATAATTAAAGGAGAAAATGATGAAAAAACTTTCTTTGGTCTTATGTTCTGCTTTGCTTTGTGCATCTAGCTCTTTAGCAACTCCTTTGGACGAGGCCATCAAAAATGTCGATGTAAGCGGGGAATTAAGGTATCGTTATGATAGCACTTCCGGCAATTTTTATGGTAAAAAAGGCTACGGAATTCAAAACGAAGAAGATAGACAGACTCATAAGTTTTTTTCGGTTTTAGGCTTTGATGCGGCAATTGCGGATAATTTTAGAGCCTTTGTGCAGCTAAGTTATGATACTGCTGAGAAGTCTTTTGGATCTGATGCTGGTGTAAATACTACTGAAAATTTGAAAATAAGACAGTCTTATTTTAGCTATGCAAATGAAGCTCTTGCCTCTAGTGTTCTTGTTGGTAAAATGCAAATTGATAGTATTTGGACCGATAATAGCTCAGAAGGTCTTGTTGGAACAGGTCTTAAGTCTATTACAGCTTTAGATGGACTTACTTTAGCTGCTTATGTTTTTGATAATTTCAATAATGCTAATGATAGTGACACTCTTTCGGTTCCACTTATGGTAGATTCAAAACAAGCTAATCCTTTTGCAGAAAATCTTTATGGAATTGCAGCTCTTGGTTATGCTGAGCTTGGTGATTTTAAACTTTCTCCTGAGTTTTGGTTTTCTTACCTAAACGATTCTTTTTTGTTTTATGCTCTCAATTTAGCAACCCAAACAAGTTTTTATGATGATATAAGCTATAAGTTTTCTTTAGCTTATCTTGGAAATAGTGCAGATGGTGAGCTTAAGAAAGATTTTGGAGTTGGGAATGGAAATTTATTTGGTGTGAGTGCAAGTATTGAATATGCCGGATTTGATGCAAGTTTAGGCGGAATCTTTTATGGAAGTAAAGATAAAACCACTATAAATACCATAGAAGATAAAGGAAATTTAGGCGATTTTACTCCTGGAGAAGAAATTTTAAGTTCCGAGGGATCTCAACTTTATGGAAGCTTAGGACGCAATGCTTTTGGTTTTTTAACCGCTGGATATACTTTTAATGATGTCTTAAGAATAGGAGCGGATCTTGTTTATGGAGGCACTAAAATTGCTGATAATATTAAAGCAGAAGGTGCAGGAAAAAAATTCGAAGCGGTTGCAAGAGTAGGGTATCAATACTCGCCAAAGCTTTCTTTCGAGGCTTTTTATTCTTATCTTAATATAGATGCAAAAAGCGAAAGTGCATATAAAAACACTACGAGACTTCAAGCACACTATCAATTTTAAAAATTTATAAGTGAATTTTCTTTACTAAATCACTAACCCTAAATTTTTTAGGGTTAGTATTGAGATTTTTAGATTGTGTAAAGTGTTTTAAAAGATTAAAAGCTTGATTTTGGAATTTATAGTTTTAATTGTATCTGTTTTGATAAGCGTTTCAGGCTCATTTTTTTGGGTTTTGATGAAACTTATTTGGCAACAAGTGCCACAATGCATTTTCTAGGATTTGCTATATCGTTCTTTGAATTTTTCTTACCTCACTTTTGACTTAAAAAAATTTTCTAAATTTTCTTTGTGAAATTTCTTTTTTGACCTTAAAATGCTTTAAAATTGGCTCTAGAAAATCGCTTTTTCTATAACTGTGCCAATTTATGTAAATCCTTAAAGATGCAAAATTCATAAAAACTTCAAAATATTTTTGAATCTTAAGCACATCTTACATACTCAAAAATATTATATCGCAGTTAAAATTCAGATTTTGCCGCACTAAAGCCTCAAAGCTAAGATTTAATCTTAGAGTTTCCTAGCTAAAGTAGTGCAAAATCCACAGT
>CAZWYE010000119.1:0-3522 GCA_964637895.1 uncultured Campylobacter sp. | reverse complement strand
ACGCCGCAGAAATGACGCTATCGCTTCCAATGGCAGCCCTTGTAACGCCAAGCAATACAGGCTCGGCTATGGCAGGTTCGCCACCCATTCGAAGTATCCTTTCGTTTTCCTCGATAAATTTGCGCCTTGAGATTAAATCTCCCTCGATAAATTTAGTATCTCCGCTATCAACAACCCTTACTTGTCTTAGCATTTGAGAAACTATAACTTCTATGTGTTTATCAGAAATCACAACGCCTTGACCGCGATAAACTTGCTGAATTTCAGAGATTAAGTAGTGGTGCAAGGCTTTTTCGCCTAGAATTTTAAGCACATCGTGACTTGAAACGACGCCGTCTGTGAGCTTTTCTCCTGCGTGGATAAACTCGCCCTCGCGCACTTGAATGTGTTTTGACTTGTCTATTAAATACTCCACACTCGTGCCGTCTTCAGCCTCAACTACAATTCTTTCTTTAGAACGCAAAGGCTTATCAAAATGCACAACACCGTCTATTTCAGCAATGATGGCGGCGTTTTTTGGCTTTCTTGCTTCAAAAAGCTCAGAAACTCTTGGAAGACCGCCCGTGATGTCCTTAGATTTTGCAACCGCTTTTGGAGTTTTTGCTAAAATATCGGCTTGATTGACCTTGCTTCCGTCCTCAACAAAGATAACTGTTTTAGGCTCAAGCTGGTAACGAACGACCTTATCACCCCTTCCTGCTATAATCAAGGTCGGTCTTACTCCGCTTGATAAATACTCGTTAATCACCAAAGAACGCCGTCCCGTAGCCTCATCAATCTGCTCGTCCGCACTATAACCCGCTTCTATGTCCTCAAAGCTTACAACGCCTGAAATTTCGGCAATGATAGTATTATTATAAGCGTCCCACTCGCCTATAATGGTCTTTTCTTTTTTAGACACGCTCGCGATTATGGTATTTGGGTCGTCTATGTAAGCACTATCGTTAAATTCAATCTTTGATTCACGTGGGATATAATGTCTTTTAGCTTCTCTGTCATTCTCATCGGCAATGACGACAAAAAAGCCTTTTTCTTTGACTATGTAGCCTTTTTTGACATTTCTTATTCTATCTAGTCCATCGCCTTTTAAAATGTAAAATTTCAAAGTTCCTTTCTCGCCAGCTCTAATATTTTGCACCACAGGATCGCCATCTTCAACCTGAATTTCACTTGCAAATGGGATACGATTAGGGATATTCCAGCCCTCTTTAATCACCTCTACTATACTTTCGTTTTCATTCACTTCGCTTCCGTTTTGATAAGGCAGATAAAGCTTTCCGTCTACGCTTCCACTCACCCCTGCAAGTTCGTTCGGCTTGGCTATGTCGTATTTTCTTAAGATAAATTTACTTTCTTGGTTTTTGTTTTTAATACTAATAACCACATCATCGTGTATGCTCTCTGTGCTAATAATACCTTTAAAAGGAGCTTTAATCTTAGGCTCAACAAGCAAAATCGCTGCGTTTCTGCGGTTTGCAACTATGTTTTTACCTTCTTTGTTTTTATAGGTTTTAAGATTGTAAAACCTTATGAAACCTTCTTTTTGAGCACTCACTTGTCTATCTTGTAAATCCGTACTTGCCGCGCCTCCGCTGTGAAAGGTCCTAAGCGTAAGCTGGGTTCCAGGCTCTCCTATGGACTGGGCTGAAATGATACCAACAGCCTCGCCCGGTCTTACAAGTTTGCCCTCGCCAAGATTGATTCCATAGCATTTAGCACAAATTCCTCTTTTTGCTTTGCAAATAATAGGAGTTCTTATGCTTACGCTTTTTACTCCGCTTTCTGTTAAGAGCTTTGCTTTTTCCTCGTCTATTAAGGTTCCTTCTGTGAAAAGAACGGAATTTGTGATAGGATCGATTATGTCTTCGGCTAGAATTCTGCCTAAAATTCTCTCCTCTAAAGTTTCTATAATGGAGCTATCAGCCGTGATTTCGTTAATCTCAACGCCCTCGTGAGTCCCACAATCTTCTATGGTGATTTTCACATTTTGTGCTACATCGATAAGCTTTCTTGTTAAATACCCTGCATTAGCTGTTTTAAGAGCGGTATCTGCTAAACCTTTTCTAGCCCCGTGTGTGGATATAAAATACTCAAGCACATTAAGACCCTCACGGAAATTTGAAATAATAGGCGTTTCTATAATAGACCCATCAGGCTTAGTCATAAGCCCACGCATTGCTGCAAGTTGTGAAATTTGTGCCGCAGAACCTCTTGCACCAGAATCTGCCATCATATAAATAGAATTAAAGCCTTCTTTGTCCTTTTCTATTAAATTCATCATTCCTTTTGAAAGAATGTTGTTTGTGCTTTTCCAAATGTCTATGATCTTGTTGTATCTTTCTATCGAAGTGATAAGTCCAAGATTGTAAGAATTTTGAATGTCTCTAACTTGTTTTTTAGCACTTTCAATGGCTTTTTGCTTATCATCAGGCACTATAATGTCCGCGATAGAAATAGAAATTCCAGCCTTAGTTGCATACTCAAAACCTAAATTTTTAAGCTTGTCTAAGAAACTTGCGGTAATCTCAAGCCCACCTTGTTTATAGACATAATCCACCAAAGCGGCTATGTCTTTTTTCTTAAGAATTTTATTCCAGCTGTGTTCTGGCACGAAATCGGGCAAAATGGACTTTATAATAAGTCTTCCAGCTGTGGTTGTGATCTTGCGTCCATCGACTATGGTTTGGATACTTGCGTGTATGTCTAAGCACTTAGATTCTAAAGCCACCATAACCTCATCAATGCCTGTGCAAATTTTGTGCGCGCCTTTAGCTCCAGTTTTTTCTAAAGAAAGATAATAAATTCCTAAAACCATATCCTGAGAAGGAACGGCTACGGATTTTCCGCTTGCTGGTAATAAAATATTCATTGATGAGAGCATTAAAACCTTGCATTCTGCGATTGCTTCTTGAGAAAGAGGAACATGAACAGCCATTTGATCGCCGTCAAAATCCGCGTTAAAAGCCGCACAAACCAAAGGGTGAAGTTGTATAGCCTTACCCTCAACTAAGACAGGGTGGAAAGCTTGTATAGAAAGCTTATGTAAGGTAGGAGCACGGTTAAGCATAACAGGATGTCCTTTAACCACTTCTTCAAGGCATTCCCAAACTTCGTTGGTTTTGTTTTCTATCATTTTTTTAGCTTGTTTTACGGTCGTTGCGTAACCTTTTTCTTCAAGCTTTGCTAAAAGATGAGGCTTGAAAAGCTCTAAAGCCATTTTTTTAGGCAGACCGCATTGATCCATTCTAAGCTTTGGTCCTACAACTATGACGCTACGACCGGAAAAATCCACTCTTTTACCAAGTAAATTCTGTCTGAAACGACCTTGCTTTCCTTTGATAATCTCGCTTAAAGATTTTAAAGGTCTTTTGTTCGCTCCTTTTACGGCATTTGCCCTGCGTCCGTTGTCGAACAAAGCATCTACTGCTTCCTGGAGCATTCTTTTTTCGTTTCTTATGATAATTTCTGGTGCGTCAAGTTCCATAAGCTTTTTAAGTCTTGTGTTGCGATTAATCACTCTGC
>CAZWYE010000118.1:0-3572 GCA_964637895.1 uncultured Campylobacter sp. | reverse complement strand
AAGCTTGAGATTAAAGAGTTCACCGACTATGTCTTGCCAAATCTTGCCACAGATAACGGTGAAGTTGATGCGAATTTTTACCAGCATATTCCTTATTTAGAGGAATTTAACAAAAATCAAGAAACCAAACTTGTAAATGTTGCTTCTGTACATATTGAGCCTATGGGAGTTTATTCTAAAAAACACAAGAATTTTAAAGACATAAAAGAAGGCGTAACCATAGCCATACCAAACGATCCAATAAATGAGAGCAGAGCGTTAGATATTATCGCTAAAGCTGGGCTTGCAAGCTTTAATGAAAAGCCTTTGAAAACTCCGCTTGACATTAAAGAAAACCCTCATAAAATCAAATTCGCAGAGCTTAAACCCGCTCAACTTCCAAGAGCGTTAGATGATGCTGATTTTGTGCTTATCAACTCAAACTACGCACTTTCAGCAAATTTAAATCCTATAAAAGATTCTGTTTTTATCGAGGATAAAGAAAGTCCTTACGTAAATGTGCTTGTGGTTAAGCAAGGTAACGAGGAGAATGCGAAAACTAAGGCTTTGATTAAGGTTTTGCAAAGTCAAAAGGTTAAGAATTTCATACTTGAAAAATACGACGGCGCTGTGGTTCCAGCTTTTTAAGAGAGTAAGAAAATGAAAAAAATATTTTTAAGTTTAGCTTTTATTTTAAGTCTAGCTTTTGCGGACGATAAAACTATAAGCATAGGGATCACGCCCAATCCTTTCAAATCCTTAATGCAGTCCGTGCAAGGGGATTTGAAATCTAGAGGCTATGAGCTTAAGATTGTAGAGTTTACGGACTATGTCCTACCCAACACAGCTCTTGCTCAAAAAGAGCTTGATGCAAATCTCTACCAGCACAAGCCCTTCTTGGAGCAGTATAATAAAAGTCATAATACAGAACTCCTCGCCCTAACCCCCGTTATCATAGCTCCTATGGGGATTTACAGTAAAAAAATTAAGAGTTTAGAAGAGCTAAAAGATGGCTCTAGAATCGCCATACCCAACGATCCGACTAATGAAAGCAGGGCTTTAGAGCTTTTAGAAAAGGCAGGGCTTATAAGGCTTAATGAAAAGCCTTTAAAAACCCCTCTTGATATAGTAGAAAATCCTAAAAAGCTTAGGTTTGTAGAGCTTAAAGCCGCTCAGCTTCCAAGGGCTCTAGAGGATGTGGATCTCTGTGCTATCAATTCAAACTATGCCCTAGATGCGAACTTAAACCCCGGTAAAGACTCTATTTTTAGAGAGGATAAGGATAGTCGCTATATAAACTACTTGGTTGTACGCAAGGAGGATAAAGACTCTCCTAAGATAAAGGTACTTGATGAGCTTTTAAGAAGCGAACGATTTAGAACCTTTATCAATGAAAATTATAAAGACACACTCATTCCAGCTTTTTAAAGGAGATAATATGAGCTTGTATAAATTATTTTTAAGTTTAGCTTTTATTTTAAGTCTAGCTTTTGCGGACGATAAAACCATTATTATGGGTGCTACGCCAACTCCTCACGCTGAGGTGCTAAATTTCGCTAAGCCTTTGTTTAAAGAGAAAGGCTGGAATTTAGAGGTGAGAGAATTTTCAGACTATATTTTGCCAAATGTTGCCTTGAGTGAGAAAGAACTTGATGCGAATTTTTACCAACACCAGCCTTTTTTAGATGATTTTAACGCTAATAAAAACACGAATTTAATAAGCGTTGAAAATGTGCTTCTCGTTCCTATGGCTGTGTATTCAAATTCTATAAAAAATCTTAAAGACACTCCGCAAGGTGCTAGAGTTTCTATACCAAATGATCCAACTAACGAGAGTAGAGCCTTAGAACTTTTAGAAAAAGCCGGACTTATTAAGCTAAATAACAAGGCTTTAAAAACCCCACTTGATATAGTAGAAAATCCTAAAAAGCTTCAGTTTGTAGAGCTTAAAGCCGCTCAACTTCCAAGAGCACTAGAGGATACAGAACTAGCGGTTATCCCTACAAACTACGCTTTAGGAGCCGGGCTAAATCCTCCAAAAGACGGGCTTTTCATCGAGGATAAAGAAAGTCGCTACGCCATTGTTGTGGCTGTGCGAAAGGGCGATGAAAATAGCGAAAAAACGAGGCTTATTAAAGAGCTTTTAAGAAGTGTTAAGGTTAAGGAATTTATAGAACAAAAATATCAAGGCTCGGTAATTCCTACTTTTTAAAGCTCTTAAGTGCTTTTGTTAAGTAAAAAGGAGTAAAATACGAAAATTTGATTTTAGGATTTTTATGAATAAGATTTTTTTACTTCTTTTTACGCTTTTTAGCCTTGCAAGTGCTGGAAATTTAGACCAGATTAAACTTGCATTGGCTAAGGAATTTAACGCTAATTTTCCTAAAATTTACATAAAAAGCATAGATATTAAGCTTTCTTCTTTGCCTAAGGACTTTGAAGAATACGAGTTTTTAAGGATAGGCAATGCGAAATTTAACCGCTCTGTTGGCTTTGGCAGGGCTGAATTTAAGAGTGCAAAAAACGAGCAAAAAAACATATTTTTTAAATACTTCATCAAAGCAAAACTAGAGGTTGTAAAAAGCATTAGTACTATACAAAAGGGCGAAAAAATCGAAGCCTTGCATTATAAAGGAGTTTTAATAGACTTTGATAAAACGCCGTTAAACGCCCTTTCTTTAGAGGATATGCAGGGTTTAATAGCTAAAACAAACATTAGAAAGAACACTATTTTAAAAGAAAATATGTTTAAAATTAATGCTTTAATCAAAAAAAACGACCCGGTTGTAGGAGTTTTACAAGATGAAGGAATTGATGTTTTAATCGAGCTTGTCGCCCTAAGTAGCGGGAATTTAAACGAAAAAATTCGTGCTAAAAATAAAGAGGGAAAGGTTATGCAAGGCGTAGTTATAGGAAAAAATAGGATTTTACTAAAGTGAAAATACTTCTTGGAATTTCAGGCTCAAGTAGCGTTCATTTGGGACTTAAATTGCTTAAAAATTTAGAAAAAAGGGCTGAGATTTTTTGCATTATCACAGAAGGTGCAAAACTTAGTTTCAAAGCCGAAAACAAAAAAAACTTGGATAAAATTTGCAAAAAACGCTTTAAAAAAGTGGTTTTTTTGGAGGATAAGGACTTAAAAGCTCCCGTTTCTAGCGGTTCTTTTGGGATAAAAAAAAGCATTATCGCGCCTTGTTCGATTTCTACTCTTGCTAAAATTCACGCAGGAATAGGCGATACCTTGCTTACAAGGGCTGCTGCTGTGGCTTTAAAAGAACAAAGAAAACTCATCTTAGGAGTAAGGGAAATGCCTCTAAGTTTTTTAAGCTTAGAGCATATGACAAAACTTAGCTTACAAGGCGTTTGCATTGCACCACCTGTTTATGCGAGTTATAGCAAGGTGCAGAATTTAGAGGATTTGGAAAATTTTATCGTAGGAAAATGGCTTGATTTGCTTGAAATAAAACACGATTTGTTTAAAAAATGGACTTAGTTAAATAAAATTTACGACGCTTTTAGGTAAAATACACTTTTAAAATAAGGAGCTTTTATGACTTGTTTGTATCCGGGAACCTTTGATCCTATCACTAATG
>CAZWYE010000117.1:0-3605 GCA_964637895.1 uncultured Campylobacter sp. | reverse complement strand
TAATTTGCAAAAAAAGAAATAAAATTGTAGCGAGATAAGCTTAAGGGGATATTAAAAATAAACCAAAACTCGAACAATTTTCTGAAATTTAAAAATTCGACTTCAGTATAAATTTCGATTTCGAAATTCGCATTTTTTATTCCCTTAAGCTAAAATTTAACATTTTACTTAAGAATTTTTCCAAAAAATTTCACGCAAAAAAGGAATTTGTAGTAAATTTAAATTCATATGCTAAGCTTAAAAATGCTTTTTTGCAAAGCTTGAAAAAAATAATCCACATCTTTTTTCGTGTGCGTATAATGCGGACTAATTCTTAGCCAACCGGGCTTAAAATCAAGCTTTTGATTATCTTTTAGCCCCAAAAGATCGTGTCCGTAAGGTCCCGCACAAGCACAACCTGCTCTAGTTTCTATGTGAAAATCGCGACTTAAAGCAAGAGCAAGTTCGAAGGGCGAAAGTCCTTTTATATTGAAAGAAAAAATAGCTAGTCTTTTTTTTAAATTCTTTGCGTAAAGCTCTAAATTTGGGATATTTTCAGCACATTCAAAGATATAATTTTTTAAAATTTCCTCTTCTTTTTCTATGGCTTTTTGACCTATGCTATCTTTGATTTTAAAGGCTAAAGAAGCACGGATAAGCTGTAAAATTCCGGGCGTTCCGCCCTCTTCTAAAGCCTCTTCCTTGCAAAGATAATTTTGCGAAGTCCTTGAAACATAGCACACTGTTCCGCCTGCTGCAAAGCTTGGTTTGCTTCCGCAAAGCTCTTTTTTAACCACCAAAAGCCCACAACCTCCAACCCCACCAATGAATTTATGAGAGCTAATAAACAAAGCATCGTAAAATTTGCAAGAAATATTTTTATAAGGCATAAAACTCGAACCATCGAAAGCCACGACGCCCTTATAGCTTCTAACAAGCTTTGAAATCCTCTTAAAATCACTTAAAATTCCTGTAACATTCGAAGCTAAAGAAAAACTCGCAATAATACGTCTTTTTTTGTTTTTTTCTAAAATTTTCTCTAAAAAATCAAAGTCTATTTCACCGCTAGAATTTAAAGGCACACGCACACACTCACAAAGCCCTTCTCTAAAAGAAAGCTCGTTTGAATGATGCTCATAAGGTCCTACAAGCACGAGCGGCAAGGACTTTAATTCCGTGCTTTTAAAATACTTTTGCTTAAGCAAAGGCGGAATGTAAATACCTAATAATTCTTGAAATTTCTTAATCGCCCCGCTCGAACCCGTGCCACAAGAAATCAGTGCAAAATCATTACTTAATCTTAAACTTTTTTTAATATCAACCCTTGCTTCCTCATAAAGTGCTTGCATCTTAAAAGAATTCAAAGAGCTATCAGAATGCGTATTTGCATAGCTTGGAAGTATTTTTAAAATCTTTTTTTCCACGCTTTTTAACGCCAAAGCACTCGCCGCAAAATCAAAATAAAGCGTTCCTTTTTTTAAAATTAAATCTTTTCTTAAATCCGAAATTCGCAAACAAAAATCCTTTAAAAATTTGCTAAAATTATACAACAAATAAGTTTTAAAAAAGGAAAAATATCAATTTTAAGCGGTTGGCAACTTTAAATAAAGAGCTTAGCCTTGAGGAGCTTATCGATTTTTACAGCGTTTTTGAGGGCAGTGGGATTGAAAATTTCAGCCTTTCTTTGTTTGAAAACATAGAAATTTTGCTTTTAAAGAACTATGCGAGGTTTAAAGAAAATTTTAAACTTGATAATTTAAGCTCTTACGCACTCACTCTTTTAGCCAAAAACAGCCGCAAAAGATATTCGATCAATAGGAAAATTCAGCATTTTAAGGCTTTAGAAATCATTAGAACTTTGCTGAATTTAGGGCTTTTAAAGCTTGAAAAAAGCAAGGAAAATAAGCCAGTAAAAAACAAAAGAGAAAAGCTTAAAAAAGAATTAAGAGACTATGTCGTGCAGGATAAAATTCTATTTAAAGACCATTTTACGCGTTTTTTCTTTTATTTTTTAAAGCCTAATGAAAAATTGATTTTAGAGGGAAATTTTAAAGAAGTTTTAAACAAAATCAAAGAAAATTTCGAGCAGTATCAAAGCTTTTGTTTTGAGCAGCTTTGTCGTGAATTTTTGGAGAAGAAGTTTGGTATTTTAGGCGTTGAGAGCTATTGGGATAAGAATTTGGAGCTTGATTTGTATTATAAAGATTCAAAGCTTTGTTTGCTAGGAGAGGCGAAATTTAAAAACAAAAAAGTGTGCAAAAATGTCTTAAATCAGCTTCAAAACAAGGCAGAGAGCCTAAATTTAACACCTGATTTTTATATACTTTTTTCAAAAAACGGCTTTAGCAAGGAGGTTGAAAAATTTTATGAACGAAATTTGCTTTTATTTGATTTAAAAGATTTTGAAATTTTATTAAGGGATTAAAAAAAATGGACGAAAATATTCTAAAAAGCCTTGATTCTAAGGATAAGCAAACCTTGCAAAAAGGGCTTGAAAACCTTATAGAACAAACTTATGTCATAGAAAACGAGTATAAAATTCTTAACGAAAATTACAATTCTTTAAAGGCTATGATAAGCGAGATTATCGAGGTTTTACCTAGTGCGCTTTGGATACTTGATACGGATAAAAATGTCATTTTGCAAAACGCAGAAGCCTTGAAAAATAACAATTTGCTTAAAAAAATCGATCTTAATAAAAGGCATTATGAGCTTGAATTTGAGGCGAAATTTTACACCATAAAAATCATCACTCAAAACCAAAAAACCATAATCAGTGCTACAGATATTAGCGATGAAAAACGCAACGAAAGGCTTGCAAGTATGGGAAGCGTAGCAGCTCACCTCGCACACGAAATAAGAAATCCCATAGGCTCGATTTCTTTGCTTGCTTCGACGCTTTTTTCGCGCAGTGAGCTTAAAAACAAGCACATAGTTTTAGAAATTCAAAAAGCCATTTCAAGGGTTGAACGCATAGTAAATTCGACCTTGCTTTTCACTAAGGGCGTTCATATTAATGGTAGTGTTTTTAATCTTTTAGAGCTTAAAGAAGAATGCGAACAGGCTATAAATTCGTATAATTTTTCAAGCGAGATTGAATTCACACTTGATTTTTCAGACCTTAAAATCAAGGCGGACAAAGCACTTTTAAGCCTTGTTTTGCAAAATCTTATCTATAACAGCATCGACGCTATCGAGGAGAGCGAGAATTCTAAAGGAAAAATTAAGATTAGTTCTAAAATCGAGGGCGGGAATTTGCTCGTGCGGGTTTTTGATGATGGTTGTAAGATTAAAGATGAGAATTTGGTTTTTGAAGCCTTTAAAACGACCAAACTTAAGGGAAATGGACTTGGACTTTCGCTTTCAAAAGAGATTATTAAAGCCCATAAGGGCGAACTTGGCTTTGAGAAAGAGCCTAAGAATTTTTATTTTTCTCTGCCTTTAAATGCACTTACTAAAAATTAAAGCTTGATTTATTGACTTTTTTTATAAGCGATTTTAAGGAGTTTGCCAAAGGTACTTTGTAAAAATTCTGCAAAAACTAGAAATTCACAAATTTTCGCAAAAAACAAATTCCTAAGCCTTAAATCCTGTTTGAGTTTATCTTTTATCCTTTTTTCTTTATC
>CAZWYE010000116.1:0-3661 GCA_964637895.1 uncultured Campylobacter sp. | reverse complement strand
CTTTGTTGATATCGGGCGGGGCGAGTTTGATATTCATTTTTTTCATCTCGTCTATATAAACGGCGATTTTTTCGACATTGTTATTTTCGCTAGTTAAAAGTGCAGCCATAAAATCGCTTGGATAATAAGTCTTTAAAAAAGCCGTTTGAAAGGTGATGAGAGCGTAAGCTGCTGAGTGGGATTTGTTAAATCCATAGCCTGCAAATTTAAGTATAAGCTCCCACAAATCCTCCGCCTTAGTTCTATCATAACCTTGTTTTTGTGCTCCATCGGCAAATTCGCTTTTAAGTTTTTTCATTTTTTCCGGGTCTTTCTTACCCATAGCACGGCGCACTAAATCAGCCCCTCCTAAGGAAAAACCGCCGATAATTTGAACTATTTGCATAACCTGTTCTTGATAAACTATAATGCCATAAGTAGGCTCTAGCACTTCTTTTAAGGACTCGAAAGGATATTTTATAGCCTTTATGCCGTGTTTGCGGTCTATAAAATCATCAAGCATCCCGGATTCCATAGGTCCGGGTCGGTAAAGAGCTAAAACGGCTATTAAATCCTCAAAGCATTCAGGCTTAAGTCTAGCGTTAAGGCTTTGCATACCGCTTGATTCTATTTGAAATATGCCTAAAGTATCGCCGCTTTGTATGGTCTTATAAACTTTAGGATCATTGACATCTATGCTTTGCCAGATAATATTCTTGCCGTGCCTTTTTTTAATAAGCTTGATAGCATTATCGATTAAAGTTAAGGTTTTAAGCCCTAAAAAGTCGAATTTAATCAAGTCAATATCCTCTAAATGATCCTTAGAATATTGCGTGATTAAATGCCTTTCATCGTTTTTGCTCTGCCTAAAAAGCGGAGTTTTCTTCCATAAAGAATCGTTAGATATTACGATACCTGCGGCGTGAATTCCTGCGTTGCGGTTAAGCCCTTCTAAAGCCTTTGAATACTCCCAAACTTCCCTGCCTTTAGGGTGTTTTTCTATGAATTCTTTTATTTTAGGTTCTTTTTCGTAAGCACTATCAAGCGTGATTTTAAGCTCATCTGGTATGAGCTTTGCAAGTTCGTCCGCATCGCTTATGCTCATATCGCAAACCCTTGCGACATCTCTTATAACGCCTTTAGCTAGAAGCTTATTAAAGGTGGCTACCTGCGCGACCTTGTCCGCTCCGTATTTATCGATAACATAATCAATCACCTCATCGCGTCTATCCTTACAAAAATCCACATCAATATCAGGCATAGAAACGCGCTCAGGATTTAAAAATCTCTCAAAAAGCAAATTGTAAGGAATGGGGTCTAAATCTGTGATTTTCAAACAATACGCCACCAAGCTTCCAGCAGCCGAACCTCTGCCAGGTCCTACCGGAATGGCTCTATCTTTTGCCATTTTGATAAAGTCTTGCACTATGAGCATATAGCCTGAAAATTTCATATTTTTGATGATTTCTATTTCGGTTTTAAGCCTTTGTTTATATTGCTCGTGCTTGGTGCTATCTACGAATTTAAGCCTTTCTTCAAGTCCTATTTTACAAAGGTGTTCAAAGATTATATCATCGTTTTGAAAGCTTGTATCATTATCCGGCTCTGGTAAAATAATGCCGTATTTTTTCGCATAATCAAGAGTAAATTTGAAATTTGGAGGCGTTGGATTTCCAAGCTTTAGCTCTAAATTGCACTTATTAACAACTTCTTGCGTGTTTGAGATAGCTTCTTTAATGTCTGCAAAAAGCTCACTCATTTGAGCTGGAGTTTTAAGGTAAAACTCATGTACGCTATGACGCATTCTATCTGGGTCATTAAGCTTTTTACCCATAGAAATACACATAAAAACCTCGTGCGCGTCAGCTCTTTCTTTGAAAGTATAATGCGTATCGTTCGTGGCTATAAGCTTTATATCAAGTTCTTTTGAAAGCCTTATAATATCATCATCAATAAGTCTTTGATCCTTAATGCCGTGCCGCATAATCTCAAGGTAAAAATCCTCGCCAAAGACTCTTTTATACCACAAAGCACATTCTTTTGCAAGCTCATAACCTTTCGCGCCGAAGCGGACATTTTTTTCATTATGCGTGTTTAAGTGCCAATTTATCTCACCTTGCAAACAAGCCGAAGAGCAAACCAAGCCCTCGCTATGCTCTTCTAAAAGCTTTTTGTTGATTCTTGGATAATAATACAAGCCCTTAATATAGCTTTGAGAACTAAGAAACATTAAATTCTTATAGCCTATTTCGTTTTTAGCGTATAAGCAAAGATGAAACCTCTGCCTTGAGCTTTTATCCTCTAGATTTTCGTGATTATGCAAATAAGCTTCTAAGCCTATAATAGGCTTTAAGCCCTCTGCTTTCATAGTTTGATAAAAATCAATAGCTCCAAACATATTGCCGTGATCGGTCATCGCAACGCTTGAAGAACCTTGGGCTTTAAGCGTTTGAGCGAGTTCTTTAAGCTTGTTCGCCCCGTCTAATAAAGAATACTCCGTATGCAAGTGTAAATGCGTAAATTCACTCATAATCTATCCTTAAAAACGCTCTTAAATTTGAAAAGAATTATAAAATTTATAAACTGAATTTCGAAGAAAGAAAATTTAAATTTTTTCTGAAAAATCCCAAAAAAGCTTGGAAAAATAGGAAAAGTGTTAAAAATTTACAAACAAAGCGGATTTAAAAAATTTTAAATAAAGTTTGAATTTTAAAAATTAAATTTATAAAATTTAGGAAAGTTTGAATTTAAAAAAGCTTAAGCCGGTGCAATTTTAAACCGGCTTAAACAGGATTGATTTAATTTTACAAGCAAATTCAGCCTTTTTAATCAAAAAATTTACTTAGTCAAAGGAACTTGCAAACCATCATATAAAGCCTTGTAAATTTCTTCGCCACAAAGCGTTTTTACAAGCTCTAAGCCAAATAAAATCGCCGTTGCAGGACCTGCTGAAGTGATGACATTTTTATTAATATTTACAGCTTTTTGCACTCTTTTGCCCTTAAGTCCAAGCTCACAACCCGGATAACAAGTAAATTCACCCTCCAAAACACCAGCAACGTCTAAAACTATGGGAGAAGCACAAATCGCTGCAACGAGTTTGCCTTTAGCGTGTAAATCCTTGATGATATTTAGAATTGTTGCATTGTTTTTAAGATTATTCATTCCATCAAAACCGCCCGGTAAAGCAATGGCATCAAGTTTGATCGTATCAAGCTTAGATAAACTTAAATCAGCCTTAATGCTAATGCCATTCGCTCCTTTTACCAAAAGCTCCTCATCTAAAGAAGCAAGAACAACTTCCAAGCTTTTATCAAGCTCCGCAGCTCTTTTTAACACATCAGCAATGCCTATAAATTCAGCCTCCTCAAAGCCTCGTGCGAGTGGAACTAGAATTTTTTTACTCATTTTTTCTCCTTTTTTATTGAATTTTTCTTCTCTTTCTTTCGCTCTTTGTATCATTTGCCTGTTAAAACCTACGACCAAAAAAGCGATAAAAAACGCAAAAATTATAGTTAAAAATTCTTTTAAAAATTCCATAAAAAACCTCTAAGCTTCATTCTAACATAAAAATATAAATTTGAACTTCAAAATTTTGCGTTTTCATATTTTAGCTAAGTTTAAAATATATGCGTTTCATAATGTAATCTTATCTGCTCTTTTAGTTTTTTATCGATCAAAT
>CAZWYE010000115.1:0-3735 GCA_964637895.1 uncultured Campylobacter sp. | reverse complement strand
AGCTTTTGTGCTTTTAAAAATTTCTTAAACACCTCTACAAGCTCTTTTTGTCCTAGAATTTCATCAAGCCTTTTAGGACGCATTTTTAAAGCCAAATTCATATTAAGCCTTTGATTTGATTTTTAATATTTTGATATATTCTTGTTAAAAAAAAGTTGAAATTTGTAAAAAGCTTTTTTAAAAAGGCTTTGAAAAAAAATAAGAAAATTTGCAAAGAAAATAAAATTTTTAGCTTTTTAATGCTAAATTTTTATTTTAAAAATCAAGGCAGATTCTTAAGGAAAGTTAATGAATTTAAAAAATATTTGGCGTTTTTTGCTCCTTTTTAAAGATAAAGAAATAATGAATTTTTCAGCCGCACTTAGCTTTTATACGATTTTATCTTTTATACCTATTTTATTCGTGTGTTTTTCGGTTTTCACACAAATTTCAAGCTTTAAAAATTATTATGAAAAAGCAAAACAGGTTATTTTTACCTTTTTAATCCCCGCTCAACAAGACATAGTCGCAACGCATATTGATACTTTTTTAAAAAATAGCGTGAATTTAGGTATAGTAGGGCTTGTTGCTATGGCTTTTACTTCTCTTGCTTTTTTTTCAAGCTATGATTTTGTCGTGCATAAGATTAGCAAGAGTGAGCCGCGAGGACTTTGGCAGAGCATTAGTTCTTATTGGACTCTTTTAACGCTCGTTCCTTTGGGACTTGGGCTTAGTTTTTATATTTCAGGCTTTATACAAAAAACTTTGGACGATTATAATGTAGGCTTTAATTTTTTTGAATTTTTACCTTTTATTATCATTTGGGCTTTGTTTTTTATTTCTTATTCAAGCTCTTTGCAAAAAGGAAATGTCAAAAGCTTAGCTTTAATTTCTTTTATAAGCTCTATGGTGTGGTATGTGGGTAAGAATTTATTTGTGTATTATATAGTTTATAATAAAACTTATGCAAGTGTTTATGGGTCTTTTTCTACTATACTTTTCTTTTTCATTTGGATTTATATTTCTTGGGTGATTTATCTTTTCGGGCTTAAATTTTATTACGAATTAAATGCTGATGAAAGCGAAAGCCAAAAGATTAGAAAGAACGCAAAAAAGAGCCAAAATAGCAAAGCGAATGCTAAGCAAACTTAAAGCAAGATAAGCAAAAAAGAGCCAAGAATCAAGCTTTATAATACTAGAATAAAATTTAATTTCAAAAAATTCTAATAACACTTCATCTAAAACCGCTCCACAATTTATAATATGCAAAAACAAAACCAAAGGATAAAACGCGACAAAAATTATGCTTAAAAACACGCCTAAAATTTGTTGATAAGAGATTAAAGGAAAAAAATAAAGCACAGGCAAAACCATAGCAAAAAAGGTCCAAAAATTCAAAAAAAGAACATTTAAAAAGGCGTTAAAGTATTTTGCAAAATGATGAAGATACAAAAATATATAAAAAACGCCCAAAACCGAAAATAAAAATCCCACGCTAAAAAGTAGTTGTGGAAAGAAAGAAATAGCGATACAAATGCTAAAAAAGAGGCTGGTAAAGCTTAGAATTTTGATATTTTTACTTAGCAAATAAAAGCCAAAAAACGCCATAATTAAAGAGCGCACAAATGATGGCACAAAGCCGATAAAATAGCCATAAAGCACCAAAAATGCAAAGATTAAAACACTTAAATCAAGTTTTAGATTGCGGTAAGGAAAAAATCTTTTTTGAAAAAAACTATAAAGCGGGGCGAGTATGAAAAAAACTAAGGTGAAAAGTAATCCTATGTGATAGCCGCTGATCGCGATTAAATGGGCGATTCCGTAGTGATTGACATCGTTTCTTAGCTCTTTTGAAACGCTTTTTGCGAAAAATAAAGCCCCGTAAAATTCTTTGATTTTACCCTCTTCGTGCTGGTTTAAAAAATAGCTTACAAGGGCTTTTTCTTCTTTATTTTGCTTGATTTTTATAGAATAACTTGGAACATAAAAACTTTTTGCTAAATAATCTTTAAAGCCTAAATCCTTGCTTATAATCCACAAATCAAGGCTTGAATTCGTGCTTAAATTAAGGTCCTTATAACTAGTGGTGTAAAAAGAAAAGTCCTTGCTTTTTAGCTTTAAAACAAAATATTTCTTGCCGTTTTTGTTCGTTTTGGTAGAAATTTGAAGTAAGCTTGCGTTTTCTATGAAATGATGCTTACTTTCTTTAAATTCAAGGTAGTTTTTAAATTCCACGCCTAAATTAAAGATAAAAACACTCAAACAAGCAAAAAATAAAAAAATAAAATCCTTGTTTTTCTCAAAATTTCCTAAAAAGCTCATTTTTTAGAAAATTTAGACGCATAAAACCAAAGCAAGGCTATTAAAACGAGCAAAAACACGGGCGTAATATAGCTATATGCTCCTAGTCTATCAAAAACAAGCTCTACGAAATATCCAAAAACAAAGCCCAAAATTCCAAGCAATATAGCCCAAAGCAAACTTGCTAGAGTGTTTATGAGAAGAAAGTTCGCAAAATTATACTTTGCAATGCCTGCGACTATGGGAACTAAGGTTTTTAAGCCGTAAATAAATTTTGAAACAACAAGCACACTTATAGCGTGTTTTTTAAGCTGTAAGTTTGCAAGAGCGACCTTGCGGCGGTGTTTTTTAAGATAAGGAGAAAATTCTTTTTTATAGAATTTAGAAGCGATAAAAAGCAGACTAGAACCTAAGGCATTGCCCAAAAAAGCAAGGCTTATACACGCGTAAATATCAAGTTCTGCACCCGCACACAAAATCGCTGCAGCTAAAATTCCTATCATTCCGCCGCCAAGCGAGTAGAAAAATAAAAGAATATAGCCGTATTCTAATAAATTTTCTATCACCTCTTGCATAAAAGCCCTTATTTTGCGTATTCTACGGCTCTAAGTTCTCTTATAACATTGACCTTAATCTCGCCCGGATATTGCATTTTTTCTTGAATTTCAGTCGCAATCTCCTTAGCCAAAAGCACAGCTTCATCGTCGTTTATAAGCTTAGCGTTTGCTATAACGCGAATTTCGCGTCCTGCATTGATAGCATAAGCGTTTTTAATGCCCTCTTTGCTTTTTGCAATATCTTCAAGCTCAGTAACCCTTTTTAAGAAAGCCTCTAAAACCTCGCGTCTTGCACCCGGTCTTGCCGCGCTTAAAGTATCTGCCGCACAAACAGCCGCGCACTCTATACTCATAGCTTCCTCGTGTCCGTGATGTGCGTAAATTGCGTTAATCACCACAGGGTGCTCTTGGTATCTTTTGCAAAGTTCTGCTCCTAAATCCACATGAGAGCCCTCAAAATCGTGGGTTAAAGCCTTGCCTATGTCGTGAAGTATGCCAGCTCTTCTTGCTAAATTTTCATCCCCTCCGCACTCTGCAGCGATAATTCCTGCTAAGTGAGCCACTTCTAAAGAATGCGCTAAGGCATTTTGCCCGTAACTTGCTCTGTATTTAAGCTTACCGATGTGCTTTGCGATTTCAGGGTGAATCTTGCTTAAACCTAAATCCATAATGATAGTCTGCCCTTCTTCTAAAATCGCATTGTCAAATTCTTTGCAAACTTTTTCGTGGATTTCTTCTATCCTTGCAGGTTGGATTCTGCCATCTTCAACCAAAAGTTCGATAACCCTTGTTGCAATGGCTCTGCGGTAGAGATTAAAACAGCTCACAATAATCGCTCCGGGCGTATCATCGATGATAATATCCACACCAAGCACCATTTCAAGCGTTTTGACATTGC
>CAZWYE010000114.1:0-3802 GCA_964637895.1 uncultured Campylobacter sp. | reverse complement strand
AGCTAAAAAGCATTTAAACTGCAAACTTAAGCCTAATTTAAGCCAAACTTGAATTAAAACCCAAGTTTTAACCCAAAACTAGGGTTTAAAAATCCAAGTTTCAAACAAAAATTTAAAGCTTAGAAATATCTTAATTTTTAAGTCGTTTTGTCAAAAAGCAAAATTTTTAAAGAATTCTTAAAATAATTTTTAAGCTAGTTTCAAGTTTAAAATGCCTTTGAAGTCCTATTTTACCATATTTGAGTTCAAACTTTCTTGACTTGTTTTTTTTTGTATAATTGCTCTGTAATTTTTATTTAAGGAGTATTTATGAAAAGCGGTTTTCAAGCACCCATCACCATAAACGAAGCGATGAAAAGCATTCAGGACAAAAAATATTTGCTTCCAAGTTTTCAAAGAGAATTTGTTTGGGATTATTGGAGAATTGAAGAATTTTTTGATTCTTTAATGAGAGGGTATCATATTAATTCTATGTTGTTTTGGAGCGTTGAGGGCAAAAGTAAGAATGCTTGGAAATTTTATAAATTTTTGGAACACTATAGAGAAAGATACCACATTCATAATGAGTTTGTAAATACTAAAAATTACGAAGATTTTTACGCCATTTTAGACGGACAGCAAAGGCTTACTTCCTTGTATCTTGCTTTATTTGGACACTATGATACTCATAAATATAATACTAAATGGGAAGACATTGATGACAAATTTGATAAAAATTATTTTTATTTTAATCTTAGTCAAACGGAGGAGCCGTATTATGATAATGTCAAATACGAATTTTTATGGTTAGAAGAAGAAGAAACAAAAGGGCAAACTATTTACCTTGATAAGCACAAGCAAAAATGGCTTAAATGCGGAGATATTTATGACCCAGAAAAAGATTATAACTCCAAAAAAGAAGAATTAGCCCAAAAATACAATTTAAATAAAAACGAAAAAGAGAGATTGAATTTGCTTTATCAAAAAATTTTTGAGGAAAAAATTATCAATTTTTACCTTGAATGCGACCAAAACCCAGAAAAAGTGGTGGATATTTTCATTCGTATGAATTCACTTGGAAAACCTCTTCAAAAACCTGACATTATCTTTAGTATCATAGTGTCGAATTGGGAAAAAACCGATGCGAGAAATGAAATTCTAAACTTAGTTGATCATATCAATAAAGAACTTGAATTTAAAATTAATAAAGATTTAATATTTAAAGGCTTTTTATTTCTTTTTAAGAAAGATATAAAATTTGATATCAAAACCTTTAATAAAGAATTTACAAAACTGATGGAAGAAAAGTGGAAAAGTGTGAGAACTTGCTTCATTGAAACTTTTAGGTTACTCAAAAAACTAGGTTTTAACGCAAAAAATTTATTGTCAAATAATGCTATTTTACCAATTTTGTATTTTGTCTATCACAAGAATTTAACTCGTAGCATAGTAGATTCAGTATCTCAAGAAGAAAATAGAAAACTCATTAAACAATGGCTCTTAAGAGTTATTATACTCGAACCTTTTGGGAAGAGTGGGGATTCTGTTTTAATGAATATGCGTAAGGCTTTTACTAAAAATTTTAAAGAAGAAGATGAAAATTATTTTTATGGGGGTATTTCAAATTTTCCTTCAAATAAAATAGAAGAAGAAGCAAAATATAAGCAAAATTTAGACGATAAATATATAAGAGAAAACATCATAGAAATCTATACAAAAGACAACCATAAAACCTTTGCCTTGCTTTCGTTTATATATGATAATTTTAGAGAAGATATTGATATCGATATAGATCATTTACACCCTAAAAGTGCTTTTACAAAGAATAAATTTGAGCCTGAATACTGGGAAATAGATGCTTTGCCAAACCTTAGACTTTCAGAAAGAGGAAAAAACCGCTCTAAAAAAGATAAGTCGCTTGAAAAATGGGTTGAAGAGGAAGGAAGTAAATTCTTAAAAGAGAATTTCATACCTAGGACTATGGATTTATCTTTAAAAAACTACGATAAGTTTTGCGAAAAAAGAGGAGAGCTTTTGCTTAAGAGAATCAAAGAAGTGTTGAATTCTTAAATTTAAGTTAAGTTTTAAACAAATACTACGATGAAAATCTCAAAAAGCTTCCAAAAATCAGCGATAAAGAGCTAGAAAATGCCTTTAAACTCTATGAAAAATACAGAAGCCTAGGTTTAAAATCTGTGCCCACTGTCATTAAGGATTAAGTTTTATAAAAGCTAATAACCTAGCTTTTTGAGCTTGCGGTTCTGTTTTTAAACCCGGCGCGTTTTCGGTCGCGTTTTGTGAATTTAAACCCGGCTTTGTTAAATCAAAATTTACTTGATTTATTTTTTTTTTTTTTTGTATAATGAAGCTTTGATTTGACTAAAGAAGGGATTAAAATGACTCCTAATAAACTAACCGTTAAAGAGTTTTTCGAGGGCGAAAGGCAATATACCATACCCGTGTATCAAAGGGCTTATTCATGGGAGAAAGAGCAGTGGGATACATTTTTAAAGGATTTAAAGGAGGCTAGCGAGGGCAAAAATCATTATTTCTTCGGCAATGTTTTGCTTGAAAAGCTTAAAAATTCAAACGAACAAGACATAATAGATGGGCAACAAAGGCTTACAACCATTATGATTTTTATCAGTGCTTTATACGATACACTTAAAGCAAGAAAAGAAACACAAGAGGAAATTCTTAAATATATGAGAGAGAATTATTTAATTTATCGCGACAAAGAAAAGCTTTTACCTGTGGAATACGATAGGAATTATTTTAAAAATATTATTATCAACAATAACAATAACAACGATTTGCCTCAGACACCCTCGCAAAAACGCATTAAGAAGGCAAAAGAATTTTTCATTGAAGAATTAAAAACAAAATACACAAAAAACTTGCCTGAAATTTTCGAAGCTTTGCAAAAAGCCCAAATTTTAAGCATAGCTTTTGATAATAGAAAAGATTCTATATTAATGTTTGAACTTCAAAACAATCGCGGAAAAGAACTTAGCGATATGGAAAAACTTAAATCTTATCTTAGTTATCAAATTTATACTTATAGTGAGGACTGTGAGGCTAAGCTTAAAGAAATTACGGATATTTTTGAAGAAATTTATCGTCTTGTCAATGATATAGCAATTCTTAATGAAGATCAAATTTTAAATTATTTTAACATTTCAAGAAAAAATTTTAACTACCGCGAAAATGATAAAGATAAAAATTACAAAAAAGAATTAGAAGAAGAAAAAAAAGATAAAATCACTTGGATTTATAAGTATGTAAGCGATTTAAAACAAGCTTTTATTTATATGAAAGATTTTCAAAATTCACAAAGCGTTTATAAGGATTATTTGATTGATTTAAACATTTGGGAGGTTTATCCTTTCATCATCAAGGCGTATAAAATTTTTGGAAAAGAAGAGCAAAGCTTAGAAAGAGTTTTTCAAGCCTTAGAAATCATCGCTTTTAGGGACAAACTTGCAAGAACAAGGGCGAATTTAGCTTCAAGGCTTAGTAAAGTTTTATCAAATTTTAAAACTGCTGATAGCCTTGAAAATGATTTAAAAAAGCTTTTTGATGATGAAAGATACTGGAGCGATAAAGAATTATTCGGAGAAAATGAATACGATAAAAATAATCTTTGGCGTATTTACGATAATAAAAATTTAGCATCTTATATTTTAATACGTTATGAAAATCATTTAAGAGAAGAAAAAGCCCAAACAAAGGGTTATAAAGAAATTAAAAACTCTATTAACAATCTAGAAATCGAACACATAGCCCCGCAAACTCAACCGGGACAAAGGGCAAAAAGTGGATA
>CAZWYE010000113.1:0-3837 GCA_964637895.1 uncultured Campylobacter sp. | reverse complement strand
GCACGCACAACTGACTTTACATTCTACAAATTCAGGGTGAATATCTTTTTTCATTAATTTTTTCCTTATGTTTTAAAAGCAAGATTATATTAAAATACAAATAAAAATAAAATAAAAATATATGTTTCATACTAAAATTTTTGCAGCCACAGCGATGATAGCACTTTGAGTTTTTAAAATGTTAGTAGATTTAAAACGAATTTTACTTTCGAACAAAGCCCTTTCTTTCTCGCTAAAACCGCCCTCAGGTCCTATAAAATAAAGCGTGTCTTTGCTAAATTCACCAACCTCACCGCTAAAATCAACTAAAATAGCTTCTTTGTATTTTTCCTTAAAAAATTCTACATTTTTAAAAAGTTCAAATTCTATTTTGTCCGTGCGTCCGCATTGTTCGCAAGAATTTATAAGTATTTTTTCAAGTCTTGCAAAATCTATCTTAAAATTCCTTTGAGAAAAGCTTGTATAAACAAAAATAAGCTTTTTAACTCCAAATTCGTTCAAAAAAGGCAGAGTTTTTTCTAAAATTCTAGGCTCAATCACGGCTAAAGCAAGGCTTAAAGTGCTTTTTGTAGTGGGCGAAATTTCGCTTTTTAAGAGCTTTAAAACGCAAGAGTGTTTGTTAAGTTCTGTTACTTCGTAGGTGTAGAGCTTTTCATCTTCTAAATTTCTAAGTTTTAAATGCTCTTTAAGCTTAACGCGCCGCACTTTAAGATGCAAAAATTCCTCGTTTTCTAAGCTTAAAAGCTCGTTTTTAGCGTCTTTATGATACAAAAACTGCATTAAAAAATAAGATGGATTATAAAAGGCAAAATAAGCAAGGCAAGTTCGCAAAATAAAATCACAAAACTAAGCCACCTAAAAACTCGGTAATGTCTTATTTTCCTTGCTTTTTTAAATTGAACAAAATGAAAAATCGCCAAAGCAAAGATCAAAATCCAACACAGCATCATCAAAATCACATTAAAGCCTATTGCAAAGTGATTTAAAGCCCAAAGCAAAGCCCCGGTAAAGATGATAAAAGCAAGGAAAGTGTAATAAATCGGCAAGAAAAGTCGGATTTTTTTGATAAATACAAATTCAGTTGTGAAATTTCCTTGCGTTAAAGAAAGGTAAAAAATCATTAAAAAGCCTGTAGCATAGAGGCTATAAAGGTGCAAGGCTTTGATAAATTCATAAACTTCTAAATTCATCACCAAGCCTTGCTGATAAATTCAGCCAAGCCATCAATCTGGCTTTTACTAAGTTCTAAAATATGGTCTTTATCCTTGTTTTTTTCGAGTAAATCAAGGCTTTGAATTAAACTTTGCTTGTCTAAATTCCGCAAAGCCCTACTTCCTTGAGGCTTAAGCTCAGCTTTTTTCCCGTGACAAGAAGCACATTTTTTCTTATATAAAGTGCTAGTAATGCTAGAATTAAAGCTTAAATTCTCGCCATTTTCCATGCTCTCATCCTCTATAGGTAAGGGCAAATTCGAATCGCTAATGGGAGTAATTTCATCATCTTGCTCGATTACAATAAGCTCTTCGTTTGAATTTTGAGTGTTAAGCACATCTTTTTTTTCATTTTCGCACCCCAAAAAAAGCAAACACAACAAGGCAAATAAAATCTTTTTCATCACACTTCCTTAGGATTTATGAAAATATGCGAACTTTGAAGCTTTTCAAAAAAATCCGCGTCTTTCCATTCACTTTTTATAGCCTGTGAAAACTCGATTTTATCAAGCTTAATCTCGGGCAAAAGCTTACTATAAGCGTCTTCTTTAAAGCCTTGAGCGTAACTTGATCTTGTTTCGTGTATGATAATGCTTTTTAAGCTAACGCCTTTTTCGCCGTTATTCATTTGGGTTTTTTGAAGCAAGGTATCAATTAAAACGAAAAAAATTCTGCAAAAATTCTCCGCACTCACATTAAGTGGCAAACTCACCCAGCGCAAGGAATGCTTTTTCATCTGTGCTAAATACTCCTCATCATCGCCACTAAAAAGCGTAATAGCGTGATCAAAACTATCCACAATCTGCTTAATTTCTTGCTTTAAAAGCCCAAAATCATAAACCATACCCGCATTATCCAAATACTTACTCTCAAGCAGAATTTCAATCTTATAAGAATGCCCGTGAATGCTAGTTTTACACCTTTTTGACGCACAAAAACGCACTATGTGAGCATTTTCAAATTTAAAAGCCTTTCTAATAATCATACGCCCTCTTGCTCTCCCCAAAGTCTTATATGAATTCTATCTGTGTAATTATACCCATTTTTTATGCAAAACTCTACAATTTTAAGTGCATTTGCCTTTAAATTTTCTTCGTTTTCGCCCAAAGGCATACAATAAACCTCGTTAGGAATTTGCTTTAAAATCTCCTCAATCTCCCTTGCTTGCTTTTCTAAATTCTTAGCATCTAAAACGAATTTATAAAAGCTTTTCGTGTTTTTAACTATATTTTCAAGGGCTTTAAAATTTAGTCTTTTTTCTTTGCTAACTCCGCTATTACTAAGCTTTACGCCCAAAGCAAAAACGCAGTTTTTATACAAAGGATATTTGTTAAAATCGATATTTATACTCGCATTGCTTTCAAAATGCACTTCTAAATTCGCACCAAGTAAAAGCTCTATAAATTCCAAAAATTCTTGTTTTTGATGATGAATTAAAGGCTCGCCACCTGTGATTATAATCTTAGCATCAAAATCTTTTTTAAGCTCTAAAACCCTTTTAAAAAGGCTTTGTGCGCTATATTTTTCATAAGTAAAATCATTAGTAAAAACGGCTCTTAAAGTATCGCAACCTTGCAGAATTTTGCCATTTTTTTCCTTACGCACTCCAAAACCTACGCAGTTAAAATTACAACCCGCAAAACGCACGAAAACGGCTAGGCTTCCTGCAAATTTCCCCTCGCCTTGAATGCTTAAAAAGCTCTCTACAAGCTCCAAACTAGCCTCCGGTTTGGTAAAAGGCTCTTGCAGAAATTTCGTTGCTCTCGTTGCTCCACCTGTTTTTTTCGGGCTTGTTTTTAAGCACTTCTTTTAAAATTTCAAGTGCTTTTTTATAATCTTTTTTTTTCATCGCTTCTTTAATACTTAAAGCTTCATCGTGATACAAGCAAGGTATTAGTAAGCCCTCTGTGCTAAGCCTTATACGGTTGCAAGTTTGACAAAACTCATCGCTGTGCGGGTCTATTATGCCAAAGGTATAATCATTTGCCTTATAAAGCGTAACGGGCGCGTTGCTTGTTTTTTCAAGTAAAGAAATTTCATAGTTTTTGCTTAAAATTTGTAAAATTTCTTCTTTTTTCAAGCCTTTAAGTTGCCCGTAGGCGTGAAGATTCTCCATAAATTCTATAAAGCGAATTTCAAGCTTTTTGTTTTTAGCAAATTCTAAAAGTGCGCAAAGTTCGTTTTCATTGAAATTCTTTAAAGCAACGGTGTTGAGTTTGATCTTAAAATCATACTTTAAAGCCTCAAAAATACCTGCTAAAACGCTACTTAAGACATCTTTTTGTGCTAAAATTTTAGCCTTTTTAGGATCAAGTGTATCCAAAGAAATATTAATGCGAGAAAGCCCAGCATCTCTAAGCTCTTTAGCATAATCTTTAAGCAAAAAGCCGTTTGTAGTAAGTGCTAAATCAAGGTCTTTTTTATAATCTTTTATCATCTTTATAAAAACGCTAAGTTCCTTACGAAGCAAAGGCTCGCCGCCTGTTATGCGAATCTTTGAAATTCCCTCATCAATGGCGATTTTCACAAAGCTAAACAGCTCCTCAAAGCTTAAAAGCTCCTCTTTAGGAATATAATCAAAAGGAATTTTTGGCATACAATAAAGAAAGCGGAAATTGCATTTTTG
>CAZWYE010000112.1:0-3907 GCA_964637895.1 uncultured Campylobacter sp. | reverse complement strand
TTAGTTTTCAAATTTTAAATCCTTTTTAAGCCCAAATTGCTTCTTGATGCTTTTCTACCCCCCCCCCCCGTTACTTTTTGCAAAAAATTTTTGCACTTTTTATAAATTTGTAAGCTTTCTTCCTCGCTAAAAAACTGCATAACGCCAAAAAGCAAAACAAGGTCGAATTTTTTATGCGTGCTAAAGTCCTTTATATCGGCATTTATGACGCTTACATTTTTTGCCTTTGTGATTAAATTTGAAAATTCCTTGAATTTTTCCACAGCCAAAATAGACTTAACCTTGTCAAAATAAAGATTAATCGCCCCGCCGCTTCCTGCTGCAAGGTCTAAAATTTCAGTGTTTTTATCCGCAAATTTAAGCACGAAATTCGCGTCCTCTTTGTAGTGATTATTCACGCTATTTACCTTAACGCTATCTTGCGTGATGTGAGTTTTTGACAAATTCTGCCAATACCTTAAAGCCTTTTGATTATCCATTTTTCCTCCTTTAGCCCCAGAATTTAAAGTCAATGTTTTGCCCGTTTAAATACGCTCTTATGTCGCTTGAGCTGATATTTGGCGTTCTTTTTAGCCTTAGAATTTCTTTGTTTTTGCTTTTTACATAAAGACAAGCCTCTTTAAAACCTTGATGATTCTGGTCTTCTCCTACGCAAAAAACATCAAATTCAAGTTCCTTAACTATGCTTGAAACCTCCGTGTAAAAGTGTAGCTCGTCGATTTCTTTAATGGAGCTTAAAAGCTCTTTTCTTTGAATTTCGTTGTAAAAAAGCTTCACTTCGGGCTTGTATTTAAGCACAAATTCATCTTTTTGTAAGGCTACTATAAGTTTTGCGTCTTTTTCTCTGGCTTTGATTTTTTTAAATAAGCACAAATGCCCGTAATGAAACAAGTCAAACACGCCAACGGTGAAATATCTTTTACTCATAATTTCTCCTTTAGCTTTGCTAAATTTGCCTCGAATTTTTTATAATGCTCCCATTTTTCCATTATGTCAGGGCGAGAATTTTTCACGCATTCAAATTCCTTATCTAAAATGGCTTTTAACTTAAGGCTTAGGGCGGGATTTTCGCTAAGATAATGCAAAATTTCCTCCACGCTAAATCTTTTTGCCTTTTCTATCTGCACTCTTTTTACTAACTCTTTTTGAAATTCCTTAAATTTCTTTTGCGCCGCCTCAAGCAAAAGCTCGTCAAAATAGTTCTCATACTCGCTTTTTTTCATATAAACTCTTATATCGCTGCCATCATAAAACCACCTTTTTTCGCCGAAAATTTCAAGGCTTAAATCTACAAAATCATCTTTATTTTTGCTGATTTTCATAAACTGATAAGCCGTGATGAGAAGTTCTGCTTTAAATTTCTCTTTGTTGTAGCTGTTTCGGTATTTAGGAAGTTTTTGCAAGTCTTGTTTGTTAAGATACACAAAGGCGTCTTGGTAGTTAAGAGTTAGGCTTACTGGGATTAAGCCCCAGAGATTTTCTTCTATGAGTCCTTCGAAAAATTCTTTATCTTTTGGAGCTTTAAGCCCGTATTTTAGTGAAAGTTTTTTCATCGTTTCAAAGGCATTATCTGGAAAAAGCTCTTGGTCTGTATCGACAAAATGAAACTCACTTATAAATTTAAGCCCCCTAAGTGCTGAGCCTGTCCTTAGCATTTCTAAACTACAAAGTGCGTTAAGTCCGTTTTCAAGGCAGTTTTTCCCGTCAAAAACATAAAACATTCTATCTAAGATAAGGCTTAAGTCATCTTTAAGGTTAAAGCTTGGCGAAATTCCATTAAACCAGCGATTATTCACAAGCAAAAGCCTTATAAAAGGATCTCGAACCTGAACCAAGCAAGGTGCTTTGTGCGTAAAAAATTCGCAAAAACTTTGAAATTCCTGCGGAGTGTAATTGTAGTTTGCATACTGCATAAAAGGAATAATTTTGAAAGCATTTTCATTTTCTAGCAAAAATTCGTAAAAATGCGTGTAATTTACCCTCAAATCTTTAGGCAAATGATCCCTCGCTCTTTTTGCACCGCATTCCTCGAAAAAATTTAAAATCGCATTGTGTCCGCAGCGACTTGAAGAGATTAAAATCAAATCATAAAGCGGCGGCAGGGGCAGATTTAACTCATAAGCGCAAATGCTACAAACGCTTTTATAATCGAAATTTTCAGGGTTTATCAAGGGTTTTCTTTGAAAATCTGCAAATTCTTTTTGAAATTGCTTTGAGTTAAGCCACGCATTCATTTTTTCTAAATTTGCAAAAATAAACTCCAAACTTTGCGTACTAAATTGATGAAATTTCAAAGGATTTTCAAAAATTTCAAGCTTTGATTTAAATTCCAAAAGTCCTTTGTATTCTTTTAGTGCTTCTTTTATGAAAAAATAAAGTTTGAAATATCCTCCCTTAAAAGCTTGTTTGTGTGCCTTTATAAGAGCATCTCCTAGCAAAAAAGAAAGATGCTTTTTAGTAAGCAAGGCTTGTTTGTAATCCGGAAGAGTTTTAAGATCTGGTGCCTTTATGTCAAAATCTGCGGCGAGTTGTTTGTGGAATTTAAGCTTTTTGCGGTGAGCTTTTGCGATAAAGAGAAGTTTTAAGAGTAAAAAGGGTAAAAGCGAAGTTTTTAAAAGTATGCAAAAATAGCGATTCCCCCCCCCCTAGTCTTAAAAAATTCTATCACGCAAAAGCCTAGTTTGTAAGACAAGCTTTGTTTTATCCTTTTTTCTGCACTCATTTAAATACCTTTATAAAAAATCCTGCTTATTATATCAAAAAAAAAAAAAAACAAAGAGCTTAAGGCAAATTCGTTAAAAATTTTTTGCTAAATTTTTGCAAAATGAGAAAGCGAGTTTAAGATGAATTCTAGCGAACTTAAAAAACTAAGAACACAAAGTGTGTTAAAAGAGCTTATTCCGGAGGCTTTATCACACTTAGATGACACACTTTTAAGAGGGCTTTGTGTGGTTGATGTAGAATGCAAAAAAGGACTTTATGACGCCTTTGTATATATAGATAAAATGTCCTTTGACGCAAAAGAACAGGAGCAAATTTTAAAACAGCTTAAAAAGGCTACTAAATTTTTGCAAAATTATTGTATGGGCGAACAAGGCTGGCACAAAAGTCCGAATTTCCACTTTAAATTTGATGACAGGCTTGAGTATCAAAACCATATGGACGCCTTGTTTGAAAAGATTAAAAAGGAAAAAAATGAATCTTAATGCCCTTTGTGAGGAAGCAGGAGTAAGCTTTTATGATGCTGAACTTGTGAGCGAAAACGGCAGGAAAATTTATCGCGTTTTTATCCATAAAGAAGGCGGTGTGGATTTAGAAGATTGCACGAGATTAAGCGAAATACTCTCGCCCATTTTTGACGCTAAGCCGCCTTGCGAGGGTGCATATTTTTTGGAGGTTTCTTCTCCGGGACTTGAAAGAAGACTTCATACTTTGGAGCATTTTTCAAAAAGCATAGGCGAAAAAGTAAGGCTTAGCACGAAAGAAAACGAGAAAATCGAGGGCGAAATTTTAGAAGTAAAAGATGATTGCGTGATTTTAAAAAATGAAAAACTTGGAAAAATTTCTTTAAAATTTGATGATATAAAAAAGGCTAAAACTTTTGTAGAATGGTGAATTTAGTAAGATTTGCTTTGTGTTTTTGTGTGTTGTACTGTTTATTTTGTTTTGCAAAGGAAACTTTTACTTTTTAAAAGGGCTTTGAAATTTTGTTTTTTGAAAGACTTTAAATTTGACTTTTTTGCTTAAAAAAATATTTTATAAATTTATTTTTTACTTTAAAAACCTTCTTTTGCCTTTATTTTTTAAAAAATTGCCTTTTAAGCAATGCACGAGAGCTAAATTTATTACAACTTTTAAAACTCGTTTAAAATCGCTTAAACCCGAGCTTTGTTCTAAGGCTTTGCTG
>CAZWYE010000111.1:0-4079 GCA_964637895.1 uncultured Campylobacter sp. | reverse complement strand
ACAAGAAAAAGAAAGCTTTTAGAAAAGCAAAAAGAGGGCAAAAAAAGAATGAAAGCCATAGGTAAAGTAAGCTTACCGCAAGAAGCTTTTCTAAGCGTTTTAAAGATAGATTAGAACTTTTATTTAAGCTCCTTTTGTTTATATATCATTATTTAAAAATTTAAAAAATGAGACTGGGTTTTAGTTTTAAATTAAGTTGATTTTTTGTGTTTTAAACTTTAAAAATTAAAATATGCTTAAGAAATTTAGAAACAAAATTATTTTTACGATTTTTAATAAGGATTTTACCTTGATTTGCAATAAATTTAAAATATTTTATAAACTTCAAGGCTTTTGATACTTGTAAAATATGAAGCTTTGAAGTTTTACAGATTTTCTTAAAAATGCTATTTGACAACAAATAAAATTTAAGCATTTTTACTAGATAAATTTTTATAAGAATTTTGCGTCTAAGAATTTATTTAAACAGGTTTTTAAATTCTTTCACCGTATCCATAACATCTTTAGCTGTATTTTTGACATCTTTTGCGGTTTCAATATCATCTTTGACATCACTCATTTTTAACTCTTGTTTGTCTTCTTTCTTTTATTCTTTGTTTGCAGCAAAGCTAAAATTTAAAGCCAAAATCAAAGCAAAGGCTAATATTTTTTTCATTTTTTCTCCTTTTTTAAAATATAAGTTTAATTATATTCAAAAAAAACAGCTTAAAGTAAATAAAATTTTTTAAAAAAAATGAAATTTTTGTAAATTTTTAAATAAAACAAAATTTATTTTAAGTAAAAAATTTAGAATATTTTTTGCAAGTATTTTTAAACAGAAGGCTTTAAATAATAAAAAATTTAAAGCCTTTTTTAAACATCAGAGCCAGAAAAAATACGCCATAAGTGCTATGACAACCGAACAAACGATATTTAGGAAAATTCCTGCTTTGATCATCTGTGATTGTTTGATATGTCCTGTTCCAAAGACTATAGCGTTTGGTGGGGTGGCGACAGGAAGCATAAAGGCGCAGCTTGCTCCTATGCCTATGATCAAAGCAAGTCCTAAAGGTGGAGCTCCCAAAGATTCGGCTATGGATATGAAAAGCGGCACGAGTAGGGCGGCTGAGGCTGTATTTGAAGTAAATTCAGTTAAAAACACTATAAACAAAGAAACTATGAGCCCGATGACAAATAAATTTGCGTCCTGAACGATGAAAATGATCCCATCAGCCATAAGTTTGCTAGCACCAGAATCTTTAAGTATAAGGCTTAGCGTGATTCCTCCACCAAAGAGCATTAAAACGCCCCAGTCCGTGTTTTCTTGCACTTTTTTCCAATCTACAACCTTAAAAGAACACACCAAAACCGCAGCAAAAATCGCTATAACGCTATCAAAAGCACTCATAGGCTTTTCAAGCCCGAAAAGTCCGGACAAGAAAGGATTAATGTAAGCACTTAAAATCCAACAAGCTGCGATAAAAACGAAAATCGCTAAAGTGATATATCTTTCTTTTGTCATAGGAATAGTTTCTTCTATATTGTGTGTGATTTTGTAGTTTAATTTCGGCTTAAAGACCATATAAAGCACGGCAATCATCAAAGGCATAAAGATGATGACAATAGGAATTCCGTATTTTAGCCACTCGGCGAATGTTATTTTTAAATTTGAAGCTACGATTGCATTTGGAGGGGTTCCAACTAAAGTTCCGATTCCTCCAATGCTCGCACTAAATGCAATGCCAAGAAGCACGAATACATAGATATTTGGATTATCCTTTGCATCGATTTGCGAAAGCATACCAATGGCAAGTGGAAGCATCATAGCAGCAGTGGCGGTATTGCTAATCCACATCGATAAAAACGCAGTAACCGAAAAAATATAAAGCACAGAAAGAGCAAAATTACCTTTAGCTAAAAGCAAGACCCTTTGAGCGATGATTTTATCAAGCTTTTGATGATGCATTGTTGCAGCTAGGGCAAAACCACCGAAAAACAAAAAAATATTCGGGTCTGCAAATCCTGTAAGAGCCTTGCTTGTGTTTGTTAAGCCTGTAGCAACCGCTAAAATAGGTATCAAAATAGCAGTTATGGTAACATGTAAGGCTTCGCTAAGCCATAAAATAGCTATGAAAACTAAGATCGCCAAACCTTGATTCACCTTAGTTTCAAAAGGCAAAAGATAAAGCAAAGCAATGAAAATAACAATATCTGCAATAACAATAAAAGTTTTAGTTTGTGAAGACATAGTTACGCTCCTTTACAAAGTTAAATGTGTTGATGAATTTTATTGTAGCTTATTTCTATTTTATATCTCGTTTTTAGAATAAATTTGTTAAAAATTTGTTTTTATTTTTAAATTTTGTAACATTTTGTAAGATATATTTTTTGAAGTTAAAGATTTTTTCAGAGTGTAAGTTCAAAAAATGAATGACAAATTTAAACGATTTTAAAATAATACATTAACTTAAGAGAAATATTTCAAAATTTTATAAAAATAAGACTTATTTTTATAAAATTTGGCTTGAAATTTGCTTATTTTTTAAATACAATTATACTTTCTAATAAGGAGAATTTGTGATGATTAAAAATTTTATTTTTGCTTTGATAGCACTTTTTGCATTTAGTGCGTGTTCTTCTAAGAATACTTTCGCGCAGGTTAATCAGCTTTCTCAAAGCATAGAATGCGTAAGTTGCGATGATCCAAGAGGCTTTGAAGCTAAGATTAAAGGGCTTTTGTATGTGAGTGATGTGGGTATTGCTTGTTGTGCGAACAAAAGAACGCTTGATAGTGCAGTGGCTTTGAAAAAGGTCTATTTGCACCGCTTTTACGACCTTAAAGAAGAGCAAAAAATTTTGTTCCAAAACGATAAAAAGTATTTGATAAGTCTTAATTTCAACGCGATTTTTTACACTTATCTTAAGCAAGAACTTGAAGCTAGAAGCATAAAGGTGCTTGAAAACAACAGCGAGAATTCGCCTTATGTAACAAAGATTGATTTAAGTTTTGTAGATTTTAACTCCAAAAAAGATGCTACCGGTTTGCATTCAAGACTTGTTGGGGTTTTAAGCGTGAAAGATATTAATAGAAATAAAAAATTCACCATAAGAACCAAGCAAGATGTCGAGGGTTTTGAGAATTTAAAAGAAATTACCTTTTACACTCATTTACTCATCAAACAAATGGCAAACAAAGCCGCAAGTGTTATTTCCTCGCTTTGAGATGCTTTAATTGTCATAATTTTTCTCTTCTAGCCTTTTGCAACGACTGTGTAGAGGAGCTAGGAGAGCTTTCTTTGGGAGTAAGAGAGCTTGAGAAAGGATTTAAGGTTTATTCCTTTTATAAGTATAATGAAATTTCTCATCTTTTGCACTCAAAGCACCATTTTCACGGCTATTTCGTGCTTAATGCCTTGGCTAAATTAAGCTTTGCGAAATTTAAAAATTTTTTCAGCCCAGAACTTACTATAAATGCCCTTGCTTTGGACGATAAGGTGCAAGATTATCTTTATTCGCACTCAGCTATTCTTACAAGGCATTTAAAAACTGAATTTATAAAGCCCGTTTATAGGGTTTTACAAGCTCAAAACGAAGTGAAATACTCGGGTAAAACTATGGCTTTCCGCCAAAAAAACAAAAGAGAATACAAGCTTTTAAAAGAGCTTAAAAATCCCGTTATTTTGGTTGATGATATAGTAACTACGGGCTTTAGTTTGCTAGAAGCTAAAAAAATTTTAGAAAAAAATAAAATTTCCGTGCTTTTTGCCCTCGTTTTAGCTGACGCAAAAGTTTAATATGATAAAATAACAATTTTTAACCTCTACAAGGATTTTTATGGAAAATGTTTTCAATAAAGACTCTGAATTTATAGACATAGAAAGCTCGATTAAGGGAAGTTATTTAGACTACTCAATGAGCGTTATCATAGGTCGGGCTTTGCCTGATGCAAGAGATGGGCTTAAACCTGTTCACCGTAGAATTTTATACGCGATGAATGATTTAAATGTAGGAAGCAAAAGTGCGTATAAAAAGTCCGCGCGCATAGTGGGCGATGTCATTGGTAAATACCACCCGCACGGCGATACTGCTGTTTATGACGC
>CAZWYE010000110.1:0-4267 GCA_964637895.1 uncultured Campylobacter sp. | reverse complement strand
CATTGATTTTTTAGCCATTTTGTCTTCCTTTTGCAAATGGCACACCGATAAATTCTAGTAATTTTTGCGCTTCTTTATCGTTTTGTGCTGTTGTAACTATGCTGATATTCATTCCGTGAGTCCTTAAAATTTTATCATATTCTACTTCGGGGAACATTAATTGCTCATCAAGCCCGAAATTATAATTCCCACGTCCGTCAAAGCCGTCTTTGCTTAAACCTCTAAAATCTTTCACCCTAGGAAGAGCTATGGAAATGAGCTTGTCAAGAAAAGCAAACATATTTTCATTCCTCAAAGTAACCATAACTCCCGCAGGAAAGCCCTCGCGAACCTTAAATCCTGCAACGGATTTTTTAGCCTTAGTAATCACAGCCTTTTGCCCTGCGATTAAAGAAATAGTATCTGCGATATTTTGCAAGATTTTTTGGTCTTTTGCTAACTCGCCCGCACCAACGCTAATGACAATTTTTTCTAAAGCTGGAATAAGCATAGGATTTTTAATGTCAAATTCTTTAACTAAAGCGGCTTTTATGCTTTGATTGTATTTTTCTTTTAATCTCATAATGCTTAATCTCCTGTTTTAGCTACATTTGAAATGTTTATAGGCATTTCTTTGTTGATAAAACCGCCATTTGGGTTTTTATCGCTTGGTTTTATGGCTTTTTTAGCAAGTTTGCAACCCTCAACCACGACCTGGGATTTTTTCGGATAAACGGCTAAAACCTTGCCTGTTCTGCCCTTATCGTCTCCTGCGATAATCTTAACGCTATCGCCTTTTTTAATCTTAAATTTCACTGCCATTATAAAACCTCCGGTGCTAAGGAAACGATTTTCATAAAACCACCATACCTAACTTCACGACCCACAGGTCCGAAAATACGCGTTCCTATAGGCTCTCTTTTATTATCAAGAATCACGGCAGCGTTTTCATCAAAACGAATTAAAGAGCCGTTTTCTCTGTGAATTTCTTTTTTGGTTCGAACGATAACCGCTTTTACAACTTGACCTTTTTTGACCTTGCCGTTTGGTAAAGCCTTTTTAACCGACGCGACAATCACATCACCTATGGTAGCGTATCTTCTTTTGCTACCGCCTAAAACCTTTATACACATTAATTCTTTTGCACCGCTATTATCTGCAACTGCAAGTCTTGTAAAACTTTGAATCATTATTCAACTCCTGCAAACAACACGGATTTTAAACGAAAAGCTTTTCTTTTTGAAAGAGGTCTACACTCGAGTGCAACGACCACATCGCCGACTTTAAGTTCGTTTTTTTCATCGTGAATGAGATACTTTTTAAATCTTTTAACGATTTTTCTATATCTTGGATGCACAACTTTTCTTTCTACCAAAATACTCGCCGTTTTATCTCCGGCAATCTTAACAACAACACCTTGAATTTCTCTTTTAAATGCCATTTTTTATCCTTATTTTAAAGCATTCATTGCTGTATTGATTCTGGCAATGTCTTTTTTAACCTGACTTAGTTCTTTGACATTAGTAAGCTGCATGGTTTTTAGCTTTTGTTTTAAAGTGAATAAAAGCAACTTTTTTTCCTTTAACATTTCCCCAAGCTCTTTAGCTGTTTTATCTTTGATTTCAGTATATTTCATTTTGACTCTCTCTTGTAATAAACTTGGTTTTAAATGGTAATTTATGCATAGCTAAGGTTAAGGCTTCTTTAGCCATTTCTTCGCTTACTCCTGCCATTTCATAAATTATGCGTCCGGGCTTTATATTCATAACCCATTCCTCAACTCCGCCTTTACCTTTACCCATACGAGTTTCTAAAGGCTTTTTAGTTAAAGGTTTATCCGGAAAAACTCTAATCCAAGTCTTACCCTGCCTCTTAACAAAACGCGTAAGGGCTATACGAGCCGCTTCGATTTGACGCGAATTTATGCGTCCTGCTTCTGTGGCTTTCAAAGCGTATTCTCCAAAGGTAAATTCCGTTCCTCTGCTTGCATAGCCACGGTTGCGTCCTTTCATCATCTTGCGATATTTAGTTCTTTTTGGCATTAACATAGTTATTTACTCCTTCTGCGTCTTGGTTTTTTTGCTGGAGCGTTTTCTTCGGTTTTTTCAGCTTGAACGCCTTTTTGTAAAACTTCTCCTTTGAAAATCCATACCTTAACGCCTATATTTCCATAAGTTGTTCTTGCTTCGGCAAAACCATAATCGATCTTCGCTCTTAAAGTGTGAAGCGGAACGCGTCCTTCAAGATACCATTCCGTTCTTGCCATTTCCGCACCGCCTAAACGACCCGAAACTGAAACTTTAATCCCCTTAGCTCCGGCTTTTTGAGCACCTTGAATTATCTTTTTCATAGCTCTTCTAAAAGCTATTCTTTTTTCAAGTTGAGTTGCAACGCTTTCTGCGGCAAGCTGAGCTGAAGCTCCGGCTTTTCTTTCTTCTTTTATATTAATATTCACATCTTTGTGGATTAAATCTTGCAATTCTTTTCTTAAAACATCCACATCGCTTCCCTTTTTACCTATGATAATTCCCGGTCTTGCAGCGATAACGGTTACGCGAAGTTTCTTAGCCGTCCTTTCAATGAGAATTTGACTAATTCCTGCATAATAAAGCTTTCTTTTCAAAAAGGCTCTTATCCTATGATCCTCGCCGATATTTTCTACTAAATTTGCTTTGGTTGGAAACCATCTTGAATCCCAATTTCTATTGATTCCTAGTCTTAGACCGATTGGATTGACTTTTTGTCCCATTAGCTTTCCTTTTTCACTTTTTGACTTTTGCTTTTTTCAGCTTTTTTTAATGCGTCTTTTTTCTCTTCAAGCTTCGCCACTTCTACAAAAATATGCGAAGTAGGTTTTCTAATACGACTTGCACTTCCTCTTGCTCTTGGTCTAAATCTCTTTAAAACGGAACCCGCATCCACGCGACAACTCTTAACCACAACTTCATTAGGCTCGAAATTCCCGTTTGCAACCGCACTTGAAATAGCATTTGCTATGAATTTCGCACCTTTATTCGGCATAAATTTCAAACTAGCCATTGCAAGTTCGGCATTCATTCCTTGCACTTCTCTTGCAATCAATCTCGCCTTAGTAGGAGATAATCTTATAAATTTAATCAAAGCTTTGCTCATTGTAAATTCTCCTATTTACCGATCTTTTTTTGCACGGAGCCTTTGTGCCCCTTAAAAGTGCGTGTTGGTGCAAATTCACCAAGCTTATAACCTATGTGATTTTCAGTGATATACACGGGGATAAAGCTTTTGCCATTATGCACATTGAAAGTTAAGCCTATCATATCAGGGATTATAGTACTGCGTCTTGACCAAGTTTTGATAGGCTTGTTATCGTTAGCCTTTTTCGCAGCGATGACTTTTTTCATTACATGATCATCGACAAAAGGACCTTTTTTCAGTGATCTAGCCATCTTATTTTCCTTTTCTTCTTGAAATTATGAGTTTATCACTCGCTTTTTTACGACGAGTTTTCGCACCTTTGGTTGGTTTGCCCCAAGGAGTTACAGGGTGACGACCTGAATTTTTCTTGCCTTCACCACCGCCGTGTGGGTGATCTACCGGGTTCATAGCAGAACCACGCGCTTGAGGGCGAATTCCTCTGTGGCGGTTGCGTCCGGCTTTTCCTATGGTGATATTTGCCCATTCCTCGTTGCCTACTACGCCTATACTTGCCATACATTCGGCTAAAACTTGCCTCATTTCACCACTTGCAAGTCTTAAGATAACATATTTTTCTTCTTTACCCATAAGTTGTGCGTAAGATCCTGCACTGCGAATCATTTGTCCGCCTTTTCCTGGCTTTAACTCGACATTATGCACTATGGTTCCAACAGGAATGTTTCTAAGCTTCATAGCATTTCCTGGCTTAATATCTAATCCGCTCTCAGCCGAAGCGACTATATCGCCGACGCTTAAGCCTTTAGGCTGAAGTATATATCTTTTTTCTCCGTCTTTATAAGAGATAAGAGCGATTCTGCAGTTTCTATACGGATCGTATTCTATAGCCTCGACCCTGCCCTCTATGCCGAATTTCCTGCGTTTAAAGTCTATGATTCTATAAAGCTTTTTAGCACCGGCTTCTTTGTGTCGGCTTGTGATTCTTCCGTAGCTGTTTCTTCCTGAATGAGAAGAAAGCTTGACAAGCAAAGAACGCACACTAGGCTTAGCAGTGATGTCTTCAGAGCTTAAGCCCGTGATATATCTTCTACTTGGAGTGTAGGGCTTGTAAGTTTTAATTGCCATTTTAAACCTCCGTATTTTCTAAGCTAACGCC
>CAZWYE010000109.1:0-4314 GCA_964637895.1 uncultured Campylobacter sp. | reverse complement strand
CTAAATAATCCCATTTTGTTTTTTTAGTTTGTGTTAAGCTTGTTTAAAGCTAAAAACTTGACTTAAAAATTTAATTTTTGTCAAAATTAACTCATGAGTTAAGACTTGTTCTCTAGTGGGGATTGCGAAACTTTAATAGCTCCCTGCCTTATTTCCACTCTATCTGCATTTTTAATCAGTGTTTTGATATAGCTTTCTTCGGTTTTTAAATTTGTGTTTATTGCGTCGTTTTTAGCCTTAAAATCCTCTAAAAAATAATTAGCCTTTTTAATCACTTCTTTTTCTTGTTGTTGTGCTCTTTTTAAATCTTTTTCAAGCTCTTTAAAATATCCGTTACTACTTGCTTTTTCACCTAATCTTTCCTTAGTCTCTTTAATCTTTTTTTCATAGTTTTTAGGTTTATGAATAGCATATCCAAATTCGTCTAAAATTTCATTAGCTAATCTGTCTTTTTCTGTGTTTCTGTAATAAAAATCAATTCCTAGTTTTTCAAGTTCATTTTTTAAAATTTCTTTATCTTTGATTAGCTTATTTTACATTCCTTTGCTAGATTTTCTTAAATTTTTAATTAAATCATTTGTGTCTTTTAAGTAAAGTTTTGTTAAATTTAAGAATTGTTCTTTTAAAAGTTTAGTGCTTTTTTGCTTTCTTTGTGATTTTTAAAATTTACTAAAGTAAAATTTGCAAAGCTTTGAAAATCTTAAGCATCATTAAAACAAGCTCAAAAAGATATAAGTGGCAAACCGAATGTAATTTTATCTCGAATTAAAACACATAAAACGAACTGAAAAATTACATAAGCGGCTTAGAAAAATAGAAGACAAAGCATAAAATCTGTTAAGACTCACGGAGAATCATAAGCACAAAAGAAGCTTTAAAACACAAAAGGCACAAATTATAAAAACAAAATCCTCTTAGGCAAATCTAGAAATTTTTACAAGATGATTATATTTTAGTTGATTTTAATAATAAAATTGGAATTTCATTATTAATGTTTTAAAATTTCAAAATTTAAAAATTTTATCCAACTTAAACCCTTATATCCACACCATTTTTACTAAGTTTTAGTAAAAGTTCTAAAATATCCTCTCCGTTTTCTTTTTGAACCTCTAAGAAGTTTTTGAAAAAATTTATCTTTACTTCATCTTTATAAGTTTCTTTGTTTTTACTTTCACTTTGTATGGGTTTGAAAGGTTTATTATTTTGTTCGACAGTATCCATAGTCATAAGTTTGTCGCCTATAGAAAACTCAAATTCTCTCGCAAATTCATCGTGTCTTTGTTTAAAATCAAGGTATTTAGTTTTAAATTCATCTAAACTTAAATTCTCGCTTGTAAGCTCGTCAAATTCTTTTTGAAAATCTATGGCTTTTTTGATTATATTAGAGTCTAAGTGAAAATCTTTGGCATAAGAAACAAAATTCATCATTTTTATTCTTTCTATGCCTATATCCCATTTATCGTAAATTTCTCCAAGATTTTTTAAAGGTGATTTTTATATTTTATTCGGGTCTTTAAGCTCATTTGCTTTCATAAAAGAATTAAATTCTTCCATTTGTTTATCACTGATATTTTTATCAAATCCTAGAATTTTGGGATTGATATCTAATTTTTTTCCACGATAAGCAGGATTATCAACTTTAATTATGTTGCCATTTATTTGTTTTATCCAAAGATTTTCTTCTTGTTTTGTGCTTTGTTTATTTTGAAAATTTAAACTAGCGTAATTATAAACCGAATGAAAATTTATACTACTTATCATAATATATTACCTTATAGACCACCCACCAAGTGCATTTTCCATATCGCTTTTATACTTTGAGCTGATTTCTTTGATTACCTTATAATTATTTAAAACTTCGCTTGATTGTATTCTATACCAAGAGCCAATTTTTTTTCATTAATAACTGCTACTCCATAAGAAAAATACACAAATCTATTCCCTAAGCTAGAAATTCCTATATTTCGTTTTACGGTATAGCCTAGAAAATTGTGATACGGATCATCTCCAACTATGCTCATAGTTTTAATTAATCTCCTTTTGCTTTCGTAACTGTGTTGTGGGCTTTTAGAATTATTATAGAAATAACACTAAGTAGTATCTATACCACACATTCCTCCGACTAGTAAAATTCCTTGTCTGTTGAAGTAATAATACTTTTCATCTTTATCTTGGTATAGTCCAATTTCTGTTAGCCAATCAGGCTTGGCAAAGGCTATAAGTTCATTATTGTTAAGCAACTTAAAGCTGTTTAAATACCCACCCTTAACCTCTTTCATCTCATCAAGGCTAAGGACTTTAACACCCTTAGAATTATCACTTAAAGCTTTGTTTGTAACACTAGCTAATAAATCATCAGCCAAAGCAGAGCTAACAAAACAAAGAAAATAAAGTTACAACACTTAAAAGCTTTTTAAACATAGTTAATCCTTATAAATTCTTCAAGCTTAGTTTAGCGTATTTTTGTTTTTAAAATCAAATTTTTTAAGTAATATTATTTTTTAAAATTTTATTTTAAAAATAAAAAAAATATATTTGGCAAATTTTTTAAAAATTTTTTATAGAAAATTTAATACAATGCTATGAATTGAATTTTAAGTCAAATAGGAGTTTTTTATGGCAGAGTTAAGGACTGAAAGAACGAGCGTTTTAGATTATTTAAAGAAAAATAAATTCATCATTCCGCTTTATCAAAGAAGCTATGTTTGGGGTGAGGATGAGTGTGAGCAGTTGTGGGATGATATTTTGAATTTTTACTATCACAAAGATGAAGAAGAAAATAATGAGTATTTTTTAGGCTGTGTGGTTATGTTTAAAGAAAACGGAAAGCAAAATATCATCGATGGACAGCAAAGAACAACCACTTTAAGCCTTTTGATTCGTGCTTTGTATGAAAAAGCAGCGTCTCAAAATGCTAACGATACCAAAAAACTAGTTAGCGATTTATCATCTTGCCTTTGGGATATTAACGGGCTTAGCGGAGAGATAGATTTTAAGGCTTTGCATTTAGTAAGCGAGGTTGCTATCGATTCTGATAATGACTTGCTTAAAGATATTTTAGGAAACACTTATGAGGTGCCTGAAAAATTTAATCAAGCAAAAATTTGGTCAAATTATGAAAAAAATTATCTATTTTTTATGCGGAAAATCGACGAACTTGCAAAGAAAGAACCTGTGAATTGGTTGCCGTTTTGCCTTTGTCTGCTTAATAACTGTATTATTTTGCCTATTGAATGTGATGGACAAGAAAATGCTTTAAGAATTTTTAACACTCTTAATAATCGCGGCGTTAGTTTAAGTACGGCTGATATTTTCAAGGGGCTTATTTATCAAAGTAAAGATAAACAAGGCGGAGAAAAATTTGCTAAAGAGTGGAAAGAGCTTGAAAGCAAAATTTCAGATTCAAGTTATCTTAAAAGAGAAGATATAGGTTTTTTATTTACTCAATACGAGCATATTATAAGGGCTAAAAATAAGCAACGTGATACGGTAATTCCCTCTACTTTGGAATTTTTCACAAAAAAAGATAAGCTCAATTCAAAGAAAAAACGAGTAAATTTTGCCGCAAATGAAAATTATCTTGCAAAAAATGAAACCTTTGAATTTATACAAAAATTAGGAGAGTTTTGGTGCGATCCAAAGGCTTATATGAGTAAAGAGGCACAAAAATATTTTGATATTTTAAACATTTATCAAAATCAGCAATGGCAAATGGTTGTGAGTATGTGTTATAACAAAATCTTAGAAAACAAGGCTGGAATAGAAATTTTTGATAGAATTTTACCTCAGCTTGCAAGCTATTTAGCCATAGCGTTGATTTATAATAAGGGCGGAAATAGCGGAATTTTTTGGGGGTTTATGAACGCAAACATTAACATAGACGAGGCTAAAGAAAAGGTCTTTGAACCAAGCCTTGCTATACCTAATGTATATATGCCAAAGCTTGATTATTTCGTGGATTTTTCTAGTAAGGCTATTGCTAAGCAAATTCGCTATATACTTGCGATTTTTACCCTTGCAAACGACGCAGAGCAAGAATGGGAATGGAATAAGAATGAAAAAAATTACAGCGTGATAAAGGGCGAGATAGAGCACATTTTGCCTAAAAAATGGCAGAGTGCGAATTATCAAGGCTGGAACGAAGAGGACGCGAAAAAATATTTAGAGCAAATCGGCAATAAAATGCTCCTAGAAAAAAAGCTAAATATAGAGGCTGGAAACGGCTATTTTAACAAGAAAAAAGAGGTTTATAAAAACTCACATTTCAAAGAAGCTCAGGCTTTAGCAGGGCTTGAAAATGCGGATTGGACTCCA
>CAZWYE010000108.1:0-4322 GCA_964637895.1 uncultured Campylobacter sp. | reverse complement strand
ATATTTTACAGAAAGATTTTTATTATTTTTCTGCAATGCTAGATAAAGAGAAATTAGGACAAATCATTAAAAAATCATCATATTTTAAAAACGAAGTGCAAATTGCAGAGCATTTTTTAACAATGATTAAGGAGCAATAATGATTAAAAAAACTCAAACTTCTTCTTTCGGTGTGGGTGCGAGGGTTGGGCATAATGCGTCTAAGTTTTATAATTCTAGGCTTTATAGCGAGTTAGAAAAAACCATAAAAGAGTGCAAGAAAGCTTCAAAGACTGAAAAGAAAGCACGAGGCATCAAAGAAGAGGACAAAAACACGCACGAAAACACGGTTGCTACTGAAAATCTTAATAAAATTTTCAACCACACAAGCGAGAAAATGACAGAACTCCCTGATAATAGCGTTCATTTAATGCTTACTTCACCGCCTTATAATGTCAGCAAGGATTATGATGAAAATTTGAGTTTAAGCGAATATTTAGGACTTTTAGAGCGTGTATTTAGCGAGGTTTATCGCGTTTTAGTGAATGGAGGTCGTGCTTGTATAAATGTCGCAAATATCGGCAGAAAGCCTTATATTCCGCTAACTATGTTTATAAATCAAATTATGCTAAATCTTGGCTTTTTAATGCGTGGTGAGATTATCTGGGATAAGAGTGCAAGTAGTGGCGTTAGCCTTGCTTGGGGAAGCTTTAAAAGTGCTAGTAATCCTGTTTTGCGTGATACGCACGAGTATATTTTGGTATTTTCAAAAGGTGATTTTAAGCGTGAAAAAGGCACAAGAGAAGATAGCATTTCAAAGGAAAATTTTATGGAATGGAGTAAATCGCTTTGGCGTTTTAGTGCAGAGAGTGCGAAAAAAATCGGACACCCAGCACCATTTCCTCTAGAGCTTCCAAAAAGACTGATTGAGCTTTACACATTTAAAGATGACATAGTGCTTGATCCTTTTATGGGCAGTGGCACAAGTGCAGTTGCGGCTTTAAAACTAGGACGCAAATTTATAGGCTATGAGATAAATAGCACTTATTTAAATCTTGCAAATTTACGCATAGCCGAAGAACAAAGCGTTTTATTCCGCTAAAAATATCGCAAAATAAAAAAGTTTAAATTTTTGCAAGTTTTTAAAAAGATTAAAAAAAGGAATTTGATACAATGCCATTAAAATTTAAAAGGATTTTTATAAAATGCCATTAAATTTTAAGTTAAATGAACAAAAATCAAGTAAGGTTTTAAGCTTTTTTGATTTTTGCTCAGGCATAGGTGGCGGTCGTTTGGCACTTGAGCTAAATGGCTTTAAATGCTTGGGTTTTAGTGAGATTGATAAGGCTGCGATTAAAACTTATAAGGAATTTTTTGATACCAAAGATGAGCTTGAATTTGCAGATTTAACAAAGATAAATGCTTATGATTTGCCTGATTTTGACTTGCTTCTTTGTGGTTTTCCTTGTCAGAGTTTTAGCATAGTTGGAAAAAGAGAGGGTTTTGACAATAAAGAAAAAGGGCAGATTATTTTTTATTTGATTGAAATTTTAAAGGTTAAAAAGCCTTCGTTTTTCATCTTAGAAAATGTCAAAGGACTTCTAAATCACAACAAAGGAAAAAGCCTTCAAAAGATTTTAGAGCTTTTAAGGGCTTGCGGCTATGAACTAAGTTACAAACTTTTAAACTCTGTAGATTTTGCCCTGCCACAAAGCAGAGAAAGGGTGTATTTTGTCGGTGTTCGCAAGGATTTAAAAAAGAGTTTTGATTTTTCTTTATTAGAGAAAAAATCGGCTTGTTTGGTGGATTTTTTAAATCCAAATGAAACGAATAAATTTTGTAAAAATTCTAGTAAGTATCAAACTTTTTTAAAATTTTTAGAGAATAAATACAATAAAAATAGAATTAATTTAAACGAGCTTTTGCAAAAAAATTTTCTCATTATCGACACAAGACAGAGTGATTTAAGAACTTATGAAAACAAAATTCCCACGCTCAGATGCGATAGACAAGGAATTTTGTATGTTTATAATAAAGAGTTGTATGATAACACGCTATACTTTTAAAAAATACTAAATTTAAAATCTATTTTCAACTCAATTTAAAAATTAAAAATAAGCTTCAAAAATATCAGAAAAAACCAAGTTTCCCTAAATAATTTTTAAATATTAATTATTAAAAATAAAATTCACGAGGAAATTTTTGCAAAAAAACTCATAAAGAAACAATATCCAAATTCCTTGTAAATTGTAAAAATTTCAACGCAAATTTGACACAGTCCTCTATAGTTTTAAAAACCAAATTACCCAAAAAGATTCTTAAAGTCGCTTTTGCTCTCGCTTGCTAAATTCGTGCCAAAGTCCATATCTAAAGTAATAGCCGTAGCTAAATCTACAAGCATATTTGAAATTTCTTCTCTTTTATCCTCTATATACGCTAAAACGCCCTCGTAATCGCACTTTTCAAGCGCAAGCAAAGGATTTACAATCTCAAATTCAAAAAGCTTTTTACCCAAATACACCCTAAAAACATTATCAAAAAGAGCCGTTTGCATAAAAGAACAATTCTGTATAAGCTGCGAAACATTCGCGTCTATAGCCCTTTTTTGCATATCATCAAGCTTAGTATCGTCAAGCCTTTGTGAAATTTGGTTGTGAATTTTTTTAAGATTTAGGTCTAAAATTTGCAAAGCACCGATAAAATCGTTTGCGTCATTAATTTGCGAACAAATTTGCTTTGCCTTAAAACCGCCAACCAACTCGGCTTCTCCTAAGTGTTTTTTTAAGATTTGTAGTTCTGTATTCATTTTCTGCCTTTCAAAATATCATCTCAAAGACAAAAAAGCAAATTGCGTTCCTAAATTTCAATATACATTCTCACCCACCCAAAAAACAATGTCTTTTGTAAGATTATTAAGGGCTTTATTAAAGGCTTTTAAAACAAGTTCTATGTCGTTTTTATCGATATTTTCTTTGACTTTGAAATTTTTATGCGAGAGGATTTGATTTTTTTTGGCGTCTATTAAATTTAAGCTTAAAGAAATTTTTGCGTAATTTTCATTTTGCTTTAAAATTTGCTCAAAAGAATCAAGCCTTGCTTCTAAAATAAAATCAGCTAAAATACCGCTACTTTGTCCCACCAAACTCTTAAAAATCCCACTTTGCTCGAATTTACTCAAAAGCACGAAGCGGTAAAAATTGCTCGGCAAATCGCCCCAAAAATGATACGCATAAGCATTACTTAAGCCATTTTGTATGTAGATTATCGCGTAAGAATTTAAATACAAAGGCGTTTCTGGAGTAAGAATTTTAAGGATTTTTTGTGTATTTTTAAAACTCGTTTGAAAGCTTGAATTATCATCTGTGAGAATGAATTTTTGTGTATTATCAACGCCACTTTGCTTTAAAGAACAAGCACTTAAAAATAAAACTAAGCTTAAAAATAAAATTTTTTTCATTCTTTTTCTCCGGGTCCTAATTTCGGTTTGTTTTCCTTAAAAAGCAGGTCTGACGGGCTTCTTTGCAAATTCAAAAGCAAGGCATTGCTCTCTAAAAGAAAAATTTTAAAAAGCTCTAAATTTTCTTTAAGTTCATATCTTAACGCGTCGTAAAAATCAAGCTTTGCTAAGGCTTTTTGGGACAAATCCTCAAAAGATTTCGCACTTTTATCTATGCCGTTTAAGCTGCTATTAAATTTATCAGCGGCTAAAGAAATTTTATCGCTCATAGCGTTAATCTTCTCGCTCGTTTGAACCAAATTTTGCAAAAAGAGCTCAAAATTTTTCAAATTTTTATCGCTTAAAAGCTCGTTAGCCTTTTTATCTGCGGTTTTAATAAGAGAAAAAAGATGCTCACTTTGCTTGTCTATGGTCTTTAAAAAGCTTTCTTTGAATTTAATCTCAGGAATTTCCCCATCATCGTGCCTTAGCTTCTTAGAATTTTTGTTTCCGCCCTCAAGTTGAATGGATTTAAGCCCGGTGATTCCTTGAATTTGCAAGGTTGCAAAGGTGTCTTCTTTTATAGGTGTTCCTTTTTTAACCTTAATCAAAATATCCACACCAAGTCCGTCTTTATCGGAAATGCTGATATCCTCGACGCTACCCACCTCAACGCCCAAAAGCCTCACAGGAGCTTTCAAACTAAGTCCGCTTACCGATTCTTGAGTGTGAATTTTATAAAATTCAAAACTATCCTCTTTCGAATACCCGCCAAGCCACAGCACACAAGCAAGAGAGGCAAAAAACACTCCGAAAACAAAAAGTCCTACAAAAAAATAATTCGCCTTATTTTCCACTTTCACTCCATAAATTTTTTAAAAAGTCTTGGATTTTGCTCTTTAAGTTC
>CAZWYE010000107.1:0-4329 GCA_964637895.1 uncultured Campylobacter sp. | reverse complement strand
GCTCTTGCAATGGCTTGTGAGTGCAATTCAAGGCTTAATTTTATAGACCCTAAAACCGGAGCCGCTGCAGCTGTGGCAAGTGCTGGAAGAAAGGTAGTTTGCACGGGAGCTAAGCCTTTGGCGATAAGCGATTGTTTGAATTTTGGCAATCCGCAAAATGCTGAAGTAATGTGGCAGTTTGCAAAAGCTTGCGAGGGCATAAAAGAGGCGTGCAAGGCTTTAAACACGCCTGTTGTGAGCGGAAATGTGTCTTTGTATAATGAAAGCGATGGAGTAAGCATATATCCAAGCCCTACCATAGTGAGCGTTGGAGTGCTTGAAAATGCAGAAAATGTTTTAAAATCGTATTTTAGCAAAGCCGGTATTGCGGTTTATCTTTTGGGCGAGAGTTTTGGAGAATTTGGAGCTTCAATGGCTATGAAAATTCAAAACAATAAAGTTGCCGGAAAGGCAAGAGAGCTTGATTTTAAAGCAGAATTAGAACTTTGGAAATTTCTAAATGAGGCGAATTTAAAAAAATGCTTAGCTTGTGCAAATAGCGTTGGCGTGGGCGGACTTGCGATTTCTTTAGCTAAAATGATAGCCCTTTCGAAAGTGGGTGCTAAATTTAAAAGCGGCTTTAGCGATGAAGCTTGGCTTTTTGAGGAAAGTCAAAGTCGTGCGATAGTAGGCGTTAAAGATGAGGAACTTTTTTTAAATTTGCTCAAAAATTTCAAACTTCCTTTTGTGAAACTTGGTTATACAAGCGATGAGCAAAGCTTTGTTTTAGATTCTATAAATTTAAGCACAAAAGAACTTAAGAAGCTTTATTTTGAGAGTTTTAAAGAGAAATTGCTATGATTTTTATATTACTCATTTTGAGTGTTCTTGTTTTTTACTGGTATTATAAAACTTGGGGGAAGCAGGATTTTTTAAACAAGAGTAAACGCGCAGCAAGTGGATTTGCAAGAGGTTTTGCTAAGGGTGTTATGGAAGAAAGATTGGATGAATTTAAAAGAAAGATGAATTATTATGTTATCGCACTTTTGGCTAAAATCGCAAAAAGCGATGGCAGGGTAAGCGAAGAAGAAGCGGATATGATAAGTCAAATTTTAGACGCTAACGCAAAAGATCAAAGAGAAAGGGAGTTTTTAAAGGCAAGTTTTAACGAGCATAAGGAGAATTTAAACGATGTGTTTTTCGTGGCTAAGGATTTTTTAAGAGAGATTCCTCTGCCTAAAAACGAAAGGCTTAATATACTTAGAGTGCTTGTGTTTATGGCTTTAATTGACGCGGATTTTAGCCCTAAAAAGCAAGAAATTTTAGAGCAGATTGCAAGGGCTTTTGAGATTAGCAAGGCTGAACTTGAGGCTTTTATCCAAAGTATTAGCTCTTTAAAAGCTCCTAAAAAAAGCTTTAGCTTAAATGAGGCTTATGAAATTTTAGGGCTTGAAAGAGGTGCGAGTTTAGAGCTTGTGAAAAAGCAATACAGGGCTTTAGCTAAAAAATACCACCCCGATATCTTAAACGCAAACAATGTCTCTAAAGAGGAGCTTGAACTTGGCGTTAAGAAATTTCAAAGGATAAACGAGGCTTACGAGCTGATTAAAAAAGAGTTGGAGGGATAAAAATGAAAAAAGCACTTTTAAGCGTGAGTGATAAAGAAGGTATAATTAAATTTGCTAAAGAGCTTGAAAATTTAGGCTTTGAGTTGCTTTCAACGGGCGGAACTTTCAAGCTTTTAAAGCAAGAAGGACTTAAGGTTTTAGAGGTAAGTGAATTTACGCAAAGTCCGGAACTTTTCGAGGGTAGGGTAAAGACCTTGCACCCTAAAATTCACGGAGGAATTTTACATAAAAGAAAGGATGAAAAGCACAAAAACGAGGCTAAAGAGAATGGAATTTCTAGTATAGATCTTGTTTGTGTAAATTTATATCCTTTTAAAAAAACCACGCTTAGGACGGATAATTTTGAAGAGATAGTTGAAAATATCGACATAGGCGGACCGGCTTTAATTAGAAGCGGGGCTAAAAATTATAAAGATGTTTTGATAGTGTGTGATATTTTAGACTATGAAAGGGTGATTAAGGCTTTAAAAGAGGGCAAGGACGATGAGAATTTTAGGCGCGATTTAATGATAAAAGCCTTTGAACATACGGCAAATTATGATTCTTTCATAGCAAATTATATGAACGAAAGGTTTAAGAGTGGTTTTGGAACACACAAATTTATAGTTGGTAAAAAAGTCTTTGCGACAAAATACGGAGAAAATCCTCATCAAAAGGGAGTTTTATACGAATTTGAGGACTTTTTCACTAATAATTTCAAAGCCTTAAAAGGCGAGGCGAGTTTTAACAATCTTACCGATATCAATGCGGCTTTATCTTTGGCAAGTTCTTTTAAAGAAGCTCCTGCTGTGGCTATAGTAAAACACGCAAATGCTTGTGGTTTTGCTATAAAAGAAAATTTGCTTAAAAGTTATGTTGAGGCTTTAAAATGCGATACTATCAGTGCTTATGGTGGAGTTGTGGCGGTGAATGGGAGCTTAGATGAGGCTTTGGCAAAAAAGATTAATGAAATTTATGTTGAGGTTATACTTGCTGCAAATGTTAGCAAAGAAGCACTAGCTGTGTTTGAAGCGAAAAAACGCATTAAAATTTTCACTCAAAACAAGCCTTTTTTGATAAAGCCTTGTGATTTATATGATTTTAAGCATATAAGCGGAGGTTTTGTGTATCAAAATAGCGACGAAGTAGGGCAGGACGAGCTTAAAAATGCGGAGCTTAAAAGCAAAAGAAAGGCGAGTGAAAACGAATTTAAAGACCTAGAAATAGCCCTAAAAATAGCCGCTTTAACAAAATCTAACAATGTCGTTTATGTTAAAAACGGAGCTATGCTTGCCATAGGAATGGGAATGACAAGCAGGATTGATGCGGCAAAAGCAGCTATAACTAAGGCTAAGCAAATGGGACTTGATTTAGAGGGTTGTGTTTTGGCGAGTGAGGCGTTTTTTCCTTTTAGAGATAGCGTTGATGAGGCACATAAGGTTGGCGTTAAAGCCATAGTGCAGCCGGGCGGAAGCATAAGAGATGATGAAGTGATTAAAGCCGCGAACGAATACGGAATTTCTTTGTATTTTACGGGAGTGAGACATTTTTTGCATTAAATTTAAGCACTTTTTAATAAATTTTAATAAAACAAAATATAAAATAAAACCATACAAATTTTAAAGGATCGTTTTATGTTTAAAAGCATAGGATTTAAAGTTTCGGCTGTTGTTTGTGGAGTTTTGCTTGCAAGTTTTATTATTATTTATTTTATTTTAAACGAGGATTTTAAAAATACAGCAGCTAGAATGAGCAGAACAAATTTATATATGCTAAGCACCTTAGTTTTTCAAACCATGCGAATGGCGATGAATTTAGGTGAGCGCGAGAAGATTCACGAAGCCGTTGAAGATGTTAAAAAGATCGAGGGAATTAGCGATATTAACATTTATCCTTCCAAAGATACCATAGAGCTTTTTGAGATAAAAGACGCTAAAATTTCAAGCGAAAAGCTTATACTTGATCAGTTTAACAAGCCTGAATTTAAGTCTTTTGAAGAAAAGCTTGATGGTATAAACCACTTAAGACTCATACGACCTTTGATTGCTGATGAGAGTTGTATTATTTGTCACGCTAGTGAAAAAGTGGGAAATGTTATAGGTGTTATGGATGTTTATCATTCTTTAGAGAGCATAGAAAAGGACATTGCAAAGACTAGTCGTTCTTATATTATTATCTTTGCTTTTGCTTTGATTTTTACATTAGTTGTGGTGCTTTCCGTGCTTAAAATCGTCGTTGGAAATCCTATAGTAGAGCTTTTAAAGCGTGCAAAAGAGCTTGCAAAGGGAAGCGGGAATTTAAAGGCTAGAATTTCGGTTAAAGGACGCGATGAGATAGCAAATGCTTGTTCTTATATCAATCAATTCATAGAAAAAACGCAAAACACCGTAAATTCCGTAACCATAAGCTCGAAAAATGTCGAAAATCAAACCGGTCTATTAAACACTAGTGCTATTTCTTTAAACGAAGCCACAATAGAAAGCCATCAAAAGATTGACGAAAGCTTCCAGCTTAGTGCGAATGTAGGCGAGGATTTAAGAGAGCTTGCCGTGCTTTCAGGCGATGCAAACAACGCAAACGACAAGTCTTATCAATTGCTTGATCAAATGCTTAGTTCTTTATTTAACATAGCGCAAAAGGTTTCTGATGTCGCGCAAAACGAAAACGAACTTGCCAAAAAAGTCGAAAATATGATGAATCAAGCAAGCAATATCCAAAAAGCTACCGAAATGATAGGCGAGAT
>CAZWYE010000106.1:0-4397 GCA_964637895.1 uncultured Campylobacter sp. | reverse complement strand
TTGATGGCAAGAAAATTCACATCTTCAAAAGCAAGAGGATAGATACTAAAAACACGCACGGCACGGGCTGCACACTCTCTTCAGCCCTAGCTTCGAATTTAGCCTTAGGTTTTAGCGTTAAAAAAAGCGTTAAAAGGGCGAAAGCTTATGTTTTTAAGGCGATTTTGTATTCTTTGAATTTAGGAAAAGGTTGCGGTCCTACTAATCATTTTTATAAATTTTTTGAGTGAAAAAATGTGTGATTTGAGTTTGTATTTGGTTGCAAGTCGTGGAGGTTTAAGCGATGAGAGCTTTTTAAACCGTTTAGAAGAGGCTATAAAAGGCGGGGTTAGTATCATTCAACTTAGAGAAAAAACGCTAAATTCCAAAGAGTTTTTTAAACTTGCTTGTAAGCTTAAAAAACTTACAAATTCTTATAAAATCCCACTTATCATCAACGATAGAATTGACATTGCTTTGGCTATGGACGCTAATGGGGTGCATTTAGGACAAGATGATTTAGAACCTTGCGTAGCTAGAAAGCTTTTAGGGGGAAAAAAAATCATAGGACTTAGCCTTAAAAAACTAGAAGAGCTTGAGTTTATAGAGGGTGCGAATTATTTAGGTTGTGGCACGATTAAGCCAACTCCTACTAAAAAAAGCGAGGTTTTGCCTTTAAAAAATTTAGAGCAAATAATCGCTAAAAGCCCTTTGCCTGTGGTTGCAATCGGCGGAATCGATGAAAAGGTAGTAAAAGAACTAAAAGGCTTAAATTTAGCAGGAATTGCCATAGTTAGGGCTATAATGGACGCAAAAGATCCCTTTTTAGCCGCAAAAAATTTAAAAAAAGCCTTTAAGGAACTTTAAATGCAAATTTATCTTTTAAACAAAACGCCTTTTGATGGGGTTATAAATCTTGTTTTAAACGAGCTTGAATTTTTTGATTTTAGTGTTGATCTTTTTGAGTTTCAAGCCTTGATTTTAACCTCTAAAAACGCGCTAAAGGCTTTAAAGCTTAGCAAAAACACGCTAAATTTAAATATGCAAGTTTATGCTGTGGGAGAAAATACGGCTAAAGAGGCTTTAAATTTAGGCTTTAAAAAGGTGAAATTTCCTAAGAGCTTTTATGCGGGTGCTTTGTTTGAGGAATTTAAAGAAGAGCTTAAAAAGCAAAAATGCCTTTACTTAAGGTCTGAAAAAATCGCTTCTAGCTTGGATAAAGATTTGTTAGATTTTGGCGTAAATTTAACGCAAAAAATCGTTTATAAAAATAAAAGCTTAAAAAGTAAGCTAAGTCTTATTCGCCCTTGCATTATCGTTTTTACCTCGCCTTTAAGCGTTGAAAATTTCTTAAAATATTATGAGATTAAAAGCGAGGATAAGCTTGTGGCTTTAGGGCAAAGCACGGCTAGTAAGCTTAAAAATTATAAAAATCTTTTTATTTCACCAAAACAAGATTTAAAAGAATGCGTCGTGCTTGCAAAAAAACTTAGCCTCGTTTGAGTGCAAAATACAAAACATTTGCAAGCAAAACGCAAAAGCACATTATACTTGCAAGGACAAGCGGAGTGTTTGCGTTAAAGGCTCCAACGCTAAAAGAAACAAGCCCGGCTAAGGCAAATTGCGAAGTTCCAAGCACAGCTGAGGCGGTTCCTGATTGTTCTTTAAAACGAGCCATAGCTAAGGTTGTGGTGTTTGGAGCTATAAAACCAAGCATTGCTATGCTTATGAAAAGTAAGCTTTCAAAAAGCCAGAAATTTGGCTCTAAAAAGGCGTTTATAAGCAGAATTAAATTTGCAAGAAACATAAGCATTAAAGCCCTTGCGAGTATTTTTTCTGTGTCAAATTTTTGCACGAGTTTTGCATTTATATTTGCAAAAATCACAAAACCTAAGGCGTTTATCCCAAATAAAGTGGCAAATTTTTGCTCACTTAAGCCAAAAATTTTCGTAAAAACAAAGCTAGAACCCGTGATATAAGCAAACATCGCACAAAGCGCAAAAGCGGCTGAAAAGACATAGACTAAAAAAAGCTTATCTTTTAAGACTATTTTATAATTTTTTAAAGTTTCTTTGTGAGAAAATTTCTTGCCCTCAATCTTAGGAGCACTTTCTTTAAGCCCGAATAAAACCATAAAAAAAAGCAAAATTCCAAGCAAAAATAAAGTTACAAAAATGCTCTCCCAAGAAAAATACTCAAGTAAAATTCCGCCAAAAGTAGGCGAGAGCATAGGAGCGAGTGAGGAAAAAACCATCATCAAAGCAAAAACTCCAGCCGCTTCTTTTATCTCAAAAAGATCATTTACCACAGCCCTTGCTATCACAACGCCTGCACAACCTCCTAAGGCTTCAAAAAAGCGAAAAGTGATAAAACCAAAGATATTATCGATAATCACGCAAAGAAAGCTTGAAATTATAAAAACAGCAACTCCGGCTAAAACAGGCTTTTTGCGTCCGAAAATATCGCTTAGTGGTCCATAAATAAGCTGCCCAAAAGCAAAGGCTATAAAAAAACTCGCCAAAGAAAGCTGGGTTAAAAAAGAATTCGTCTTAAAACTTTGCTCCACGTGAGAAAGTGCTGGTAAATACATATCCGTAGAAAGCGGCGCAAGGCTTGACATCAAGGCTAAGATAAAAATAAGCTGGAATTTTTTAAATCCGTGAATTTGCGTTTGTTTTTGCATTATCATCCTTAATAAAGCTTGATTTTAGCAAATCTTACTTTAAAATTTAATTCATTTTTGCATTTTGGCTGTAAAAATTGAAATTTAATGCAAAAAAAATGAATAAAAAAAGCTTATATTTACCTTTTTTTAAAGACAAACTCGCTAAAGTAAGCAAAAAAATTTAAGGATAAGCTTATGATGATTTTTAGCGACGAAGAGCTTGTAGATCCGGTCAAAGAAAGCCTTAAAAAAACCTTGCCGATTTTAGAAAGAGACGGAGGTGGGCTTGAGTTTTTAGGCGTTAAAAATGGCGTTGTTTATGTGCATTTAACCGGTGCTTGTAAGGGTTGCGCGGCAAGTTCAAACACGCTTAAATACGGGATTGAAAGACAGCTTAAAATCGACATACACCCGGAAATTTCTATTATAAATTTAGAAGGCGGAGCGGACGAATTTGCAAAATTATAAAAAACTTGGCATAGAGCATTTTTACAAAAAAGACTTTAATACTGCGAAAATGTATTTTTCTTTGGCGTATAAAAAGCAAAAAAACAAGCGTTTGTTTAATTTCATTATGCTTTGCGATTTAGCTTTGAAATTCCCAAAAGAAGCCTTTTTGCTCTTTGAATTTTATTTAATCAACTATAAAACGCACTCTATCGATAAGGAATTTGATAAAATTTTAAACGCAGTGGAATTCAAAGAAAAAGCGGAAAAAACGGAATTTGAGGACGGATACGCTTTAAATTACAAGGATTTTTTAAAAAGCGAGGAGGAAGTGGGCTTTAACAAAAGCTTTGAAAATGTTATTTATAGCGGAAGGCTTGTAATCGATGATAGAGAGGATTTTTTGGAATTTTTAGAAAAACTTTTAGACAACGGCTATAAAGATATGACCTTAAGTTATATGGAAAATACGGCGTTTTATTTTTGGGCGAATGAAAGATTTATGAAACTTCAAAAAAAATTATTGGAGCTTAAAGATGATTTTAAGGCTTGAAAACACCTTTATCACGGATAATTCTTTAGAATGCGAGGAGAATTGTTATTTCTTACAAAGCTTTCAAAACGAAAAATTTATCCCCGAAGCTAAGGAAAAAAAAACAAAAATCATAAGCGTTAAAGAGTGTAAAAAGCTTTTAAAAATCGATGAAAACATTAAAATTATAGGCATTACAGGGACAAACGGCAAGACAACAACCGCGGCAGCGATTTACTCGATCTTGCTTGATTTAGGCTTTAAATGTGCTTTGTGCGGAACAAGAGGTGCTTTTGTAAATGAAAAGCAAGTGGGTGAAAAATCTCTCACCACTGAGCCCATTTTAAAGACTTTAAGCTTTTTAGCCCGTGCGAGTGAGGAGGGTTGCGAATTTTTTGTAATGGAGGTTAGCTCTCACGCTCTAGCACAAAAACGCATTGAAGGGCTTAATTTTGCTGCAAAAATTTTTACAAATCTTACTCAAGATCATTTAGATTTTCACAAAACTTTTGAGGAGTATAAAAGGGTAAAAGAAAGCTTTTTTGAAGATGAAAGTTTGAAATTTATCAATAAAGACGCAAAAACGATTAAATTTAATGTGAAAAATTCTTTCACTTACGCCCTTGAAAATCCTGCATATTATCACATAAAAGCTTATACTTTAAATGACGGAATTTGTGCTCTTGTTAGCACAAAAACGCAAAGTTATACCATAGAATCTTCACTGCTTGGACTTTTTAATCTTTACAATCTTTTAGCTGCAAGTGCTTGTGT
>CAZWYE010000105.1:0-4588 GCA_964637895.1 uncultured Campylobacter sp. | reverse complement strand
TTTGCTTAATGTCAATGCTTACGCAAAACCTAGCGATTATGACGGCTTAGTGCCTCTTAAATGCGAGTTAAGATGCGGTTTTTCTTACGCTTTAATACGCGATGAATTTTATAAAGAGAGCAAAAAAGAAAGGGAGAAAATTTATGATTATTTCGTGTGTTTGGGCGGGACGGATTTTAGAAATTTATCTGCTGAGGTGATTTTAAATTTACCAAAGGATAAAAAAATCGCCCTTGCAACAAGCAGTTCAAACAAAAATTTAGACAAACTTAAAGCTTTTGTTAGCACAAATGCCGATATTAAGCTTTTTATAGACAGCAAAAATTTAGCAAAACTTATGAATGAAAGTAAAAAACTCATCATAAGTGCAAGTTCTTTAGTGAATGAAGCCTTGATTTTAAAAGCGAATTTTAAAGCACTTTGTCTTGCTAAAAATCAGCAAAAAATCTCTGCTTGGCTCGTTCAAAAAGGCTACGAGGTAGAGTATTATGATAAGGCTTAAAGATTTTACTAAGCTTAGCAGGAGTGAATTTTATCTTATCTTAGCGTGGAGAAATGACGCAAGAATCGCTTGTTTTATGAAGAATCAAAACATTTCTTTAAACGAGCATTTGGCTTTTTTTAAAACGCTAAAAAGCGAGAAAAGTAAAAAATATTTTTTAGTTTTTGATGAGGACGAGCCTTTGGGAGTGATTAGTTTTGTGGATATTTGCAAGGAATTTTGCAGTTTTGGACTTTATGCAAATCCTTATTTAAAAGGCAAGGGACAAATTCTAATGAACGCGCTTAAAAACTACGCTTTTGAGGTTTTAAAATGCGACAAACTTAAGGCTTGCGTTTTTAAATCAAACGAAAAAGCCCTAGCTTTGTATCTTAAAAATACCTTTAAAATTTACAAGGAGGACGAAAAAATGTTTTACATAGAACTTAGCAACGGGGGGGGGTTCTCCTATTTCATAAATTTACGCTTCTTAAAAAGGCTGGGTGATGAAAATAGCACTTCTAACATCGCCTAAGCAGTGGTTCGTGCCTTACGCAAAAAAATTTAGCGAAAAAGAAAATTTTCCTTTGTTTTTAGACCCTAAGCAAATTCAAGGTTTTGACATAGTTTTCATACTTTCTTATCATAAAATTTTAGATAAAAATTTTCTTAAACAAAACAAGCACAATATAATCATACACGCTTCAAATTTACCGCAAGGCAAAGGCTTTGCTCCGCTTTTTCATCAAGTGCTTGAGGGTAAAAATGAAATCGTTTTTAGCCTTTTTGAAGCAAATGAAAAGCTAGATTGTGGCGATATTTATTTGCAAAAAACCTTAAATTTAAACGGCTTAGAACTCTACGAAGAACTAAGAGAAAAACAAGCTTTAATGACCTTTGAGCTGTGCTTAGAATTTGTAAAACTTTATCCAAATTTAAAGGCAAAAAAGCAAAGCGGACAAGAAAGTTTTTACCCAAAAAGAAGCCCAAAAGATAGCGAGTTAAACATTAAAGAAAGCTTAGAAAAGCAGTTTAATCTTTTAAGAATTTGCTCCAATGAGGAATTCCCAGCGTTTTTTTACAAGGACGGCAAAAAATTCATTCTAAAAATTTATGCCGACACGGGGGGGGGGCTTTGCTAGTGGGGAGCTCGTCTTTAAAAATTATATTCACCTAAACAAATACGAAAAAGAAAAAATAAGGCTTTTTAGAAATCACCCAAGCATTAAAAAATATATGTTTAATCAGCATTTTATCACAAAAGAAGAGCACAAAAATTTTCTTTTGTCCCTAAGGAAAAACCGCGAAAAAACGCATTTTGTGCTTTTTTATAAGGGTAGAATTTTAGGCTGTTTGTATTTTAAAAATCTAAACGAAACTACCTTAGAATTTGGCTTTTATGCTAATCCTTACGGCTCTTTTATCGGCATAGGAATCATTTTTGAAAAAATTTCACTTTTTTATGCTTTTTGTTTTAAGGAGGCAAAAACGCTTTGTTGCGAAGTCTTTGAGGAAAATGCCGTTGTTTTAAAACTGCATAAAAAATTTGGCTTTAAAATAACAAATTCTTACGAATTTAAAGAAAAAAAGGTGTTAAAAATGCAAAGAAGTTTTTAATAAATATAAGCTAGAAAAACATAAAAAGTTTTTATATAAAAAAATATTGATTTTCAAATATCTAAAGCTTGTTTATAAACGAAATTTAATTTTTATTAGTGTTAAATTCCAACTATGAATGCACTTAAAATTCTCATCATCTTTACAGCCATACTCACTCTTGCCTTAACTTACGCCCCACAACCTCTAGCTCCTACGCTTTCAAGTTGTTTTAAGGTGAGTTTGCATGAAATTTCGTGGGTGATGAGCCTTACTTTGCTGCCTTTAGCCTTTGCGCCGGTGATTTATGGTTATTTGCTTGAGAAATTTTCTTTGAAAAAAATACTTTGCGCGTCCTTATTTTTCTGTGCTTTGTTTCAAATGATAGCAAATTCTAGCGATGATTTTTATTTTTTCTTAAGCTTTCGCTTTTTGCAAGCCTTGTGTATTCCTGCCGTGCTTACCGCACTTTTGACGCTTCTAACAAGAATTGAGCCTCAAAATATTCAAAAAAATGTCGCTATTTATGTAGGAGCAACAACGCTTGGAGGCTTTGTAGGACGAGTTTTTGGAAGCTTTTTAAGCGATCTTTTTACTTGGCATTTTGCTTTGAATTTTTTCGCTTTTTTAATGCTTATTTGCACCTTTGTTTTTGTTTTTTTTAAAGACTTAAATTCGCATCTTCAAACAAATGCAAGCGTTAAAGACTTTGGAATTTATCTTAAAAAAAGCGAAATTTTAGCCCTTTTACTCTGCGTTTTTATCGTATTTTTCTCTTTTCAAAGCATAGTTTCTTTCCTGCCTTTCCACCTTAAAGAAAGCTTTGAAAATATCACACAAACTCAAATAGGGCTTGTGTATTTGGGCTTTTTAACCGGGGTTCCTAGCGCCTTGTTTATTAGCAAAACTATAGCCGTGCTAAAATCTAGATTTAACACGGCTATTTTTGGGCTTTTGGTTTTTATTTTTGGTTGTTTAAGTATGATGATAACGCATTTTTTGTGGAGTTTTGTTTCTATGTTTATTTTTTGTAGCGGAATGTTTATTTGCCATTGTATTTTTTCTGCGTTTTTAAATTTAAAAATCGCTCAAAAAGGCTTAGCTAACGGGCTTTACCTTACTTTTTATTATAGCGGTGGAGTTATAGGTTCTGTTTTGCCCGGAATTTATTATGATTTTTTGGGCTGGAATTTTCTTTGTGTTTTTACGGTTTTATTTTTATTTTGTGCTTTAATGCTTTTTTTGAAATTTAGAAAATTTTATGATTTATAAAGCAAATTTAAATTAATTTTAGAGCTTGAAAAGTATTGTAAATTCAAGCCTTTTCGTAAATATTTTTCTCAAATTCAAACAACCTTTTATAAATGCTTCTAAGTTGCGTTATAGTCGTCCAATTAGTGATAAAAACGCTAAAAGATGAACGCACTTGATCAAAAGCGTTATTAATCTGCATCACTATACCAAGTCCTATAACACCGCTAAAAAGGCTTGGTGCCATCACCAAAAAAGGCACTATGACTATGATTTGCTCGAACAAAATAAGCCAGATATTAAAATACCCATAATGCAAAAAAAGCCTTTTATAGTTAAACTTAAGCCCTAAAAAAAGCTCAAACATAGTCTCAGGTTTTGCGTAATCCTTGCGATTATCCTCAGCAAAAACAAGCTCTTTTCTAAAAGCAGCTTCGGCTTTTTGGTTATTATACTCAAGTCCGGGCAGTTTTATACCTACAAACCAAGAAATTATAAGCCCTCCTAAGGAGATGAAAAACGCCACATAAACAAGCAATCCGCCTAAGTCTTTAAGCGGGTAAAAAAAAGAATTTGAGCTAAGTTTAGCAAACAAGGCATTAGAAATTTCTCCGCTTAAATTCCAAAGTATAGGTATAAAGGCGATTAAAACCATTAAAGCTTTAATGAAAGAAAGCCCCAAACTTTCTAAAATTTTACAAAAATTATAAATATCTTCTTGAATTCTTTGTGAGCTTCCTTCTATGTTGTTGTTGCGAAGTTTCCAAAATTTAAGGTATTCAAAGGTCATAGCCTCACGCCATTTAAAGGCATAAACGCTTGCAAAATAAATATTTATCGTCGCAATCACCACATAAGGCAGGGCAATACACAAGAAAATGCCGATTAAAGCGTAAAAATCGCTTATGCTATAATGCTCCTTCACGCCTATGCTTTTGCTCTCAAAAAAAAGCTCGACCAAAAACTGGTAATAATACAAAGAAGATTTATTAAGGAAATTTGCTTTTTCTAAATTTTCTTTCGCAAGGGCGTTTGCTTTTTCTTTAAAGGCTTCATTTTGCGTTAAATCCTCTAAATTCAAGGTAGAATTTGAATCTAGAATTTGCGGCTTTTGCAAGACATTGTAAAAATCCTTATACCACTCGTTAATCGCTACGCTAAGGCTGGTTTGCAAATATAAAAAAGATAAAAGCAAAAAAAGCCCCAAATAAGCCCACAAAGCCCACTTTCTAGCAAGAAAAAAGGAACGAAACATAAAAA
>CAZWYE010000104.1:0-4714 GCA_964637895.1 uncultured Campylobacter sp. | reverse complement strand
TAAGTTTTGGCAGGTCTTTGAAATAAAAGCCTAAATATCCGCCCTTAAACCAAGCTTTATTAGCTTTCATTAAAGCAAGTCCAAGCTTGTAAGTAAAGCATTCTTTTTCTTTTAAAGCTTCTTTGTAATCGCTATAATTTTCAAGCGGTGCAAATTTTAAAGAAGCAAGTTTTGAGCCTTTAAGTGCTTCTTTGTGGGCTATGGCAAGGGCGATTAAGACAAAAGGCATTTTTAAAAGTCCTAAAAAACTTTTAGAATTTCTTATCATAGCAGAGCCTAGCTTGTAGGCTAGATGATTGCGCACTCTAGCTTTAGCTGAATTTGCTTCTATGAGGGTGATTTTTGGTAAAATAAGCTCTTTATTTGAAATTCCAAGTTCTTTGCAAAGTTTTTTGTTTTGAAGCTTTTTATTGATTAAGTCCTGCTCTAAATTCAATCTTTCAAGCTCGTCTTTGCTTAAATTCCCGCTAAGTTTAGCTTTTAAAGAAGCTATTTGCTCATTTTTAGCCTTAAGCTCGTTTTGAAGTGGTAGGAGTTTTTGCCGGAGCTTAAAATTTATGTTTAAATGCTCTCCGTGTATGAAATTTTCTCTCCTCAAAAAGAAATTTTGAAACAGCAAATAATCACTTATAATCACATAAGTATCGCTATGAAATGGTCTGTATTCTTTAAAAAGAGTATTCGAAAAATAAAACAAATCAGCTTCCGGAAGAAATCTAGAATCCAAAAAAGGCATTCTAACAAAGGCATTAATTCCAACAAAAGTGTATTTGGGTGGCAAGGTGAAATTAGGATCTTTAAGCACAAGCTCGTTTTTGATATATTTATCGATTCTAAAAGCACTTATAAATAAAATATCCATTCTAGTGTAAATATAAAAATCGTATTTTATTTCGTGTGCCTCTTCATAAGCTTTTACAAGTTGGACTATTTTAGACCTTGAAGCCCCCCCCCCGTGCTTATCTCCTAAGCTTTCTATTTGCATTTTAACCGGGTTATAAAAATTTTTTAAATTTTCTATGTCTTTTTTTTCAAGCTTCTTTCCATCTAGGCTAGGAAAATGGTTTTTATGCCAAGAAAGACCTGATTTTTCAAATACATCCCAAGTGTGTATGAAAACATCCACTTTATAACCATCTTGTTGATTAGGTTTTACTATATTTTCAAAGAATTCTTTATAAGTTTTTTCAAAAGTTCTTGCACAACCGTATAATAAAATTGCTATTTTTTGTTTTTTATTAGACATTTTAACCCCTTAAAATTAGCAAACCTTCATAAAAATTTTAATTATATCAAAAAAAAAAAAAAAAACAAATTACAAACAGATTTTTTATTTTTCAAGCCTTATAAAATATAACCATTGCAACATATTTTAACACTTATTCTCATCTAAATCCTATAAAAGTTTCGAAATTTGCCCATTTAAAAAGGCTTTGTATGTTTTTAAAGCCTGCATTTTTAAGCATTGTAAGATTTTCTTTAGAACTATAAGGCACAAGCACATTTTCTAAAGCCTCTCTTTTTGTTGAGATTTCAAATTTGGTGTAGCCTTGTTTTTGCTTATATTCTGCGTAAAGTTCTAAAATTTTTTTAGACAACAAAGCGTCCTCGTAAAGAATTTTCTCGCTCATTAAAAAAATCCCGTTTTCATTTAAATTTTCATAAATTTTATCCACCAAAGCCTGTCTTTTAGGCGGTCTTATAAATTGCAAGGTGTAAGTTGCGATGAAAACATCGTTTTTAAAAAAAGCAAAATCATCCAAAACACACTCAAAAAACTCCGCTTTAACGCCATAAGCCTCGCACTTTTTTCTTGCAATCTCAAGCATAGGCTTAGCACTATCAACCCCGCTTAAAACAAGATCTTTACGCAATTTGGCAAGTTCGATTAAGAAATTTCCACTTGCACAACCAAGATCGCAAATTTTAGCATTTTTAGCCGCAAGTTTGACAAGCAAATTCGTGCAAAGTTCCAAATTTTCTTTATAAAACGGCACAGAACGCGCTATCATATCATCAAATACGCTAGCAACGCTTTCATCGAATTCAAACTGCTTTTTCGCGCCCTTTTTAAAAAGTTCGTCTTTCATTTTTTTCCTTTAAAATCTCTAAAGCTTCCTCGATATCCCTTGAAATTTGGTATTTTAAAAGGCTAAGGTCTTTGAAATTTTTATTTTCTCTTAAGAATTTCACAAAGCCTAGTTTTATTTTTTCACCAACTCTTAAATAAAGCTTAAAATCCTCTAAAATATGCGTCTCTATGGCAAAATTATTATCGCTAAAACGAACACCTATAAAACTCACGCTTTTATAAATTCTCTCTTTAATCTTACAAAAACTCGCATAAACTCCATTTTTAGGCAGAAAATATTCCTCACATTCTAAATTCAAAGTCGCAAAAAGCCTCTTGGCACCAAGCCCTTGACCTTTGATTAAATTCCCTTCAATGCTATAAACTCGCCCTAAAAGCTCGTTTGCCTTCTCCACCTCTCCTTTGCTTAAAAAATCCTTAATCAAGCTCGTATGCACGGCTTTGCCACCCTTTTTAAATTCCGCAATTATAGTAGTTTTTAAGCCGCTTAGCCTTTCTATGTCGCTTGCTTTGTATTTTTTATCTTTTCCAAAATAAAAATCATAACCCACGACTATATGCTCTAAATTCACAAATTCCTTTTTTAAAGCCTCTAAAAAATCCTCTCCCTCCATAGCCATAATACTCTTAAAATCAAGCTCTATAAGCTCTTTTTTGCTAAGTTCTTTTTTTTGAGCGTTGGTGCAAAGCTTTTTGCTTGCAAATTTATCAATGACTAAAAGAGCGGAATTTTCTCCCAAATGCTTAATAAGCTCCAAATGTCCTAAATGCAAGCCGTCAAAACAACCTATGGCTAGGGCTTTTATCTTAGATTTTTGTATAGTGGTAGAAATATTCAACATTTCCTTCTTTTCCTTTGAGGCTTGAAATTTCGGTGTTTTGAAAGCTCCAGTTTAAAGCCAAACAAGCCTTTTCAAATTCTTCTCTTGCCTTTTTAAGCCTTAAATCGTCCTTTAAAACGCCTTTTTTGTTTCTTTTTGCGTCTTTTCCTGCTTCAAATTGCGGTTTAAAAAGCAAGATTATGTCTTTGAGTGCGAATTTATCGATGAAAACTAATAAATTTAAAAGCGAAGTAAAACTCACATCGCAACTTATAAAATCGAATTTCTCATCGCTTTTAAAAGCCTTAATGTCCGTATTTTCAAACACTTGCACCCTTTTATCTTCTCTTAAACTTAAATGAAGCTGATTGCTCCCAATATCTAAAGCTACAACCCTTGCCGCGCCAAATTCAAGCAAAACCTGAACAAAACCTCCTGTACTTGAACCTATGTCAAGGCAGGTTTTATTAAGAATGCTTAAAGAATTTTGCAAAAGAAAATTTTTAAGCTTTAAAGCCGCACGGCTTACATAAATTCGGCTTAAAAGCTTAAGCTTAAGCTCTTTTGAAGCAAGAAGTTCTTTTTGCTCTAAATTCTTACAAACAAGCAAATTTTGCAAGTAATTTTTCACATTAAAAGAAGGCTTAAAAAAGCTCTCATTAAGTGAAATTTCTTTATTTTCTATAAGCTCTTTTGCCTTGTTTTTGCTAATTTTTAAACGCAAAGCCACAAAAGTATCATAACGCATTATCAAGCATTCGTTTAAATTCGTCCTCGTTTATGCAAGAAACTCCTAATTCTCTTGCCTTTGTGAGCTTTGAACCCGCTTCCTCGCCAAAAAGCACGAAAGAAGTTTTTTTAGAAACTGAGGAGCTAACCTTGCCGCCTTGCTTTTCGATTAAAGCCTTAAACTCCTCTCTAGGGCGCGAGAGTGTGCCTGTTATAACGAAGCTTTTTTCGTTAAAAATTCCTTGCATATTTACAGATTCTTGACTTAAATTAAGAATTTCATAAAATTCCTCTATGCTTTTTTCATTCACACGCACGAATTCCTCCAAACTTCTTGCCATTTCCTCGCCAAAACCCTCTAAATTCTTATAAGTTTCAAAGTCTTGTTTATGCCACTCTTTTTTAAAGCTTTGTGCTAGTTTTTTCGCTCCAACCTCGCCGATATGTTCAATGCCTAAACCTGTGATAAAACGGTAAAGCTCACAAGTTTTAGCACTCTCAATAGCCTTTAAAAGCTTAGAAATTTTCTTTTCTTTAAAGCCTTCTAAGCCTTCAAAATCCTCATATTTTAAATCAAAAATATCTTTTGGTGCTAAAATTTTACCCTTTTGAAACAAAAGCTCTACTATGCTTTCACCAAGTCCGTCGATATTAAGACATTTTTTAGAAACAAAATGTATGATAGAATTTACAAGTCTTGCCTCACAAGCTAAATTCTGGCATTTTATCATAGTTTTTTCGTCCAAAAGTTCGCTTTTACACACGGGACAAAGTTTAGGACGCGAAATTTCAAGCTCCGTGCCGCTTCGTCTGTCTTTAAAGACCTTAGTGATTTTTGGAATCACATCACCGCTTCGAATGATGCTTACAAAATCGTTGATTTTCACATCAAGCCTTGAAATTTCATCAAAATTATGCAAAGTGGCTGATTTCACCACAACTCCGTCTAAATTTACAGGCTCTAAAACCGCAACAGGCGTAACAACCCCGCTTCGTCCAACTTGCAAATTAAGGGCTAATAAACGCGTGGTTTTTTCAAGGGCTGGAAATTTAAAAGCTGCCATAAATTTAG
>CAZWYE010000103.1:0-5071 GCA_964637895.1 uncultured Campylobacter sp. | reverse complement strand
AGAAAATATTTTAAGCGCGATAGATAAAATCGCAAAAGATATAGAGGAATTTATGAGTGTTTGAGTCTTTTTTGAGCGGAGTTTTTTTAGGAATTTGCATTGCCGTGCCTTTTGGTCCTATCAATGTTTTAATCCTAAGCTATGCCTTAAAATCCTTTTCAAACGCCTTTAGTTTCGGACTTGGGGCGATGAGCGCGGATATAGCATTTCTTTTTTTGCTTGAATTTGGCGTTTTAAGCCTTTTAAACGAGGGCGTTTTTATGCAAATTCTTGCCGTTTTTGCCTTTTGCTTTTTAACTTTCATAGCCTTTTTAATGCTAAAAGCAAAAGATAAGGCTTTAGAATTTAAGCAAAAAGAATTTAAAGAAAACTTGCTAGAAAGCTTTACAAAGGGCTTTATTTTAAACGCTTTAAATCCCTATGTCATAGGCTTTTGGCTTAGTGTAGCTGTGCTTTTTGCGAGTGAAAATTTCGCGTTTTTTATGGTAGCGGGCTTGTTTTTGTTTATATTTTTTTGGGTGTTTTCTTTGGCTTTTTTCGTGCAAAAATTTAGCGTTTTTTTTGGCGTAAAAACGATAAAATTTATCAACATAAGCTCGGCAATACTCATAGAATATTTTGCCCTAAGCCTACTTTATAAAACTTTTTTTAAAGGATAATTTATGAATGCAAAAGATTTTTTCAAAGAGCTTTTGAAATTTAAGTCCATAACTCCGCAAGATGACGGCGCTTTAAATTTCATAGCCTTAGAACTTAGCCATTTTGAGGCGATTTTCATAGAAAAAGAAGGCGTGAAAAATCTCTTGCTTACTAAGGAGTTTTCAAAAGAAGGAGAGCATTTAGCCTTTGGAGGGCATATTGATGTGGTAGGTCCGGGCGAGGGCTGGAGTAGCGATCCTTTTAAGCCTTTAGAAAAGGACGGCTTCATTTATGCAAGAGGAGCTACGGATATGAAAAGTGGCTTAGCAGCTTTTCTTCACGCGGCGAAAAAAGCAGAATTTAAAGGCTCAAGGCTTTCTTTGCTTATAACAAGCGATGAGGAAGGAGAGGCAAAATACGGCACTTTGGAGCTTTTAAAATATATGCAAGAGCAAGGAATTTTACCTGATTACGCCGTGGTTGCAGAGCCTACTTGCGTGAAGAAATTTGGTGATAGTATTAAAATAGGCAGACGCGGCTCAATCAACGGAGAATTAATCATAAAAGGCAAGCAAGGACACGCGGCTTATCCTGAAAAATGCATCAATCCCATACACGATTTTGCGGGGGCTTTGAAGCTTTTAGCGGGCTTTGATTTGGATCCGGGAAGTGCGGAGTTTTCGCCCTCTAAAATCGTCTTTACAGACATTCACGCAGGAATGGGACTTCACAATGTTACCCCCGATGAATTGAAGCTTTTATTCAATGTAAGAAATTCGCCCCACACCAGCCTTGAAGATGTGCGAGCTTATGTGGAGAAAACTTGCGAGGGTCTAAACTACGAGCTAGAGCTCTCTGAGGGCTCTAAGCCCTTTTTAACCGACTCAAAGAGCAAGATCGTTCAAAAGCTTAACGAAGCCGTGCAAAAACACACCTCCGTAGTGCCCGAGCTTAATACCAAAGGCGGAACGAGTGATGCGAGATATTTTGCCGAGTTTGGAGTTAAGGTCGCTGAGTTTGGAGTTTGCAACGATACAATCCACGCGGTGAATGAAAGGGTCAGCGTGGAGGAGTTTGAGAAGCTTTGTCATATTTTTAAGGATTTGATAGAGGATTTTGAGGATTGAAATTTTTAAGATTAAAGGACGGGATTTGAGTGAAATTTATGAAGAGCTTAAAACTTATCAAAAAGAGCTTAAAGATATTTATAAAACCAGCAAAACCGGCGAGTTTTCCTTTAGAACGCCTTTGGAAAATCTTTTAAAGGCTTTAAGTCCTAAAGGCGTAAAGCCCATTCAACAGCCTCAAAAGTCCGGTGAGCAATCTCACGCAAGACCTGATTTTGAGGTTTATAAGCTTGTAGATAAAGAAAACGAGCTAAGCTATAACGCCTTAGTGGGCTTTATAGAATGCAAAAAATTAAGCGAAAATTTAGACACACATTTAAAAAGCTTACAAATAGAAAAATACCTTAGCATTTCGCCAAATATCATACTTACAAACTACAAAAGATTTATTTTGCTTTCTTTTGATGAGGTTATAAAAGATGTGATTTTGCTTGATGATGATCTTAACGAAAACGAGGATATTTTCGAAAAATTCCCGCAAAGAATTTTAGAATTTAAAAGCCTTATGGAAAGCTTTTTTAACGACACAAACACGAGCATTAAGTCAAAGGACGAGCTTGTTAAAATCTTAAGTAATCAAAGTTTTTATTTAAGTATGTGTTTTAATAGCATTTGTGAGGAGGAAAAAACAAAAAGAAAAACTTCACAAACAAAAGAAGTAAACAAACAACCTACAAGCCATTTTTACGATTATTTCGAATCTTCCCTTGAAACCTTTAACGAGATACAAAAAACACAAATGAGCCAACTTGAATTTTGCGATATTTTAGCCCAAAGTATAGTTTATGGAATTTTCGTTTCTTTTTTAGAAAACGATATTAAAATCGAACAAATAAACGCAAAACACTTCATAGAGCTTTTACCAAATAGTTTTAAAACTTTAAACGAATTTATTTATTTAACAACCCCGTCTATTGATTTACCTCAAAATATTTTATACGCCCTTGAAAATGTCAAAAAAACCATAACCTTGCTTGATAAAAACGAACTTAGCAAAATGTTAAAAACCGAGCTTGAGGAAATTTGTATTTATCTTTATGAGGATTTTTTAAAGGCTTACGATGAGCTAAGAACTATACAAAAACGCAAAGAGGGCGGAGTTTTTTACACGCCAAAAGATATAGTAGAAATGATAGTTTCAAGCTTACATAGTCTTTTAAAGGAAAAATTAGGCGCACAAAAAGGCTTTGCAAATAATGGAGTAAAAGTGCTTGACTTTGCTACCGGAACAGGAAGCTTTTTAGCCTCTGTTTTTGAGAAAATCATCGAGGAAGAAAAGATTGACGCCCTTAAAGAACCTACTATTAAGCAAAAATTAGGCGAAATTTATGGTTTTGAGCTTTCTTTCGTGCCTTATATAGTCGCAAGATTAAAGCTTTCTTTGATACTTAAAAAGCATAATTATACGAGCTTTGACGAAAAAGATTTACAAATTTTTTTAAACAACACCTTAGATTTAGACGATACTGCAAGTCATAAAATGTCTATACATTTTAAATACCTAGATTCAGAGTGGAAAGAAGCACAAAATATTAAATATTCTAAAAACCTGCTTGTCATCTTAGGTAATCCTCCCTATAATGTCAAAAGTAAAAACAAAAATAAAAAAATATTAGAGCTTTTACAAACTTATAAGGAAGATTTAAATGAAACTAATATTCAGCCCTTAGATGATGATTATATTAAATTCATTCGTTTTGCACAGTGGAAATTGCTAGAACAAAGGCAAAGAACAAGTCTTTTTGACAATAGCCAAAAAGGGCTTTTAGGCTTTATTACTAACAATTCTTTTTTAAGCGGACGCATACACCGCAAGATGAGAGAATGCTTATATAAAAGCTTTGATGAAATTTATATACTCAATCTTCACGGAAGTGATAAGGACCCAAAAGAGGATAAAAATGTCTTTGATATTCGCGTGGGCGTTTGCATTTCTTTGTTCGTAAAATATAAAGAGACGCAAGAAAGCAAGGCAAAAATTTATTACTACTCGACTTTAGAAAATAAAATTTTTTTAAAAGAAAAGAAAATCGCCCTTTTAAAAGAGCTTAAAGACAAAGTTAAGGAAAAAGCTTTAATAAAAGCTTTAGAATGGCAGGAGTTAAGTTTAGAAAAGCCTTATTTTTGGTTTGTGCCTAGAAAATTAGAGCATAAAGAATACGAGCAGTTTTGGTCATTAGCAAGAGATAAAGCCTTTGCAGGGGGGGGGGGATTGTAAAAAGGTGATTTTTGAAAAATTTAGCAGCGGAATTCAAACGAAAAAAGATAAAATTTGCATACAGCTTAATGAGGAAAATTTAGAAAATATTATCTATGATTTTAAAAATTTAAATACTCAAGAAATAAAACAAAAATACAAAGTCGAAGATTCTGGGGATTGGAGCGTTCAAAGTGCAAAAAAGGATATAGAAAACAATCAAGGCAAAATTCAAAAAATCGCCTACCGCCCTTTTGATACTCAATTTACTTTTTATACAAAAAAACAAGGATTTTTAGGGCGACCTAGTTTTGACACTATGCAACATTTTTTACAAGGAGAGAATTTAGGACTTTGTTTTCCAAAAATCGTGCTTAATCCAAATTTTGATTATGGTTTGGTTATCGATACGATTGCAGAAGGGTGTTTAGGAGGCAAAAATACAGGCTCTGAAACTTGCATAGCCCCTTTATATCAATATAAACACGAAAATGATTTGCAAAAGCTAGAAAAAATCCCAAATTTCACCGAAAATTTCAAAAAATTTTGCAAAGAAAACAAAATTTTAAAACACAAAAGCCCTGAACAAATTCTAGCTTTTATTTATGCGAATTTATTTTCTTTAAAATACCGCAAAACTTATTTAGAATACCTAAAAATAGGCTTTCCTCGTATAAATTTCGAAGTTGATTTAAAGATTTTTGAAAGCTTTGAAAAAATAGGACAAGAACTTTTAGAATTGCATCTTTTTAAAAAAATCCCACAAAATTCAAAAATCACTTTGAAATTTTTAAACCCTAAAGAAAAACCTAGTTTTAAAATTTCTGCTATGAAAGAAAGATTTGTGCAAGATAGGCTTTATTTAAACGAAAATTTGGTCATTGAAAATCTTAGCAAAGAGGTTTGGGAGTTTAAAATAGGAGGCCATGAAGTGCTTAAAAGCTTCTTAAAATACCGCAAAGATTATGAAATGTCAAAAGATGAAACCGAGCATTTACTAAATATTTGTAAAGTTGTCGAAAAAACTCTTATTTTACAAGAAAGATTGGAGAATTTATGATTATAAACGGCGAGAGGCTTGAGGCAAAAGAGCTTAGGTTTTTAGACT
>CAZWYE010000102.1:0-5110 GCA_964637895.1 uncultured Campylobacter sp. | reverse complement strand
GCAGAAGATCCTATAGAATACAAAATGCAAGGAGTGGAGCAAATTCTTTTAAATCCTAAAGCCGGGCTTGATTTTAACAACGCTTTAAGGGCGATTTTAAGGCAGGACCCAGACATTATAATGATAGGCGAGATCCGCGACGAGCAAAGCCTTGACATAGCTATAAAATCCTCGCTCACAGGGCATTTACTCTTAAGCACCCTACATACAAATGATAGCATAAGCACCATTGATAGACTAGTGGATATGAAAGCAAAGCCTTATTTAATCGCCGCTGCGCTAAGCCTCATAATCGCTCAAAGGCTAGTTAGAAAGCTTTGCGTATTTTGCAGGGAAAAAGGCAAGAAAAGCGAGTTTTTCGAGGGCGAATTTTACGAAAGCAAGGGCTGCGCGCATTGCAATTTTAGCGGATATTCAGGAAGAGAAGTTGTGGCTGAATTTTTGGTAATAGACGAGCATTTAAAAGAACTAATAAGAGAAAATTCTAGCAAGAAAAAAATCCTAGAACACGCAAAAAAACAAGGCTTTAAAACTATGCTTGAATGTGGCTTAAAAAAGGCTAGAGACGGACTTACGAGCGTTGAAGAGCTTTTAAGGGTGCTTGGTTGAGAATTTACGAGCTTGAATTTATTCAAAATGGCATTAAGGGCAAAAAACTGCTTAAGGCTTCAAATTTAAACGCCGCGCAGAGTTTAGCCTTAGCTGAAAATCTGCAAATTCTAAGCCTTAAAGAAATCAAAAAAAGCTTTCTAGCACCTAAAATTTCAAGCGAGAATTTCATTTTGTTTTTTAAAGAACTTGCCCTGCTTAGCGAGGTTGGCTTAAGTATTAAAGAATGCTTAAAAGAACTTTTAAAAACGCATAAAAATTTTAGCAAAATTCTAAACGAACTTAGCGAGAATTTAGACCTAGCACACAGCCTAAGTAAGGCTTTTGAAAACTCACAGCTTGGCTTAAATTTAGGCGAGCTCTCACTTATAAAAATGGCAGAAAACACAGGAAAACTTGGCGAAATTTTCACACAAATCGCAGAACTTAGAGAAAAAAGTTTGCAAAATCAAAAAAGACTTAAAAAGGCTATGCGATACCCTTTGATCGTGCTTGTGAGCGTTTGCGCTGCGTTTTTGTTTTTAATGTTTTTTGTCGTGGGCGAGTTTGAAGCTTTGTTTGAAAATTTAGGCGTAACCCTGCCCTTGATAACCGAAATAATGCTTGGAATTTACAGGTTTTTAAAAGAATATTATCTTGTTTTATTCGTGCTTTTGCTGTGCGTTTTAACGCTTTTCTTTTTGCTTTATAAAAGGCTTTATCCTTTTGCTTTGTTTTGCGATTTTTTCTTGCTTAGGCTCCCTTTTATCTCGCGTTTTGTGCTTTATAATCAAAATTATTATTTTTTCATCATTTTTTCTTTGCTTTTAAAAAGCGGAATTCCTACCTCAAAAGCCTTTGAAATAGCCTATTCTAGCATTAAAAACAAGGCTTTATTTTTAAAATTTAAAGACATTCAAAAAGCTTTAAGCACCGGCGTAAATTTAGCCCTAGCCTTTGAAAAAGCTGGCGTTTTCGAGCCTGTGGTCGTTTCTATGCTTGGAGTTGCGATGAAGAGTGCGAAATTAGAGTTTTTAAGCAAAGAAATCGCTAGAATTTACGAGAGCAAACAAGAAGAATTTATGGAAAAATTCATAGCTTTTTTAGAACCTTTAATGACCTTGATTGTTGGAATTTTAGTGTTATTTTTGGCTTTGGGAATTTTTTTGCCCTTATGGGAGCTTAGCTCAGGAGCGAAATTTTAGGGACTAGCTAAATTTTTAAAGACTTAAATTTGTTTTGTGAATTTAAATTTGAATTTAAGCCTAAACTTTTAGAGCCTTTTTGAAATTTAAAAAGCTTTGTGAAATTTAAAAGATTTAAGTTAAGAAAAATTTATTATAATTCTTTTTAAATTATCGCTTAAAAGGCTAAAGATGATAACCAAAGAAAATTTAAAAGAAGTGCTTACTTGTTTAGAATTTAAAGAAAAAGAGCAAATTTTTACTAGAATTTTTAATAACGAGGCAAAGATAGAAGTTGATTTTAAGAAAGAAAAAATCACCTACCCAAAAGAACTTAAAATAGAAAGCAACACAACAAGCAATTTTTCTCAAAATGAAAATTTCGTAGTCTTAGAATGCGTTTGTAGATTACTAGAACTTGGCTATGCGGCAAAAGATTTAACCTTAGAAAAAACTTGGATTCTAGGGCACAGCGGGAAAAGCGGCAGAGCGGACATTACCATAGAAAAAGAAAACAAAGTTTATTGCATAATCGAGTGTAAGAGCGCAGGAAAGGAATTTTTAGACGCTAAAAAAGATTTAGAATTTAACGAAGAGGGCACTCAACTTTTCTCTTACGCGGCTCAAGCTAGAAGCGTTGAATATCTAGCACTTTACACAAGCGATTTTAAAGATAAAAATTTACAATATCAAGAATATACTATAATGTTTAAAGACGACGCAAACATTTTAGCACTTAATGATGATAATGTTTTATTATACAAAAACGCAAGCGATACAAAAGACTTTTACCGCGTTTTTAATGAAACCTACAACAAACAAAGCTTTTCTAACATACTTTTTTCTTCAAAGCCTTATCAAATAGGCACAAAACCGCTTTATAAAAAAGATTTGATAGAATTTGACAAGCACGATGGCATTAATGTTAAATTCAAAGAAATTCTAAGACACAACAACATAAGCGACAAAGAAAACGCTTTTAACAAGCTTTTAAGCCTTTTTCTTTGCAAATGCGTAGATGAGCGAAGCAAAAAAGACGGCGAGGAGCTAGACTTTCAGTATAAAAGATTTAGCGATGATTATTTTACGCTTTATGAGCGAATTTTAAATCTTTTTATCAAAGGTATGCAAGAATTTTTAAAAGAGGAAGTTTATAAGACAAAAGATAATTTCGTAGCAAATACGATCAAAGCTTACACGAACAAAGCCCAGCGCAAAAAAATGCAAGAAGTGCTAGAAAAAGAGCTTTTAAAGGCTATGCTTTTTTCGTCAAATGCCTTTTCTTTCAAAGAAACTCACAACGAAATTTTATTTAAACAAAATGGAAAAATTCTAGTCGAGGTTGTGGAGCTTTTAAGCCCTTATAGAATTTCACATTCTAGCAAAACTCAATTTTTGGGCGAAATTTTCGAGCAGTTTTTAAACGAAGGATTTAAAGAGGACGAGGGCAGATATTTTACGCCCGTGCCAATCGCGCGTTTTATTTGGAATTCCTTGCCTTTTGAAGATTTTATTAATTTAAATCAAACAAAAAACGCCTTTCCTAAGGTCATAGACTTTGCTTGTGGCTCAGGGCATTTTTTAACAGAAGGCATAAGTGCCTTAAGCGATCACGCAAAAGAAAATAATGCAAATATAAGCGATGAGGAAATTTCAAAAAATTTCTACGGCATAGATAAGGACAATCGCCTCTCCCGCACTACTCAAGTCGCCCTACTTTTAAACGGCGCAAATTCTGCTAAAATTCGTGCCATTGACGGACTAGAATACAACCTAGAATTTTACGGGGACAATCAGCAAAGCTTTGATATCTTAGTTAGCAATCCTCCCTATTCTGTCAAAGACTTTAAGCAACATTTAAGCAAAAATATAACAAACGCAAGAGATAAATTTATACACTTTAAAGTGCTAGAAAGTTTAAGCCTAAATTCAAAAAATATAGAAAATGTCTTTGTAGAAAGGCTTACTCATATTTTAAAGCCAAACGCCCTAGCTGCGATTATCCTACCTAGTTCTATACTCACAAATACCGACCTCTCAACCATAATCACAAGAGAAATTTTGCTAGAAAATTTCGCCCTTTATGCCATAGTTTCTTTTGGGAATCAAACCTTTGGCACAACAGGCACAAATACCATTGTTTTGTTTTTAAAACGCTTTGATGAACCGCCTAAGAGGACGGAACTTTTAGAAGATAGCCTAGAGGCGATTTTAAAGAATGATGATTTAAAAGACTTTGAAGATGAGGAAATTTTTAACGAGTATTTAGCCTTGCAGAATTTAGACAAGGAACTTTACAAAAGCTTTTTAGCAAAAGATTCAAGCTGTTTAGAAAGCGAATATTTTAAGTCTTATCTTGATGAATTTACTAAGCTAAATTTTAGCAAGCTCCAGCCTCAAGAACAGGCTAAATTTTTTGACCTCACCACAGCAAAAGAAAAAGAAAAGCTAAAATTTTTCGCCCTAACTTACAAGCAAACAACGCTGATTATAAAGGCTCCAAGCGAGAACAACGAGCAAAAGAAATTCTTAGGCTACACCATATCTCAAGCAAAAAATAAAAAATCCGGCTTAGCAGAGGGCGAGGGCTTACTAAGTCATAAAACCGATCGAAACGCAAAAGATAAAATCGCCCACGCGATAAAGTCAAATTTCAAAAACAAACAAATAGATAATGAAATTTTAAATCCCTATCTTACCTACACAAAAGCCGCGTATTTGCTAAATTTTAGCACTCCAATGTTTAACAAAGCCATAAATTTAAATCCAGCTAAAATTCTAAAAGGCGAAAGCTTAGAGCAAAACAGCACGCAAACAAATCCTTTTTTAAATTCTAAGTATGAGTTGGTGAAAGTAGCAGATTGTGGTGAATTTATAGGCGGTTTATGGAAAGGAAACAAAGAGCCGTTTATAAAAGCTAAAGTGATTAGAAACACAAATTTTTCAATGCAAGGTTCTTTGAAACTTGATAGCGAATATCCAGAGCTTGAAGTTGAAGTTGGGCAGTTTCAAAAAAGAAAATTAGAATATGGCGATATTATCATAGAAAAATCGGGCGGAAGTCAAACTCAAGCCGTCGGTAGAGTTGTGATTTTTAATTTTAAAACAGACGACTTATATTCTTTCTCAAATTTTACAAATCGCTTAAGAGTTACAAGAAAAGATATTGACCCTTTTTATTTGCATTTAGCATTAAATTATTGTTATCAACAAGGATTAACTTTTATTATGCAGTATGGTTCAAGCAATTTAAAAAATTTAAATATGGAACAATACAAAAATCTTAAAATCCCCCTGCCGCCGCTTGAAATTCAAAAGCAAATAGTAGCAGAATGCGA
>CAZWYE010000101.1:0-5263 GCA_964637895.1 uncultured Campylobacter sp. | reverse complement strand
ACAGGTGCTAGCAAAGGCATAGGTGCGGCTATTGCGAAAGTTTTGGCTGAATTTGGGCTAAAAGTTTGGATAAATTACCGCTCAAAGCCCGAACTAGCCGATGCTTTAAAAGAGGAGATTGTAGCAAAAGGTGGCAAAGCGGCGATTATAAGCTTTGATGCGAGTAAGGAGGAGGAATTTGAAGCCGGAGTTAAAAGCATACTTGAGAGCGACGGAGAGCTTAGTTATCTTGTAAATAACGCAGGAATCACGGACGACAAACTTGCTTTAAGAATGAAACTTGCGGACTTTAGCAAGGTTGTAGATACGAATTTAAATTCGGCTTTTTTAGGGTGTCGCGAGGCTTTAAAAGCTATGAGTAAAAAAAGATTTGGTGCGATAGTGAATATCGCTTCTATAGTTGGAGAAATGGGAAATGTAGGGCAGAGCAATTATGCAGCAAGCAAGGGCGCGATGATAGCTTTAACCAAGAGTTTTGCTAAAGAGGGAGCAAGTAGAAATTTGCGTTTTAACTGTGTAACTCCGGGCTTTATAAAAAGCGATATGACCGAGCTTTTAAGCGAGGAGATAAAGCAAAATTATATACAAAATATCCCTTTAAAAAGACTTGCCGAGCCTGAAGAAGTAGCAAATTGTGTTGCGTTTTTACTAAGCGATTACGCCTCTTATGTAACAGGAGATGTGCTTAAAATCAACGGCGGACTTTATATGTAGGGCTTTTTAGCTTAAAATTTAAAAGAGTTTATGAAAATTTGCTAGGTTAATTTCTAGTTAAAGATTAAATCAAGTTAAATTCAAAACGCGTTTATAAAAAAATGCGGATTAAATTTTTAGCGTTTTTGCGCATTTGCAAAGGAAATTTTAAATTTTATAAAAGGAGAAAAATGGAACTTAAAGATATCTTAAAATTTTTAGACGATAACGCTCCTGCGTTTCTTGCTACGCTTGGAACTTGCGGGAATCCTCGCATTCGCCCCGTGCAAAGCCCACTTTTGTATGAGGATAAAATTTATTTTTGCACTTCAAACGAAAAAAATCTTTACAAACACATACAAAAGCACAATGGCGTAGAGTTTTGCTCTTGTGCGAAAGATGGAACTTTTCTAAGGCTTAGGGGCAATGCTGTTTTTGAAAACAATGCTAAGGTTAAAGAGGCTATGTTTGAGAAATTTAAGGACTTAAAAGCACTTTATAACACTCCTAACAATCCTAAATTCGAGGTTTTTTACCTTGATAAACTTAGTGCGAGAATGCAGTTTTTAAACGGGGAATTTAAGCTTTATAAAGAAAATTAGATTTTAAAAGATTTGATTAAGGAAAAACGATGAAAAATTTCATATCTTGCTTTGTGGTGGCTTTATTTTTAAGTGCTTGCGGGGGCAAATATGTCTATAAAACAGAGGGCGATAGGTTAGAAAATTCGGCACACGAAAAGGGATTTAAATCCTACAAAGAATATTCTAAATCCTTAGAACCAAGCCAAGATTAGCTAAATTTTACTTGTTTAAAATCATTTGAATTTGCAAATTTATAAACGCGTCCGGATTTTGTGAAATTTTAAATTCCTAGCAAATTTTGCAAATTTTTTAAATAAATCTTTCGTTTTTTCACTTTAAAAAACCAAGTTTAGCACAAAGACTCTATGAAGTGTTTGAAAATTTTTATTTTGTTTTAAATTTTTGATTTGGGTTTTAGGGGATTGGGGTTTGAATTTGTTGTTTTAATATCCATACATACTCATTGATATATTTTTGCCCTTGATTGTGGTTGCTTTTAAAACGAGGATATTTGATTTCTTCGAAATAAAGAATCCCTAAAACTTTTAAAATTTCATCAATTTGTTCCTTTTTTATTAGTCCTTCGCTATTGTAGCTTAAAACAAGATTCCTATAATTTTTAAGTTTTGCAATTTTTTCAAGTTCAAGTAATGCACTTTTTGCATTACAAAATTTAGACTTTTGCTCATTGTATTCTCTCAAACCTGCCACGCCTTTGATGTTGGGATTATCATATTTTGCAATCGTTTCAAGCAAATGATAATTTGGAGCGTATTGTCTGTGATTATAATGGGGGTCAAGATAAAGAATGTCAAAAACTTGAAAATTTTGATTATTTTGTAAATTCGTTAAAATCCCAACGCTTTCTTCACAAAAACAAAAGTGTTCTTGTTTGCTTTTTAACACATCTATCTCCTTAAGTTGTAAGGGTTTTAAAGCTCTTTTATCCCATTTTTTGCAAAATGCTGCATAAACTCCCGCTACATTAGCAAACAATGAAACCGATTCGATAAGAGTGGCTAAAAGAATAAAATATTCATTCTCCGTAAGATTGCCATTGTTTTTCCATTCCTCAATTTGAATTCTTATTGCATCTATTTTTTGAGCATTATCATCGCTAAAATACATTCTGGGCGTCTTTAGATATTGCGTTTGGCTTGGCGCATAATGTTTATAAATAAAGCCCTTTTTTGGAGCTATATGATTTAAAAAATCAAGCACATTTTGATAAGCGGTTTTTTTGTCAGGAAAAAGCGTATCCTTTAAAAGAGTCTCGTCTGTTTGAATTAAAGCAGATAAACCTTTAAATTTAGGAGTTTGATTGTTTTGTAAATATGCCTTTTGTAAACAATAAGAAAAATATAAAAAATCACAACTGTAAATTTTAAAACCTTGTTTTTTAAAAAACTTTGCCATACTAGCACTTCCAGAAAACAAATCAAAAAAACTCTGCGATTTTGATAATTCTATGATTTTATACTTCACTAAAATTTCATAAATTTTTAAAGCCAAATTTTCTTTATTACCGATAAAACGCATTAAAAAATACTTTCATTAAAAGAATATGGCGACTTATAGTTTGTAATAAGGAGTTCTAAAGTTTGCGTTTTGTCTTTATGCTTTGTTTGGTAATTTGAGTTCGTATAGTGCTTTTGAATAGGATAAGCAAAATAGCCATTTGCACGAATCCATTTTTGTAAAATTGTATTGCGTTTGCCTTTGTGTTCCAAAACATTAGAAAGGGCAAATTTTACCCCCATAGAATCAAGAGTTTGCAAAGAATTTAAGAGCTCTTTTTCAAAGATTTCGTTCCAACCACTAAAACCTCTTTTGCCATCATTATATGTGCCTTGTGTAATGAGATAAGGCGGGTCAGCATACACAAAGCTTTGATTTGTCAAAGGAGTAGATTTTAAAGCTTGTTTAAAGTCTAAATTTAAAAAATTTATATTTTTATTCTGCAAAGACCGAATAAAAGCAATCAAGTTCTTTTTCATTGTTTGATTAAAACTTGAGCGATTTTTACCAAATGGATTATTGAATTGATGAGAATTGTTAAAACGAATTTGGTGGTTAAAGGAAAAGGCTATAAGAACAAAGAGTAAAATAGGAGATTTGTTTGCATTATAAGCAAATCTTAGGGTATTATATCCTTGAGTGTTGTGCAAATTTAATTGATATGTTTCAATAGTTTTGATGATTTGTTGCAAGATAGATTCTAGAGGATTGTTTTGCAAAAATTGATATAATTCCACAAGAAATTTAAGATTGTCATTGCAAAAAATTTGTTCCGCCTGCGGAATATGCTCCAAATAGCTATGTCCTATGTTAATCCCTACATTACACCCTCCGCAAAATAAATCCAAAAAAATATCGCTTTTAGCAGGGAATAAAGGTAAAATTTGAGGAAGAATCTTATATTTTCCGCCTATGTAATTAAGCGGAGATTTGAGGTATTTTGTCTTATACTGTAAGGCTTTAGTCATTTTTTCTCCAAAAATCAAGTAAATTTTTGAGTGAGGATATAAAAATTTTTGGAGCTTTAATGCCTAGAATCATCTTTCCTTTTGCATTAAGCAAGAAGTCTATTTCAACCTCTATAACTTCGTTTTTATCGCCACCATAGAGCACAACACTTCGTATAATTTTGTATTGTGGATAATATTTCTTAATATATTCTTTTTCGATATAATCGTAGTTTTTTAGCTCATCTATGCCTTTATATCGATTTTTATAAGTCTTTCCTTCTATATTTATAATTTCTAAATTGTCACAATCAACTAAGATTAAATCAGGGATAAAAACAATTGCATTTTTATTTCCAGCCTTATAAAAATCTTTATTTTCGTATTTTTGCAAGGCTATGCTTTCATTGTTTTTTGCAATAAAATAACCTTTCTCGCAACCTGCATGGTTTTCAAAAATAGCTCTTCCTCTTGAAAAATTTTCTACCAATAAATGAATGAAAATTGTAGCAAGTTTTTCGCCCTCTCTTTCATAATGCCAATATTCTTTTGGTATTTCAATTTGAGGAATTTCAAGCCCTTGTAAAGAAAGATCTAAAATATTAGCAATTTGTATAAATTTATTTTTACTTCCTAATTGCTCTTGATTTAATCCGTGCGAAATAATCTCTATATATCCTTGAAAATTAAGCTTTCTTAAAGTTGCAGCAATTCCGCTTATTGCTCCAATATTTGGGTCGTGAGCAAGTCTGCCATTTTTTATTAATCTTCCTGAAATTTGAATTTTATTTGGAAAGGTGGTATATATTCTCATTTCATCAAATATTTCATTAATATTTATTTTGTTATCACATATACTTATCGTTATGGGCACATTTCCTCTTGGTGGTTTTTTCATTTTATTTTTACATTCTATCAATTCTTCGATATCAGTAAAAGGCTTAAGCATCTCGCCGTTTTCTACAAAAATTTTTCCTAATATTTCCACTTCTAGAGTTCTTAAAATTCTCATGCCAAATAAAGATGTTTGCGTAGGTTTTTCTTTTTGCTTCACTCTTATATTATAAAGCATAATTTTTCTAGCCTGTGGATAAAAATGATCTGCATAAACAAATTTTAGCAATTCTTTGATAAACTCCTGTGTTTCTGCTCTCGCTATCGTCTGTTTTTGTTTCTTCTATGATATAAAGTGGTGCTTCATTAGGCTTAGGACGCTCTTTTTGAAAAAATATCAAGTAATCCACAAAACTACTTTTTCCACTGATAATTTCTAGGAAAATTTTCTCAAAGGCTTTACATTCTACGCCTATAATTTCATAACGAAAAATAAATTGAGATTTTTCTATTATAGGCAAAATTTTAAGATTATCCATAAAAGCACAAAATTTAAAATCTTTCAAAAATTGCTTTATAATAACACATAGAACTTCTATTTTAGGACGCTCTTCTGTTAATATCCATAAATTCATTCTAAACCCTCACACTGATGCCGTTTTGCTTTAAATAAAGCTTTAATTCTTT
>CAZWYE010000100.1:0-5370 GCA_964637895.1 uncultured Campylobacter sp. | reverse complement strand
TTAAGAAAGGTTGAAAGATAGTCCCTTGGAGCGAGCAAAAACCACACAGGCAAAACCGCAGCGATAAAACCATAAGCCATTATAACCAAAGCTAAAGTCGGAGCGTCAAGGGTGAAAAGCTTAGCCCAGTAAGGATCGCTAGCTACTACATTTCCATAATGAATAGCTAAAATAAGAAGCACAAAACCTATAACAGAAGCTTCACCTACTCTTCCCGGTCTTAAAAAACGCATATAAATTCCCATAAAAATCGCAATAGGAATAGTCATAGCAATAGTAAATAAACCCCAAGGAGATTCTGCTAAAGCCTTGACAACAACCATAGCTAAAATTGCAATGATAATAACCATAATGCCAAAAATCGCAACCATAGCGACGCTACCGGTGAAAGCTCCCATCTCATCCTTTATCATCTCGCCTAAAGAACGACCATTACGACGCGTAGAGATGAAAAGCACGACAAAATCGTGAACCGCACCAGCAAAAACGCCACCAACTAAAATCCAAAGCATAGAAGGCAAATAACCCATTTGAGCTGCTAAAATAGGACCTACCAAAGGACCAGCACCAGCAATAGCTGCAAAATGATGCCCGAACAAAACCACCTTATTTGTGGGGACAAACTCGTGCCCATCTTCATTAACCACGGCCGGAGTGGCTCTGTTTTTATCAAGTCCTAAAACCTTGTAAGCAACGAAGCGTCCGTAAAATCTATAACCTATCGCATAGATACACACCGCAGCAACGACTAAGTAAATCGCTGAAACGGATTCGCCATTTTGCAAAGCCAAGTAGCAAAAGCAAAAAGCACCCAAAATAGCTATAACAAGCCACAAAATCTTACCCATAAATCTCCTTTGACAATATACTTAAAAAATTTAATCATTTAAAACATCATAATTAATTTTAAATAAACAATGTATTAAAATTAAATAAAAAACTAATAAAAATTTTTAAACTTTTACAAAATGTAATAATAAATATATTTCAATCAAATAAAGAATTTATGCTTTCGTTATGATAAATTCGGAAAATCGCTTCGGCAAAAATAGGTGCAACGCTTAGAATTTTTATATTAGAAAGCTCTTTTTTTAAAGGAATAGTGTCAGTTACTACAAGCTCGTCTAAAATTCCGCTCTCAAGCCTCTCGTAAGCTTGTCCGCTTAAAACTGCGTGAGTGCAACAAGCAGTGATAGACTTTGCACCCTTGTCTTTTAAGGATTTTGCAGCTTTAACTATGGTCCCGGCAGTATCGATAATATCATCGACTAAAATCACCTCTTTATCTCTCACATCGCCTATAATATTCATAACTTCGCTTTCATTCGCCTTTTCCCTGCGTTTATCGATAATGACAATATCAAGCCCCAAATGCTTAGCCACACTTCTAGCCCTTGCTATGCCGCCTATGTCCGGACTTGCGATAATGGGATTTTTAAAATGCTTATTTTTGATAAATTCGTTAAAAACTATGCTGCCATAAAGATTATCCACAGGAATATCAAAAAAACCTTGAATTTGCCCTGCGTGCAAGTCTATGGTCGCAACGCGATCTATGCCCGAAGTTTCGATTAAATTCGCTACAAGTTTTGCAGTAATTGGCACTCTAGGACTTGCCTTCCTATCTTGTCTAGCATAACCAAAATACGGGATAATAGCAGTTATGGAATTTGTGCTTGATCGTTTAAGCGCGTCGGTTAGAATAAGAAGTTCCATTAGATTGTCGTTTGTTGGCATACAAGTGCTTTGTATGATGAAAACATCTTTTCCTCGCACACTTTCGCTGATTTGAACACTAATTTCACCGTCGCTAAAACGCTTTATGTCCGCATTGCTTAGAGGAAGAGAAAGATATTTTGAAATATTCTTTGCAAGTTCTGTATTTGCCGAGCCTGAAAAAATTTTATAACCACGCATAAATCACCCTTTTTGATTTGATAAAGATAAATTCTAGTAAAAATAAAGTTAAAACTTGCTTGATGCGTTTTTATAAGCTGAAATTTTTTAAAAATTCCACACGAAATTCTTTGCATTTACCTTTGATTTAAAATCAAATCTTAGACTACTGTTTCGGGTATAACCGTGCTTATAGCACAGTTTATCTCTTGAAAACCTGCTTTGCGTAAAGGATCTTAAATGAGAAAGATTTTATTGTTTGCTCTTTTTGGAATTATCGTTCATTTACAAGCCGCAGATGTTGGAACGGGAAACGCCTATAAGCCCTTTACTTATGTTGATGAAAAGGGTGAAGCAAAGGGGTTTGATATAGAGCTTTTAGAGCTTTTACAAGCCTACGATGAGAGTCTTCAATTTCATTTTCATCCTGTGCCTTTCAATGCCTTGTTTGCAGGACTTGATAGCAATAAGTTCGATCTCTTAGCTCATCAAATCGCTAAAACCAAAACAAGAGAGGAAAAATACATATTTTCAGACTTGCCTTATTTCAATGTGGTACTTAATATCATCACAGCTAAGGATGTGAAAATCGACACCTACGAAGAGCTTCAAAATAAGAGCTTCGGAGCTGTTGTAGGATCAAATCAGGCCTTAAAAATCGAAGAATATATCCAGAAAAACCCGGACTCAAAAATCAAAATTGTGTATTTTAAAAATTACGGCTCACAGCTTTTAGCCCTAGCCAATCATCAAATCGACGCTATTTTGGACAATCCTATCGTGGCTTTAGACTATGCTAAGTCTGCAGGAGTTGAGATTAAGATCACGAATTTGATTTTGCAGAAAACTCCTGTGTATTTTGTATTCAACAAAAAAGGCGAGGTTTTAAAAAATAAGGTTTCTAAGGCCTTAAAAAAGGCTAAAGAAGATGGAAAACTCAAAGAACTGTCTTTGAAATATTTCAATAAAGATTATACCTAAAAGGAGGACAAAAATGAGAATTGTATTCGTCATTTTTCTAAGTTTGAATGTGCTTTTTGGCATAGAGCTTAAGGTGGGAAGCGAGAATGCTTATAAACCCTTTGCTTACCTGGATGCGAACAATGTTGCTACAGGCTATGATAACGATGTGGTTCGAGTCGTAGCAAGTTATATTAAGGATGCAAAACTACATTTTGAATCTGTAACTTGGAATGCGATCTTTAGCGGTTTGGATTCTGCTAAGTTTGACCTAGTTGCTAATCAAATTGTAAAAACCAAAGAAAGGGAGCAAAAGTATATTTTCTCTAAGTTTCCTTATTTTTATGGGGTTAGCACCTTAATCACTCTTGAGAATAAAAGCGTTTCGGATCCAAAAGAGTTAAGCAATGCTAAAATCGGCGTTACCGTGGGATCAAACCACGCTAATTTAATAGAAAATTATATCAAGGAACACCCCGATTTTAAGCCTGAGATTGTGTACTATAAGACCAGTCCAAGCCTGGTAGCTGATCTTAAAAACGGGCGTCTTGATGCTATTGTCAATGATCCTATAGCTGTTATCGACTATGCAAAGGCACAAAATATCAAGGTTAAAGCCAGTCATTTTGTCTTCGAAAAAGTGCCTGTGTATTTTATTTTCAGAAAAGATTCCAAAGAGCTTACGGACTTGGTTGATAAAGCCTTAGAAAAGGCTATTAAAGAAGGGAAGATTAAAGAGCTTTCACTCAAATATTTTGGGGTGGATCAAAGTCAATAGATGTTTGATTTTGGGTATTTTTTAGACACAGCACAAAGACTACTTCCAGGGCTTCCTGTGAGTTTTTTTATTGCTTCGTTTTCTTTTTGTGTGGGGGGTGTGCTAGGACTTGCCTTGGCCCTCATACGCCTTTATAAAATCCCCTTCCTCAATCAAGTCGTGATCTTATACGTGTCCTTTTTCAGGGGCACCCCCTTGCTTGTGCAGCTTTTTATGTTTTTTTATGGACTTCCCATTTTTTTAAAATCTTTGAATTTTGATTTTAATTTTGCTTTAATTGAAGCGATTTACTACGCTTTAGTCGTTTTTTCCTGTTATGCAAGTGCTTATTTAACCGAGATTTTTCGCTCCGCCCTTTTAGCTGTGGATAAGGGACAGATCGAAGCGGCTTATTCTGTAGGAATGAGTGCTTTTCAAAGCCTAAGACGCATTGTTTTACCGCAAGCTTTTATGATTACCCTGCCCAATTTGCTTAATTTTTTTATCTTGCAAATCAAAAACACAGCCCTTGCTTCTGTTATAACTGTGCCTGATCTTATGGGTTTAGCAGACATTGAATCGGGAAGGAGTTCAAAATTTTTAGAAGTTTATTTAATGGCCGCACTTATGTATTGGATTTTATGCGTGATTTTGGAATCCGTTTTTTCAAAAATTGAAAAGCGTTTTGAAAAATTCAGAAAAAGCTACCGTTAAGGACTGAAAATGCTAAGGATTGAGGAGCTTAATAAGAGTTTTAAAAAAGAAAGGGTTTTAAAAAATATCAATCTTGAGGTTAAAAGCAACGAAATCGTAGCCATTATAGGACCTAGCGGAGCGGGTAAGAGTACCTTTTTAAGAACCATAAATCTGCTTGAAGTTCCAGACAGTGGTAGAATTAGCATTGATGAGCTCAAGCTGGATTTTGAAAATTTCAACAAAGATCAGGCCTTTAAGCTTCGAAAGAAAAGCGCTATGGTTTTTCAAAATTTCAATCTTTTTATCAATAAAAATATCTTAGAAAACGTTACAGAAGCTTTAATTGTCGTTCATAAAATACCTAAAAATCAAGCAAAAGAAAGGGCCTATGAGAAACTCAAAAGCGTTCATTTAGAATCCAAGGCCCTTAGCTATCCTTACCAATTAAGTGGCGGACAGCAGCAAAGAGCGGCTATTGCTAGAGCCCTCGCCCTAAATCCCTCTCTCATACTCCTTGACGAGCCCACTTCTGCACTTGATCCTGAAACCATACAAGAGGTTTTAGACGTGATTAAAAACATTAAAAATAAAACGATGATCCTTGTAACTCACGAGCTTCATTTTGCTAAAAAACTTGCACACAGAATTATCTTTATGGAAAAAGGAGAAATTTTAGCACAGGGACAGGCTCAAGAGTTTTTTGACAACCCGTCCCACACCAGAATAAGAAGCTTTTTAGAAAAATTGCACACCTAGCTTACATAAGCGGTTTTTTTCGCATAATACCTCACAAGCATAGAAAGCGAAAAACAAATCACAAAATAAATTCCTGCAACCAAAGCAATCATCATCAAAATCTCTTCAAAGGTTCTAAGCTGTGCTAAGAGTATCTTAGACTGATAGGTCAGCTCTGCGATTTGAAGCCCAGCTAGAAACGAAGTATCTTTAATTGTCGTAATCACTTGAGAAAGCATAGCAGGAATGGCCTTTCTAAAGGTTTGAGGTAAGATAATATAAAAAAGCGTGAAAAACTTACTAAAACCTTGAGAATAAGCCGCTTC
>CAZWYE010000099.1:0-5438 GCA_964637895.1 uncultured Campylobacter sp. | reverse complement strand
CCGCACGAAAATCCTTAAAAGAATGCGGTGCAACAAGCCTTAACATAGAGCCTTCGCGTAAATGTAGGTGCATATCTAAGGGATTTTTAAGAATCATTTTTTTCTCCGATTTTAATTTGATAAAAGCCGTTTTTTAGGCGTTTGAAGCATTTTTTTTCTTCTAAGAATTTAAAACTTGAAATAATCATAGCCTTGCTTAAGCCAAGCCTTTCTTCAATCTCGCTAATTTTTATAAGCAAAAAGCCATTTTCATCGCAGTTTTCACAAAGAAAAATAAAAAGCTCAAGCCTTTTTTTACCTAGAATTTTTTGCATTAAATTTTTTAATTTTTTATCCATAATTTTCCTAAAATACAAAGCCAAGTGATTAAGGCCAAAATTATGCTGAAAAACACCGCCGCAGATCCGCAGTCTTTTGCGAGTTTAGCCTTTTCGTGCCATTTTTCACAAGCTAAATCCACGCAAGCTTCAAGAGCGGAATTTAAGGCTTCTGTGATTAAGATTAACATTAAAACGATAATTAAAAGCAAGTGCTCTACTAAGCTTAGGTCTAAAAAAAGGCTAAAAATCAAAGCTGGAATTATGATTAAAAGTTCCAAGCAAAAAGATATTTCGTTTTTAATGAGGGCTTTAAGCCCTTCAAGAGCGTATTTTGTGTTGTTTAAAAAATGGTATTTTGGTTTCAAGGATTTGCCTTTAAAGCGGAGCTAAAGATATCAAATTCTTTTTCATAAAGCGGAGTTGAAATTTTAAAATACCCCAAAAGTGCACTAAAAAGATTATCATGCGAGAGTTTGAGCGATTTCTTTTGTGAAAGTTCTTGGTTTAAATTCTCATCATTGCTCCAAAAGATAAAAGGAATGTGAATTTGATTTTTTGGAGCGATGAAATAAGGCATAGAATGCAGATAAATCCCGTTTTCTCCAAGACTCTCGCCGTGGTCTGAAAGATAAATCATCGCACTTTTGAAATCTTTTTTCTCTTTTAAAAGCTTTATAATCTCGCTTAAAATAAAATCCGTATAAAGCAAGGTATTATCGTAAGTATTTATCAAAGACTCGTTTGAACAAGTATCAAGCTTGTTTGTATCGCAAGTTGGAGTAAAGCGGGCGAAATTTTTAGGATATCTTTTGTAATAAGTGGGTCCGTGCGAACCTTGCAAATGAAGCACTATGAGGTTTTGAGTGCTTAAATTTGCGAGTTTTAACTTTAATTCTTCAAGCAAATTTCCATCAAAACCCCCATCTAAAAATTTCTTATCCAAAATTCTATCGCAAACTCCTTTGCAACCACCATAATTATTACCCAACCAACTCACGCTCACTTCAAGTTTTTGCAAAAAATCCAAAGCATTTTCCCTAAATTCCGAGTTTGAAAAGTCCTTGCGTTTGCTTGCAGAAAACATACAAGGAACGCTTATTGCCGTAGAAGTTCCACAAGAATTAAAATTCTCAAAAAACACAACTTTTTCTTGTTTGGTGTAGAAATTCGTATCGTTTTTCGTATAAGTTCCAAGCGAGAAATTTTCAGCCCTTGCGGTCTCTCCCACTACCAAAATGAGGAGTTTTTTACTAAGTTTATCTTCTTTAAAGGCTTCGTTTGAAAGCACTATAAATTCAGGCTTTGGCTTTAAAAATATTTGACAATAACGAAACGAAGCGTAAAGCGGATAAAAAGGCAGATTATACATTCTAATTTCTTTGTAATTCCTAAAAAATGGAATATAAGTCTTAGTAAAAGGCATAAAAAATGCCAAAAACACTAAAAGACTTAAAACTATACTTAAAATTCTAAATTTAAGCTCTTTAAAAATGCTTTCTTTTTTTACAATGCGAATTTTAAGCACAAAAAAACAAAGCATAAAAAGAAACAAGCACAAGATAAAAAAGTTTAAATTTAAAAGCTCCTTCGCTTCTTTTGCGTCGGTTTGAACGATATTAACTATCATATCAGAATCGATTAAAATTCCATAAAAAAACATAAAAAAGGCACTAAAACCCGCACAAATTATAAAAAATACGGCAAAAAATTTGCTTAAAAATTTCACAAAAATAAGGGAAAAAATCGCATTTATAAGTGCAAAATATCCTAAAATAAAGCCCAAAGTAAGCCAGAAATTTTGCAAATTTTTATACACGAAAATAAAAAGATTAAAATTTAAAAGAGTGATTAAAAAAGAAATTAAAAGTGTGAATTTAAACCACGAAATTTTACACATTTTTTCCTCAAATTTAAAGTTTTTAGGCTTTATTATAAAGTTTTTAGATTAATGAAAATTTATGCTATGATTTGCTTTTTAAAAAAAGGAAAACGATGAAGCTTATTTCTTGGAATATCAACGGACTTCGTGCGATTTGCGATAAAAACGCTTTGGATTGGATTTTGAAAGAAAAGATTGATTTTTTGGCTTTTCAGGAGATTAAGGCACAAAAAGAGCAAATTCCTAAAAAAATTTACGAACTAGGTTTTAAATACTTGCATTCAAATTCGGCTAAAAGGGCTGGGTATTCTGGCGTAATGAGCCTTTGTAATTTTGATAGTAAAGTAAAAAAATGCGAATTTTTCGAGGATGAGGAAGGCAGGGTTTTAGAGCATAGTTTTGATAATATCGTGCTTTTTAATATTTATTTTCCAAACGGGCAAAAAGACGAGCAAAGGCTTGAGTTTAAGATGAAATTTTATGAGGATTTTTTGACTTATCTTAAAAAACTCTTAAAAAATGGCAAGGAAATTATCATTTGTGGCGATGTTAATACCGCTCATAAAGAAATAGATCTTACTCACCCTAAAGCAAATGCGAATACTTCGGGCTTTTTGCCTATGGAAAGGGCGTGGATTGACGCGCTTTTAGAACTTGGTTTTATCGATACTTTTAGAGAAATTCACGGCGACATTAAGGAAAAATACTCGTGGTGGAGTTATAGAATGAGGGCTAGAGAAAGGAATGTGGGCTGGAGGATTGATTATTTTTTCATTTCTAAGAATTTAAAATCAAGGCTTAAAGATGCTTTTATAAGAGAGGACATTTTGGGTTCAGATCACGCTCCTGTGGGAATCGAGCTTGATTTAGTCGAAAAATAAATGCTCGATTAAAATTTTAAGCCCTATAAGCGTTAATAACACTCCTCCTAAAAATCCTGCTTTACTTCTAAGGCAAATTTCAAAAAAGCTATTGCCTATTTTTAGGGCTAGAGTGCATAGCACGGAACTTGTAAGTCCTATTAAAAAAAGAGCTAAAAAAAGATTGACATTTAAAAAAGCAAAACTTATACCAACGGCAAGAGCATCAATACTCGTGGCTATTGCTAAACCAAACATAACTTTAGGACTAAACTCATTGCAGTTTTTAGAGCAATTTTTCTCTCCAAAACTTTCTTTAATCATCTTTAATCCAAGAAAAGTTAGTAAAATAAAGGCTATCCAATGATCTACAGGTCTTACAAAAGGTTCAAAACCAACTCCTACAACATAGCCAATAGCAAACATCAAAACCGCAAAACCTCCGAAATAACCAGCTGTTATTATATAATGCTTTAATTCTAATCTTTGCACACTAAAACCCTTGCACAAGGAAACTGCAAAAGAATCCATAGCTAAAGCACAAGAAAGCAAGAAAAGGCTTAGAATATCCATATTTTACCCTTGTAAATTTAGGCCCATTATAAATAAATTTATTTAAAATCAGCTTTAATTAATATTTTATTAAGAATGTTGAATGTATAATTGATTTTTTAATTAAAGTAAAGGCCCATTCGTCTAGCGGTTAGGACATCGCCCTTTCACGGCGGTAACACGAGTTCGAGTCTCGTATGGGTCACCACAAAATTTTTAAAGACTCTTTTACTCTTTTTTAAAAAACTTGTGCTATAATCAAAATTATCAAACTCAATTAAAAATTTCAAGGAGACAAAATGTTTGAATTAAGAAAACTACCTTATGACACGGCAGCTTTTGCAGACTTCTTAAGTGCACAGACTTTCAGCTATCATCACGGCAAACACCACCAAACTTATGTGAATAATCTTAACAATCTTATCAAAGATACAGAATTTGAAAATAAAGATTTAGTAAGCATTATCAAAGCTTCAAGTGGTGCTATTTTCAACAATGCGGCTCAAGTTTATAACCACGATTTTTATTTTGACTGTATACAACCAAATATAAGCACTTCTTGTGAGGATTCTACGCTTAAAGCAGCGATAGAAAAGGACTTTGGCAGTTTTGAAAATTTCAAAGCAGAATTTATAAAAGGGGCAACCGGAGTTTTCGGCTCTGGCTGGTTTTGGCTAGTTTATAAAGGCGGAAAGCTTGAATTTGTAAGCACTTCAAATGCAGCAACGCCTATTACGGAGGATAAAATCCCTCTTCTTGTTGTCGATGTTTGGGAACACGCTTATTATGTAGATCATTATAATGCACGGCCGGCTTATTTGGAGAAGTTTTTTGCTCATATTAATTGGAATTTCGTTGCAAAAGCTTACGAATGGGCTGTTAAACAAGGTATGCATTCTGTGAGCTTTTATGCGAACGAGCTTCACCCTATAAAATAAATCGAGCCTTTATGGCTCCCAAACTTTTAAAACTATTTCTAATAAAAATACAAAAACTAAAGCAAATTCAAGGCAATACTGTGTTTGCATATTTTCGTTTGCTTTTAACATTTTTTTCTTGAGTTAGTTTAAATTCATATTTATCCTTTAAAAAATTTTCAAAATTTAACACAAGAAACAAACAAGATAAATTTAAAAATTTCACAAAGATTTTAAAAATATAAATTATAGCGATTTTATAAAAAACAAAAAATTAAGGAGAAAACAATAAAATAATGCGATGAAATAGTAAAATATTATCCTAACAGAAAAAAATATTCTTAAATTTTTTTAATGATATTATGAAATATGCTATTTTAGAGAATGTTTCATCGTAGTTTGTAAAGCTTATTTTTACAATAAGCTCATTACAAATAAAGAAAATCTTTAAAAAATTAACGAAAAATAAAAATCTTGAGCTTATTATTGATGATGAAATAATAAATTATTGCAGAATTCAAAGAATTTTATCCGAAAAATATTTTATTTTTAGTAAAAACTTTAATGTTTCTAGGAAGTTCGGTTCGGATGTTTTTAACACAAGTTAAATTATCTTTAGGAGTTTGTTTATTTTGTTTGAATTTAATCCTAGAATAAAATTTGCACCTTTTACGCCTTAGATTTTTTCGTTTTTAACGCTTAAATTTCAGCTCTTTAGCGAAAAATTAGAATTTTATATTTTTTTAAAAAAACCTCCTTAAAATTCCCCTTTTAATTTTTAAATTTTGCTTTAAAAATTCTTTAAATTTGCTTTTTTAAGTCTGCTTTTTTACCTTAAGTTTATTAACCATCCGTTTTTTTTTTTTTTTGTAAAAATAAGCTTTACTTTTAAGGAGAGCAGAAATGAAAG
>CAZWYE010000098.1:2957-5503 GCA_964637895.1 uncultured Campylobacter sp. | reverse complement strand
TTTAAAAAACCTTTGCAAAATTGTTTTATTTTATAAAATTTTAATTTTAAAAAATTGTGTATGATATTTTATTTGGTTTTTTTGCCACATTTTGACACAAAAGAATTTATAATTTTTGTTGTTTTGCTCAAAAACCCTATAATATAGAAGTTTAAAAAGATTTTAAATATAATTACGCTTAAAGCCTTATTTATAAACTAAAAAGATGTTTAAGTGGTTTTTTGTTGATTTATGTTTTTATCCTGTAAAAACTATCTTAAAAAAAATTAAATTTATAGGATTTTAATAAGAATCTAGGAAATGTTTTACTTGAGTTTAGAGCTATATTTTACTCAAACTCAAATTTAAGTCATGTTTCCATACTTAATAAATCCTGCTTTTGAAACTCTACTTTATTAAAACTAGCTTATGGCTTTGATAATTTTTACAGCATCATTTAACCCTGTAACTATGCTAGCTCCATTTTTTGTCGCAATGTCTCCGGCTAGAAAAATGCCTTTTACACTACTTTGGTTGTTTGCGTCTATTAAAGCAACGCCCTTTTCATCGACATTCACTCCACATTTTTGCAAGAAATCAAGAGGAGTAGAACCGCCTATTGCGTAAATTATCCTATCGTAAAGCCCGCTTGTTCCATCGTTAAAGCTCACTTTTGCCTTTGCGTTTTCGTCAGAAACTTCACTAATATCCACGCCAAGTTTTAGCTTAACCTTGCCCGATTTTCCAGCCTCTTCGATGTCTTTAAGGTTGATATCATTAAGCCTAGTGAATTTGTCTTTTCTGTAACAAAGCGTAACACTATTAGAATTTGCAAGATCCACAGCGTATTCAGCTGCCGAATTTCCGCCTCCTACTATGAGAATTTTTTCAGCCCCTTGAACGGAATTTGCGTTGAAATTTATAATTTTTGTGAGCGTCAAAGGAAGCTTATAATCGGGCTTATTAGGCTTTCCCATTCTGCCTATGGCGATAATGATATTCTTGCACTCAAACTCGCCCTTGCTCGAGCTAAGCAAAAAAGAATCGTTTCGTTTCGTAACCTTTTCAACCTCGCTTGAAAATTCCACCTCAATTTTATGCTCTTTTAAAGCCTTTTCAAAGGTCTCTAAAGTGCTTTCTTTAGTCCCGTCTTCAAAAAGCACACGGCTATAATTCGTGCTTTCATAGCCCTTATAAGCCTTATCCACCCTCTTGCCATCCTTGTAAAACTGCACCAAAGTTTGACAAATATTGCTTGTTTTTTCTAAAAGTAACACTTCTTTTCCACTAAGCTTAGCTTCCACAGCACAAGCAATCCCAGCAGGTCCAGCACCAATTACAATCAAATCGACTTTTTTCATTTTTTACCTTTTTAAATGTGAATTTTTTGTATAATACTAGCAAATTTTTTTGCAAAAAAGGATAAAAATGCGAAGTTTAGTGCAAAATATTAAGAAAAATTCTCAAAAACTACTCGACTTAACTCCGAAGCAAAAAGAGGAGCTTATCTTAGCTTTGGCTGAAATTTTAAGGGCGAATTTTACAAAAATTTTAGAAGCAAATGAAAAAGATTTAGCAAATTTCACCAAAAGAAAAGCCCTAAAAGACAGGCTTTTGCTTGATGAAAAACGCTTAAATTCGCTTTGTAAGAGTTTGGAACAAATCGCATTTTTAGAAGATCCTACTTACAAGGTGCATAAAGGCTGGGTTAATTATGCCGGGCTTAAAATTGAAAAAATAAGCGTTCCTATAGGGCTTATTTGCGTTATTTACGAGGCGCGTCCGGCTTTAAGTGCTGAAATTCTTGCCTTAATGCTTAAAAGCTCCAATGCTTGCATACTCAAAGGCGGATTTGAAGCTAAAAATACTAATCTTGCTTTATTTGAGCTGGTTTGCAAGGTGCTTAAAGATTATAATTTAGAGCAGTGTTTTTTAATGCTTACGCAAAGAGAGGAGCTTAAAGAACTTTTAAGTCTTGATGGCTTAATCGATTTAATCATTCCGCGAGGCTCAACTCAGATGATTGAGGAGCTTAGCAAAAGTACGAAAATTCCGCTTATTAAGCAGGATAAAGGCTTATGCCATATTTTTGTCGATGAAAGTGCAAATTTAAAGGACGCTGTAGATATAATTATCAATGCAAAGTGCCAAAGAGTAAGCGTTTGCAACTCCTTAGAAACCTTGCTCATTCACGAAAAAATCGCCACAGATCTTTTTGCACTTTTGATTAAAGAATTAGAAAAATTTAAGGTTAAAATTCACGCACACCAAAATGCTCTAAATTTTTTCAAAGCTTCGAATTTAGAGGTTTTTTTAGCAAACGAAAACGATTTTAATACCGAATGGCTTGATTATGAAATGAGCGTGAAACTCGTTAAAAACTGCGAAGAAGCCATAGCTCATATCAATGAATTTAGCTCCTTTCATTCAGAATCTATACTCTCAAACGACGCGAAAAATATTGCTAAATTCCAAAGATGTGTAAATTCTGCTTGCGTTTATGCTAACGCTTCGACGCGTTTTAGCGACGGGGGCGAATTTGGCTTTGGCGGCGAGGTTGGAATCTC
>CAZWYE010000098.1:0-2857 GCA_964637895.1 uncultured Campylobacter sp. | reverse complement strand
CGACGCGTTTTAGCGACGGGGGCGAATTTGGCTTTGGCGGCGAGGTTGGAATCTCTACAAACAAGCTTCACGCTAGAGGTCCTATTGGCGTTGAGGAGGTTTGCACTTACAAATACATCATAAGCGGCGAAGGACAAATTCGAAAATGAAAAAACTTCTTGGCGAAAATATTAAAAGTTTGTTTGCATTTAATAGCACCGAAAGGGTGTGGGAACTGCCATTTTTTATGGCTTTGGGCGTAGGTTTGGTTTTAGGCGTTGGTGCGTTTTATGAAAGGCTTGATTTAGGACTCATCGCTATGATAGGCGTAATGGCTTTTTTGTATTCTTTGTGTGTGATTTATTTTTTCAAAAATTCCTTGCCAACGCCCATTCCAAAGAGGGAAACTGGGGTTTTAGCGTCGTTGTGGTTGATTCTGTGATTATGGGAACTTTCGTCGGTTTTGCCGTGATTTTAGGAGCGTTTTTGGAACTTGAACGCAGCTACTGGGTGGCGGTAAGTTGCACGGCGATTATGCAAGGCATCACCTTAAATTCGGTTTGGAATAAGCAAATTTAGCGCATTTTAGGAACGGCTTTGGGTGTGGTTTTTTCGTGGTGGCTTTTAGGTATTAAATTTAGCCCTTTCTTTTTCGTGCTTTTAATGATGTTTTTGGTGTTTATGACCGAATTTGTAGTAACTAGAAATTACGCCTTAGGAGTGGTCTTTGTAACGCCTTATGTAACCTATCTTGCGGAGGCTTCGAGCTTAATGGAGCTTAATAAAGACTTAATCATCAAAGCAAGACTCGAAGATGTAACTTTAGGAAGCGTTTTAGGACTTTTGGGTGGCTTGGTGATTTATAAGCCTTATTTAAGAAAACCTTTCGATAAATTAGCACATTGTATTTTCAAAGTAAGATTTTAGTCTTTGTAAAATCGTAGTTTTAGGTTTCAAAACGAACTAGAAATTCAAATTTAGCGTTGATTGAAGTTCAAAAAGTTTGAAATATCCATTTTTGATAATATAAAACAAAATTAAGCAATAAAGCCTTAAAGTTAAAACAAGTCGAGAAATTTACCACAAGTTAAATATATTTTGACTGAGGACTATCCAATGCTACTTCATAATAGAAGAATATATAAAAAGCCTTGTTGATTAGTAACATTAAGCACTGTATTAAATAATACGGTGTGGGCATTAGGCTTGACCTTAGATTTAATAAAATAAACTTTTTGCCAAATAGGACATAACCACTTTGTGAGAAGATAAATTGGGGTTTAAAACTTGATTTACATCAAAATTTATTATATTTTTAAATTAAAAATTTCATTTAAAATTCGAATTTTTTTGAGGGTTGTTGAAAGTTTAAAGCCTTTTCGGCTTTAAACTTTCAACAACAACGCTTGAAGCCTCCGCTATTATATCTTCTTTCTAAATAATCTTTGAAAAATTCCTCCCTGCTCATAGGCGTTTGCTCGGGGTGTTTTTCCTTCATATGCTCTAAGTATTTATCATAACTTGCAACGCCCACTAAGGGGTGAAAAAACCTTTCGGCTTTTTCATAACAAAATAGAAATTTTTTAAGCATTGAGCTTGACATAAGGGCTCTCTTTGAGCGGAATTTTAATCTTACCTAAACAAATGCCTACACAAGAAGCAATCACCAGCAAAGTCGTTAGCATAAAGAATATACAAAGTATGGCATCAAGCAAATTCGCAAATTTAGCCTGTGAAGCGACGGAAATGTCTTTTTCAATCTTAGCCTTTTGAGCCTCTTCGCTTGTTTGTGCAAGTTGTGCTTCTAAGGACGCAATTTTATCGCTATTGACTTTAACCGCTGCTATGTGAGAAACGGCGTTTGCGACCCTATTACCCTCCTCGTAAGGTAAGACCTTTTGAATTCCTCCGTATAAAGTCGCAACCAAAACGAAAACCGCAGGAACTAAGGTAACCCAAGTGAATTTCGCCTTGCCCATTTTCACTAAAATCGCAGTAACTAAAAGCAAAGCCATACCCGCTAGCATTTGATTGCTTACGCCAAAGAGAGGCCAAAGCGTATAAATTCCGCCTTTTGGATCGATAGCTCCTTGATACAAGAAATATCCCCAACCAGCAACGCTTAAAGCCGTAGCGAAAATTCCTGCGCCGTAGCTGTGTATATTTCCTAAAGGCTTATAAATATGACCTAAAATATCTTGCACCATAAAGCGACACGCCCTAGTTCCAGCATCAACGGCTGTTAAAATAAACAAGGCTTCAAAAAGTATAGCAAAATGATACCAAAACGCCATTAACTCAACCCCGCCAAAAAGCTCGTGCAAGATAAGAGCTACGCCTATTGCAAAGGTTGGTGCACCGCCTGTCCTTGAAAGCAAGGTTTTCTCGCCTATGTTTGAGGTTAGAGTAGAAATTTCCTCAGGGCTAATGGTAAATCCCCAACTAGAAATAGTCGCTGCAACACCAGCTAAATCCGTGCCTATGAATGCACTTGAAGAATTTATAGCAAAATAAAGTCCCGGATGTAAGATACAAGCACAAATAAGAGCCATAACCGCAACCGCACTTTCACAAAGCATGGAGCCATATCCTACGGCTAAGGCGTGGGTTTCGTTTTCTAGCATTTTAGGGCTTGTTCCGCTTGAGATTAAGGCGTGAAAACCGCTAATCGCACCGCAAGCTATGGTTATAAATAAAAACGGAAAAAGCTCACCAGCAAAAACCGGACCTGTTCCATCAAAATACTGAGGATTAGTCTTTGGCATATACATATCAGGGGCGACTATAATGATAGCAATCGCCATTACAACGATAACTCCTATCTTAAGAAAGGTTGAAAGATAGTCCCTTGGAGCGAGCAAAAACCACACAGGCAAAA
>CAZWYE010000097.1:0-5555 GCA_964637895.1 uncultured Campylobacter sp. | reverse complement strand
CTTCACTGCTTGGACTTTTTAATCTTTACAATCTTTTAGCTGCAAGTGCTTGTGTAAATGAGCTTGTAAGCCCGAATTTAAAGGACTTAGAAAAGGCTATTTCTCATTTTGGCGGAGTTTGTGGCAGGGTTGAGAGGGTGAGTGAGGGCGTGATAGTGGATTTTGCACACACACCTGATGGCATAGAAAAAGTTTTAGACGCCCTTAAAAATAAGTCTCTTATCGTTGTTTTTGGAGCTGGAGGTAATCGCGATAAAAGCAAAAGAGCTTTAATGGGTGCTGTTGTGGAACATTTTGCAAAATGTGCTATTATTACAAGCGATAATCCGCGTGATGAAGAGCCAAAGGACATTATGAACGCTATTTTGCAAGGTTTTAAGGATAAAAATAAGCCTTTGCTTATCGAGGATAGAAAGGAAGCGATAAAAAAGGCTTTAGAGCTTAAACAAAAGGACGATTTGGTAGTGATTTTAGGAAAAGGTGATGAGAATTATCAAGAAATTAAGGGTGTAAAATACGAATTTAATGATAAAATCATCGTGCAAGAACTTTTAAAGCAAGGAAGATAAATGTTTGAAAATATGGACTTTTCAAAAATGACGGAGCTTTTAAATCAAGTGCAAGAAAAAGCAAAAAGCATTGAAAACGAGCTTGAGAATAAGGAATTTAGTGCAAAAAGCGGGGCTGGGCTTGTAAAAGTGAGTGCAAACGGCAAGGGCGAGATTATCGATGTAAGCATTGATGATTCTTTGCTTGAGGATAAAGAATCTTTGCAAATTCTGCTTATTTCTGCAATCAACGATGTTTTAGCTATGGTCGCACAAAACAGAAACAGCCTAGCTGGTGATTTTTTAGGAAATTTAGGAAAGGTTTAGTGATGAGAGCTTTATTTGTGTTTTGCGTTTTTTTATCCTTAGTTTTTGGGGTTGAAAGACCTAAAAAAGAGGACTTTTTAGCTTGTTTTAAAAGGAATAAGGCAAGTATTTTAACTTATGAGGGTATGCAAGCCTTTGCTTTAAGCGAGAATTTACTCGCCGTGCTTAAAGCACCCGAAGCTAAGCTTAATAAATATGTCAAATACGATCCTTATTTAAATTTATATCTTGTAAGAACGGATTTTAGCCTTTTTCCTACGAATATGATTAGTGAGCAAAACATTACGCGCAACGACTGGATTGGCGTTTTAGACCCGGTTGAGCCGAAAATTGGGCATATAGGCTATTTAGCAAACAACATAGACGAAAAAGACCGCCTTGATTTTAGCTCTAAAATAGGGCTTTTAAATTCGCCTTGTTGCAATATGCTAGGCATTTCTTTGGGTAATAGAGATTTTATAGGCAACCGCTATTTAAGGCATTTTATGAAGTATAATGACGCTTATTGGGGTGATATAGGCATAGATTTTATAGAAAGGGAAAATAAAATTTATGTAGGCACTGTGCGTAAAAACGGGCAATTTTTAGTCAATGATGAGGTGCTTAGCGTTGATGGTGAGCGTGTAAGAGATTTAAGAAAACTTAATGAGAAAATCCTTTTTGCAGACCGCGGAAGCACACTTTATTTTAATATCTTAAGAGACAATGCGGATTTAAATATCTCTACTATGGTCTTTGAAAAAGATTTAAGCCGTTTTAAGCTCCCTGATGACAAGCCAAAACCACCTCCGACGAGCTTTAAAAGCAATCTTGGTATGAATGTAAATTCCGCCCTACTCATCACCTCAATCGACGCAAATTCAAAGGCAAGTGCGGCAGGATTTATGGTTGGCGATAAAATTTTAAGAGTAAATAATCAAATCATAAGTGATTTTAAAACACTACAAGATATACTCGCAAGAGGCAATGATTTTAATATCTTAGTAGAAAGAAGAAGCGAGAAACTTCCTTTAAATAAATTCGGTGAAAACGCAGGACTTTCAAGCATGAACGACGGGAAATTCCAATTTTTCATAAGGCTTACAAAGTGAGCGTTAAAGAGCTTTTTGCAAAACATTTGCAAGAAAATCTCCCAAATGTTGAAAGCTTTCACCCCTTTTTCAACGAGGCTTTAGCACAAATGCTAAAGGCTGGAGGTAAGCATTTTCGAGCACAACTACTTTTAAATGTGGTTAAATGCAAAAAGCCCTCGCTTTTAAAAGCTTCTTTAAATGCGGCTTTAGCACTCGAGCTTATCCATACTTATTCTTTAATTCACGATGATTTACCCGCTATGGATAATGCCGATTTTAGAAGACAAACTCCAACCTTGCATAAGAGCTTTGATGAGGCTACGGCGATTTTAGTAGGCGATGCGTTTAATACAGAGGCTTTTTTGCTACTTAGCAATTTAAAGCTTAAAAAAAGCATTCGTTTGAATTTAATTCACACCTTAGCTTTTAACGCCGGGCTTAATGGAATGATACTAGGACAGGCGTTAGATTGCTATTTTGAGGATAAAAAGCTAAATTTAACAGAGCTTGAGTTTTTACATATCCACAAAACCGCAAAACTCATAGCAGCGGCTTTAAAAATGGGCTGTGAAATTTGCGAACTTGATAAAAAAGAAAGTCAAAAAATTTACCAAACAGGCTTAAAACTTGGACTTATTTTTCAAATAAACGATGACATACTAGATGCCACAATGAGCGAAAAAGACGCAGGAAAGCCTACAAAACACGATACACACAAGAATTCTTTTGTGAATTTGCTAGGCTTAGAAAAAGCAACTCGCACTAAAGAAGAGCTTTTGAAAGAATGCGATTTAAAAGATTTAGATCCTAAACTTGCAAAGGCTTTAAGAAATTTAACTAAACAATACTTATAAAAAAGGCAAAACTATGGACTTAACAATGTTAGAAAAACAAGCAAACACTTTAAGATTTTTAAGTGCGGATATGATAGAAAAGGCTAAAAGCGGACATCCGGGAGCACCTTTAGGTCTAGCTGATATCTTAACTATCTTAAGCACTCATCTTAAACACAATCCTAAAAATCCTACTTGGCTAAATCGAGACCGCTTAATCTTTTCAGGCGGACACGCAAGTGCTTTGCTTTATAGTTTTTTACACCTTTGTGGTTATGATTTAAGCTTGGATGATTTAAAGAATTTTAGACAACTTCACTCTAAAACGCCAGGACATCCGGAAATTTCAACTCCGGGCGTTGAGATTGCTACAGGTCCTTTAGGACAAGGCGTAGCAAATGCCGTAGGCTTTGCAATGGCTGCAAAAAAGGCGGAGGATTTGCTAGGTAAGGACTTGATAAATCATAAAATTTATTGTCTTTGCGGAGATGGGGACTTGCAAGAGGGCATTGCTTACGAGGCTTGTTCTTTAGCCGGACTGCATAAGCTTTCTAATCTTATTTTGATTTACGATAGCAACCAAATTTCAATAGAGGGCGATGTGGCTTTGGCTTTTAATGAGGATATTAAAGCAAGATTTATTTCTCAAGGTTTTGAGGTTTTTGATATAAACGGACACGATTTTTTAGAGATTGATGAGGCTTTAAAAAAGGCTAAAATTTCAAAAAAACCAAGTCTAATAATAGCTCATACGAAAATCGCAAAAGGAGCTTTAGAGCTTGAGGGTTCGCACACGGCTCACGGTGCACCTTTGGGAGAGGATTTGATAAAAAGGGCGAAAAAAGCCTTAAATTTTGATGAAAATGAAAATTTTAAGGTAAGCCCTGAGGTTAAAATTCGCTTTGAAAGTGCTGTTGAACTTGGCGATTTAGAGGAAGCAAAATGGAAAGAAAAGCTTGAAAAATCACCTAAAAAAGCCTTACTTGAAAGGCTTTTAAAGCCAAATTTCAAAGACCTTGTTTATCCGGATTTTAAAGGAAAGGACATAGCAACTAGAGATAGCAATGGCGAAATTTTAAATGTTTTAGCAAGGAATTTAGAGGGCTTTTTAGGTGGAAGTGCGGATTTAGCACCTTCAAATAAAACCGAACTTAAAGGACTTGGCGATTTTAGCGAGGGAAAGAATTTGCACTTTGGTATAAGAGAACACGCTATGGTGGCGATTAACAATGCTTTTGCGAGGTATGGCTTGTTTTTGCCTTTTTCGGCGACTTTTTTTATTTTTAGTGATTATTTAAAACCGGCTGCAAGGCTTGCTGCTTTGATGAAACTTAAGCATTTTTTCATCTTTACACACGATAGCATAGGTGTTGGCGAGGACGGACCTACGCATCAGCCCATAGAACAGCTTAGTTCTTTTAGAGCAATGCCGAATTTCCTAACCTTCCGCCCTGCTGATGGGGTTGAAAATGTCAAGGCTTGGCAGCTGGCTTTAAATGCGGAATTTCCTTGTGCTTTTGTGCTTTCGCGTCAAAAACTTAAAGCCTTAAACGAACCTGTTTTTGGCGATGTTGCAAACGGTGCTTATTTGCTTAAAGAAAACAAAGAAGCAAAGCTCACTCTTTTAGCAAGCGGAAGCGAGGTCGCACTTTGTATTCAAAGTGCACAAGAACTTGAAAAAAAGGGAATTTCTTGCAATGTGGTTTCTATGCCTTGTTTTGAGCTTTTTGAAAAACAGAGTAAAGAATACAAGCAAAGGCTTTTAAAAGGTTTTATCATAGGCGTTGAAGCAGCTTCGTCAAAAGAGCTTTACGAGTTTTGCGATGTGCTTTACTCGCTTGAGAGTTTTGGCGAGAGTGGCAAGGATAAGGAAGTTTTTGAGAATTTTGGCTTTAGTGTTTCAAAGCTTGTGGAATTTGTGCTTAGTAAGAATTAAAAATGGGCGCGAAATTTGAGTTTAGAAATGAAAGTTTGCTTGTTTTTGGAATTTGGGATAAAAACAGCACAGCGGATTTAAAACTCAAAGATTTTTTAAAGAAAGATTATAAAAATTTAAGCCTTGATTTTAAAAATTTAGAATTTATCGATACGGCTGGGGTGAGATTTTTCCTAGCTTTGGAGTATGAGCTTTGTTTAAAAGGCGTAAAAATACAAAAGCTTAATCTCACGCCAAAGGCAAAAAATCTCTTCGAGCTTTGCGAGAAAAATTATCAAAGGCACAAAAACGCAAAACACGCAAAAAAAAGCTTCAATCTTAAAGAAAATTTTATAAGACTTGGAGCTTTTGTTTGCGAACTTTTGGGAATTTTGAAAAAATTTATCAATTTTTCGGGAGCTTTTTTTGTAAGTGTTTTAACCTGCTTTAAAAAGCCTAAGAATTTTAGATTTATTTCTTTTTTGTATCATATAGAAAGCTCGAGTTTAAGGGCTTTGCCCATTATAATTTTAACCTCACTTTTAATAGGCATAGTCCTTGCTTATCAAGCCGCTTACCAGCTTGCACAGTTTGGAGCGAATATTTTCATCGTTGATTTAGTGGGAATTTCGGCTACAAGGGAGCTTGCACCGCTTATAAGTGCTATTGTTATTGCAGGTAGGAGTGCTAGTTCTTACACGGCACAAATTGGAGTGATGAAAATTACCGATGAGATTGCTGCTATGAATACTATGGGCTTTCGTTCTTTTGAATTTATCGTTTTGCCACGGGTTTTAGCATTAATCGTTGCTATGCCTTTAATCGTCGCGGTGAGCGATTTTGTAAGCATTTTTGGCGG
>CAZWYE010000096.1:0-5754 GCA_964637895.1 uncultured Campylobacter sp. | reverse complement strand
GCCCTTACTAGATTTTGAGTCTAGCGCGTCTACCAGTTCCACCACTTGGGCTTAAGATTTATAATTATATCTTTTTTACTTTAAAAATGGTTGAAAATTTAAAAGGCTAAATTTCACACTTTTAAAAAACTAAAAACACGATTTTTCAAAAAAATATTTAAAATTTAGCGTTAAAACCGATTTAAGATGAAATTTAGGAACGATTTTTGCTTTTTTTATAAAAGTTATTGTAAAATTCCCTAAGAAAGAGTATTTATGAGAGTTACAAACAAGCTAAATTTCGCAACTTCGCTAAATAACAACATAGGCGGACAGAATTCTTTATTTAAGATTATGCAGCAATTATCATCCGGGCTTAAAATTCAAAATTCCTACGAGGACGCGAGTATTTACATAGACAATACAAGGCTAGAATACGAGCTTAAGACCTTAGAGCAGGTTAAAACAGCCACTTCAAGGGCTAAGGAAATGACTAGTAATAGTATGCAAGCCTTGCAAGATATGATAAAAGAACTTGAAAATTTCAAGGTTAAAATGACCGCAGCCGCAAGTGATAGTAATTCTCAAACTTCCAGAGAAGCCATAGCAGGAGAGCTTAAACGCATTAAAGAAAGCATTTTAAGGTTTGCAAACACGAGCATTAATGGGCAATATCTTTTTTCAGGTGCACAAGTAGCGAACAAGCCTTTTGATTCTTTAGGAAATTATTTTGGCGATAAAAATTATCTTAATGTAGTAACCGGGGCCGGAACGCATGCAAGATACAATGTCTCTGGTTGGGACTTGTTTTATAGAGCGGATAATGACTATAAAAAGCAAATCACAACCAATGTAAGCTTTTACGATAACCGCTATGATTTAATTAAGGACCCAGAAAAAGCAAAATATTTAAACGCAGAATCAAAATGGCAGGATTTAATAGGACAAAATTATGTAAATGATAACGGACTTGATATAGATAAAGACTTTGAATATGATGATACAAGGCTTGATTTTCCGCCATCAACCCTTTATGTGCAAGGCACAAGACCTGATGGAACGAGCTTTAAAAGTGCGCTTTTGGTAGGAAAGGATGATACCATAGAAGATGTTTTAGAAGCCATAGGTTCGCTTTATGGAAATACAAGCACGAGCAAGGTTGTTAATGTAAGCATTAACGATAGCGGACAAATTCAAATCACAGATTTAAAGCAGGGTAATAATCAGCTTGATTTTCACGCTGTTGCTTACACTCCGCAAACTGAAACTACGCAAGAGCTAAAAGGGCTGATTGAAATGGCTGAAGGAAACGGTCTTACTATGGAAGATCTTACAAATCAAGCTATGCAAGAAGCTATGAATGTAGCAAATGGAGACATTACGCAAATGCCTGATTCTGTTACCTTTAATCCAACCGACGCGGCGGGTAATCCAATCAACGATGCAGCAGGTAATCATGTGCAAGTAACTCTAAATCTTCACAGCACAGAATTCATAAAAAGCAAAATGACAGATACAGACGGAAACGAGGCAAATGGAGCCGATTATGATGATGTGTTTTTTGAAAAAAATGGAAATTCTGTTTATGGCAATGTTTCGCAGGTGATTAAAGCAAGCAATCAATATGCAACAGAATCTACAAAACTTAGCGAAGTTATGGCAGGAAATAGTTTAAATAACACTATTTTAACGCTTAATGTCAGTTCAAAAGGCGGACATAATTATGAAGTAAGCATTGATTTAGGAAATTCGGAGGTAAGCTATGTCGATGCAGCGGGTAATACTATAACTTTTCCTATTATGAATACTAATCCTGCTGATTTAAATAGTGGCGTGGTAACTCCGCCAAATGATATTACTTACAAGCAGATTAATGATATTATAGCTTTGTTTGCAAGCGATAAAATGCCAACGGCAAGCATTAACTATACTGCAGGTTTGGTAAATCGGGCGGATTTTGAAACTTATCAAGGCTTGTTAAATGATTCTAAATCAAGCGTTGATGTGATAATGGACTATAAAGGACGCATTAGTATTACAGATAAACTAAGCACGAATACAAACATAGAAATTTCTTTAAGAGATAGCACGAGCGGACAGTTCCCACAGCCTCCTTATACCACAACTGCGAACACAACAGATGGTTCTAATTTTAAATTTAGTGCAAATAACGCTTTGACTATAGATGAGCCTAATGTTGATATGATTAGAGATTTAGACGCGATGATAGATGCGGTTTTAAAGGGCAATATGAGAGCAGATTCTGAGTCTATCGATCCAAGAAATACCGGTATGCAAGGAGCTTTAGAAAGACTTGATCACTTAAGCGATCATATTAGAAAACTTAACACCACTATGGGAGCACATCATAATAATATAGAAAATATAAATACAAAAGTAAGTTTTTTAAGCGTGAATGTCCAAACCATAAAAAGGGATGTTATAGACGCTGATTACGCAGAAGCTTATATGAATTTAATGCAAACTCAAATGGCGTATCAAAGCTCTTTAAAAGCAAGTACAACCTTAATGCAGCTTAGTTTATTAAATTATATGTAAAATTTTTATGCTATAATAACCTTTTTTTAAACTCAATCAAAAGGCTATGACATAAAAAAAGAACTCGTTTTTATAAGCTCTACCTTTGTTATTTTCTACCTTTGTCTTTGTATGCTCGTTCCCTCTATGGGAATGTGGCTTTTTGAAGTGAATTTTTACTTGTTTGGGGAATTTGCGTATTATTTTCCTTTCGCTTTGTTTGTGTTAAATTATTTATGCTACAAAAGAGGCTACGAGCTTGGAAATTTCAGACGCAAAGAGCTTTTTGGCTTTGCTTTTGCTTTTTTTGCTTGTTTGCTTTTGTTTGCGAGTTTTTATCCCGGTGAGGGCTTAATTTTACAAGCATTTTACTCCGCGTTTTCTTCGCTTTTTGGTTATGTAGGAAGCGGAATTTTAGGACTTTTATCTTTGCTTTTTTCTATAATCTTGCTTTTTCCAAATTTCATTAAAGAAGTGTTTAAGATTGAGCTAAATTTCACCAAACTTGAAAGGCTTGAAAATAAGATTAAAAACGCTTTAATGCAAATTTTTGGCGGCGAGAAAGATGATTTCGAGTTTAACGAAGCTAAAGATTCTAAATTCACGCCTAAAACAAGCGTTTTAAAAGAAGATTTTCAAAAACAAAGCCCTTTAAACGAAATTCCATCTTCTAAAAATCCAAAAGAAAATTTACAAAACGAACTTTATGAAGAAATTAAGACCTTAAATATTAAAGCAAATGAAAGCTTAAATAAAGATTTTACCTTGTTAAAAGACGCGATTTTGATCCTTAAAAAGCCTTTAAATTCTATACAAAAGCAAGAAAGCTTGAGCGATAGCTCATCAAAAATAAAGAGCTTTATACAAAAGGCTAGTAGAATGAGTATAAGTCTTAATGAGGATTTGAATTTTATTTCTGAAAAAGAGGTTGATATGATTCCAGAACGATTTTTAAAACCTAAGAATAAAGAAGATTTTAAGAAACTTGGGACTAAAGAAAATTTAGATATACCAAGTTATCAAAGAAAAAACATACAGCTTGAAATACCAAGCAAGGAGTTAAAGCCTAATATTTTTAGCAAAGAGCTTAAACTTAGAGAAGGGCTTAAACAAAGGACTAAATTAGAGCAAGAATACAAAGAGTACGAAAACAAAAAGCAAAACGAAAATAACGATTCTTTAAGCGAGTTTTCGCCACTTCCTCAAAGCTCAAAATATAATATAACTTCAGGCATAGACCTACAAAAAACCCAGCAAACACCTTTGCAAAACGAGCCTGAAAATTTAGACTTTAATAAACAAAATTTTGAGTCTAAAAGTTTAGAAGAATCAAAAGATAACACCCTTGATTTCATGCCTATAGTTGAGGAGTTTAAACATTCTTTTGAAGCTAAGGTTCCTATTATAAAGATGAGTGAGTTAGAGCAAAGTGATTTAACTTTGCAAGAAAATTCACCTCAAACTCAAAATTGCAAAGAAATAAAGCCTTTAGAAATGCACAAAGAGCAAGAAAATTTAAACTTAGAGCAAAAAAGCTCCGCCTTTATTAAAAGCAAAGAAATAGAGCTTAATCAAAGCCTTTTAAGAGAAATAGAGCAGGGCGAAGCTGAAATTCCGCACGATTTTACCCTACCAAGCCTAGAGTTTTTAAGTGCTGCAAACTGGCAAAAACAAGAGATAAACGAGAGTGAGATCGATAAAAAAATTTATGATTTGCTTGAAAAATTGCGTCGTTTTAAAATAGGTGGCGATGTGATAAATACTTACACCGGACCTGTGGTAACGACTTTTGAGTTTCGTCCTAGTGCTGATGTGAAAGTTAGTCGTATTTTAAATTTGCAAGATGATTTGGCTATGGCTTTAAAGGCAAAATCTATTAGGATACAAGCACCAATTCCTGGCAAAGATGTAGTTGGCATAGAAGTGCCTAATGAAAAAATAGAGACCATTTACTTAAGAGAAATTTTAGAAAGCGAGGTCTTTAAAAACGCTAAAAGTTCCCTTACAATCGCACTTGGTAAGGATATAGTCGGCAACGCTTTTGTAACGGATTTAAAAAAGCTTCCTCACCTCTTAATCGCTGGAACCACAGGAAGTGGCAAGAGTGTGGGGATTAATTCTATGCTTTTAAGCTTACTTTATAGGAATTCGCCAAAGACCTTAAGGCTTATGATGATAGATCCTAAGATGCTTGAATTTAGCATTTACAACGACATTCCTCACCTTTTAACGCCTGTTATAACCGATCCTAAAAAAGCTATAAACGCACTTTCAAATATGGTCGCTGAAATGGAAAGAAGGTATCGTTTAATGGCTGATGCAAAGACTAAAAACATAGAAAATTACAACGAAAAGATGAAAGAACTTGGCGGCGAGGAATTGCCTTTTATCGTTGTGATTATCGATGAATTGGCTGATTTGATGATGAATGGCGGTAAGGATGTGGAATTTTATATCGCGCGCCTTGCACAAATGGCAAGGGCAAGTGGAATTCACTTAATCGTAGCCACTCAAAGACCATCAGTTGATGTAGTAACCGGACTTATCAAGGCAAATTTACCAAGCAGAATTTCTTACAAAGTAGGGCAGAAAATCGATTCTAAGGTCATTTTAGACACTATGGGGGCTGAAAGTTTATTGGGGCGTGGGGACTGTCTTTTTACGCCTCCTGGAACGAGCAATATTATAAGGCTTCACGCACCTTTTGCAAGTGAGCTTGAGATAGAAAAGGTTGTTGAGTTTTTAAAAGCTCAGCAAAGCGTGGTTTATGATGAGAGCTTTTTAAGAGACGAGCAGGGCGGGAATTTAGGCGTGAGCGGATTTGAAAGCGGTGAGCTTGATGAGCTTTATGAGGAGGCTAAAAGGGTGATTTTAGAGGATCAAAAAACGAGCATTTCTTACCTGCAAAGACGACTTAAAATAGGCTACAACCGCGCTGCAAATATCATAGAACAACTTAGCGAAAACGGAGTTTTAAGCAAACCAGATGCCAAAGGACAAAGAGAAATTTTAGTGTGAAAAAAATTTCAAAAAGCAAACAAAATGTTTAAGTTTTATTTTTTTGAGTTAAAAATTTTATTAAAATTTGTTTTTTAGCTTGGAAATTAAGCTTAAATTTAAGAGCCAAGTTTTTAAACGCAAGCTTTAAATTTGCTCAAAATTAAAATTATGCAAAATTTAGACTTTAAGCAGTGAAAATAGAATTTTTAAAACGCGTATTTTCAAAAATTTCACAAA
>CAZWYE010000095.1:0-5845 GCA_964637895.1 uncultured Campylobacter sp. | reverse complement strand
AATGGCGATTTTCACAAAGCTAAACAGCTCCTCAAAGCTTAAAAGCTCCTCTTTTGGAATGTAATCAAAAGGAATTTTTGGCATACAATAAAGACAACGAAAATTACACTTTTGAGTTACCGAAATGCGTAGATAATTAATCTTTCTACCAAAGCTATCAACCAGCATTTTCACCTACTTAAGAAGCTTTTTAAATTTAAGCACAAGTTCTACATTTCCCGTGCCTATTCTTAAATCTTTTGCGATTTGCTCTATGCTTTTTCCCTCTTTAAACAAGTCTATAATCTTTTGCTCTTCAGTATCATAATTTGGCGTGAGTTTGCTCATACTTTTTGCCTTTTGTTCAAGTTCTAAAATACGGTTTTGCTGTTCGTTTTGAAATTCCTCTATAATATGCTCCATACCTTGAATGCTCTTTAAAACAGGCAAAATCCTAGAGGCTAGCTCTTTTTCAAGCAAAATTTTCATCTCATCTTTTAAAAGCTCTATTTTATTAGCCTCATTCTCACCGTCCTCTTCTTCGATTTTTGAAAAAATTTCTTTTTTAAGATAGTGAAGTTCCTTGGTTATATCCTCCATTGCGTTTTCAAGCTTGGTGATTTTAGCGGTATTTTCTCTATCTTTGATATTCATATAAGCTAACATTGCAACTAGCAAAACGATTACAAAGACCAAATAAAGCACATCTTCATTCATCACTGACCTTTCTTATTTCTTATCATATCTCTTTGAATTTCAACCACAAAAGCATCGTAAAGCACTCTATCCTCAGCCTTTATTTTGACAATCTTAGCCAAATTTTCGCTTTGTGCTTCAACGAAAATCGCCATTTTTTGGTTATTAAGCGTAAATCTTAAATAATATTCTTTATCCTTTTGCAAAATAGAGTCTAAAAAATTCAAATACTCAAAATTCAAAGCACTTATTATACCTTTTTGAGCTAAAGGCAAAAGTGTATCTTGCTTTAAAAGCGAATTTTCAAGCCTTGCAAGGTCTTCTTTAAGGCTTAAAATAAGCTCGAAAATAAGCTTTTCGTTTTCGTCAAAATTCACCTTAGAAGCGAGTTTTTTCCACTTACTAAGTTTTGTGCTTACGTTTATATTGAGGTATTCTTGCAAAAAATAGCTATCGTTTATATCGCACATTTGAAGCTCTACATTAAGCCCGGCTTTAAAAAGATTTAACTCCATAACAAATCAGCTCCCACAAAAACAAAAAAAATCACGCTCACATAGCCGTTTAAGGTAAAAAACGCCCTATCAATATGAGCGAAATTCTTACGCACTATTTTATGCTCGAAAAATAAAATTCCCCCACAAAGCAAAACGCCCAAAACGCCCACAAAGCCTAAATTCGCAACGCTTGCAAACAAAAGCCAAAAAAGCACTGCCAAAAAATGACAAAAAGCCGAAAAAAATAAGGTCGCTTCGCTTCCAAATTTCGCAGGGATAGAGTGCAAACCGATTTTTTTATCATACTCCATATCCTGCAAGGCATAAAGCAAATCAAATCCCGCCGTCCAAAACGTAACGCCCAAACACAAAAGCACACTAAAAAGGTGAATTTCACCAAGCACTATTATGCTTCCTGCAATGGGTGCAAGTCCTAAACAAAAGCCAAGAATTAAATGTGCTAAAGAGCTAAATCTTTTAAAAGCCGAGTAAAAGCCCAAAACAAACAGCACAGGAATGCTTAAATAAAAGGCTAAATCGTTAATAAAATACGCACAAAGCACGAAAAGCAAGGCGTTAAAAAGTATAAAAAGCAAAACACTTTTGCGTCCTATGCGTCCGCTAATATTAGGGCGGTTTTTACAGCGCGGATTATCCTTGTCTATATCTTCATCCAATAAGCGATTTACAGCCATAGCGAAATTCCTTGCACTAACCGCGCAAATCACGCTTAAAATAAGAGCTTTAAAACCAAACCAAACGCTATTATTTGCCATCTTAGAAGCAACTATCATAGCAGAAAATAAAAAAGGCAAAGCAAAAATTGAATGCTTAAAAACGATTAAATCTAAAATATCTTTGAATTTAGTCCAAAAATTCATTTTTACTCTTTAAAAAAAATTTGTTATGATTTTACTAAAAAAAAATTAGGAAAAGTTAAAAATGTTTTTCGAATTCGCACTTATTGGCACGACAGCAAGTGGAAAAACTGCACTAGCAAATGCCTTAGCAAGGGAATTTAACGCAGTGGTTTTAAGCCTTGATAGCCTTTGTGTTTATAAGGAAATAAATATCGCAAATGCTAAGGTTTGTAGCGAAATTTTAAAGGAGCTTAATTATTTTGGTGTGAATTTGCTTAGCGTTTGTGAGCATTTTAATGTGGATTTGTTTATCAAAGAATACAAGAGAGCAAAGGAATTTGCAAAAGCAGGGCAAAAGCCTTTGATTATCGTTGGAGGAACAAGTTTTTACCTTCAAACCTTGATGCAAGGACTTAGTAAAAAGGTCGAAGAAAAGCCCGTTTTTCTTAATAACGATGAAATTTACACGCTTTTAAAAAAAACCGACCCACATTTTAAAGTCCAAAAAAACGATACTTACAGGCTACAAAAATGGCTTAATATTTATGAAAGCACAAAGCAAATTCCTAGCGTTTTTTTAGAAAAAACAAGACAGGAGGCTGTTATTAAGGAGCTTTTAATTTATGAGCTTGTTTGGGATAAAGAGCTTTTAAAAGAAAATATAGCAAAAAGAACCAAAGAAATGCTAAAAAACGGGCTTATAGAAGAGGCAAAGATACTTTTTGAAAATTTCAACCCTGTGTTAAAGCCTTTAAATTCCATAGGCTTAAAAGAAAGCAAAGCCTTTTTAGAGGGCAAAATTTCTTTAAACGAGCTTGAAACGCTCATAAACACACACACCGCCCAACTTGCAAAAAGACAAAGAACTTTTAATAAAAAATTCCAAAGCACTCCTTTAGAATTCAAAAACGCCCTTGAAATTTTAAGAAAGAAATTTTTGTGAAATTTTTTAAAAAAATTAAAAAAAATTAAAAAAAATGCAATTTTAAAAACTTATTTGCTATTAAAAATAATGATTTTTCAAATATAAAACCATTCTAAAAAGTTTGTAGTTTAAAATATTTAAAGTAAATTCTAATCCTAAAAAAGGATTAGAATTTCAATGTCTTGCGAGGTAGTTCGTATCGAAGTTATTGTTTATAAAATCAGGATTTTCCATCATAGCTAAATGAAAATCTCTAGTCGTTTTAATGCCATTTACTATAAGCTCACTTAAAGCTACTTTCATCTTAGCAATCGCCCTGTGTCTATCTTCTGCCCAAACAACGAGCTTTCCTATCATAGAATCATAATACGGAGGAACGCTATAATCTTGATAGCAATGACTTTCCATTCGCACATTGCGTCCTGCTGGCGGGACATATTTGATAATCTTGCCCGGACTTGGTAAAAAGGTTTTTGAATCTTCAGCCGTGATTCTGCACTCTATGGAATGCCCTCTAAGCCTCACGCTTTCTTGGCTAGGTAGGGCATAACCCTCTGCAACCTTAATCATCTGCTCGATAATATCAATCCCACTTACCATTTCGCTAACGCAGTGTTCAACCTGTAAACGCGTGTTCATTTCTATAAAATAAAAGTCTAAATTCTTATCCACTAAAAACTCAAAAGTTCCAGCCCCCTCATAACCTATGACTTTAGCCGCTTTTATGGCTGTTTGATGAAGTTTAGTGCGCGTTTTTTCATCAAGCAAAATAGCAGGGCTTTCTTCAATGAGCTTTTGATGTCTTCTTTGCATAGAACAATCCCTCTCGCCTATGTGAATGACATTTCCAAAACTATCGCCTATGACTTGAACCTCGATGTGGCGGGGATTTTGAATGTATTTTTCCATATACATAGTCCCATCGCCAAAAGCCGTCATAGCCTCGCTTTCAGCAGACCAATACGCTTTTTCTAAGTCCTTTTCGCTCTCAACCACGCGCATACCGCGTCCGCCTCCACCTACAGCAGCCTTTAAAATCACAGGATAACCTATGTTTTTAGCAAGTTTTTTCGCCGCTTCAACGCCGTTTAACGCTCCATCACTTCCGGGAATGACAGGCACACCAGCCCTTTGCATAACCTGCTTTGCCTTGCTTTTATCGGACATTAGAGCCATAGCTTCAACCGAAGGTCCTATGAATTTGATATTATGCTTAGCACAAATTTCCACGAAATTTTGATTTTCACTCAAAAAGCCATACCCCGGAAAAATAGCATCCGCCTCCGCAATCTCTGTAGCACTAATGATAGCGGGGATATTAAGATAACTCTCTGTGCTTCTTGCCTTTCCTATGCAAATGCTAGCATCTGCGTATTTAAGATAAAGTGCGTCCTTATCAGCTTCTGAATAAACACAAATAGCCCTTTTTCCCATTTCTTTAATGGTTCTTAGGGCTCGAAGAGCTATTTCACCACGATTTGCAATCAAAACATTTCGAATTTCCATCTAAATTTTCTCCACTACAAATAAAGGCATACCAAATTCCACAGGTTGCCCGTCCGCGACCAAAACCTCGATAATGCGGCAGTTAAAGTCTGCTTCAAGTTCATTCATAATCTTCATAGCCTCGATAATTGCGATAGTATCGCCCTTTTTCACAACAGAACCTGCTTTTACAAAAGGTGCTGCACCCGGGCTTGGTGCTTGGTAGAAAGTGCCTACCATTGGGCTATTTATGCTTGGATTATTGTTTGAGTGTGAGGAGTGCTGGGCTTCATTGACAACATTGACATTTATAGGTTGTGGGGCAGGATTAACTTGTGGGGCTGTATTTTGCGGGGCTTTATGCGAGTCTTTTTCAAGCTCGATTTCAAAACCGCTTTTGTCTTTGATTTTAATCTTACTGATATTCGTTTCGGCAAATAAATCAAGCAAATCTTTGATTTCTTCTTTTGTCATAAAAATTCTCCTGTTTTTAAAAACTTAGTTTATTATTATATATAAAAAGCTAAAATTTAACTTTAAAAAAACGCAATTTTAAGTGAAAATTTATAAATCTTGCTTAAAAAATTTGGTTATAATTCTTAAATAAAAATTTAAAAAGGGCAAAAAATGGGACTTAAAGCGGACAATTGGATACGAAAAATGGCAAAAAAATTTAAGATGATAGAGCCTTTTTGTGAAGCAAATGTAGGCAAAGGTGTCGTAAGTTACGGGCTTTCAAGCTATGGTTATGATATAAGAGTGGGACGGGAGTTTAAGATTTTCACTAATGTCAATTCCACAGTTGTAGATCCTAAAAATTTCGCACACGAAAATGTAGTCGATTTTGTGGGCGATGTGTGTATAGTTCCTGCAAATTCCTTTGCTTTAGCAAGGACTATTGAGTATTTTAGAATGCCTGATGATGTTTTGGCTGTTTGTCTTGGAAAAAGCACCTATGCAAGATGCGGAATCATTGTCAATGTAACGCCTTTTGAGCCCGGATTTGAAGGGCATATTACCATAGAAATTTCAAACACAACCCCGCTTCCGGCTAAAATTTATGCTAACGAGGGCATAGCACAGGTACTATTTTTTCAAGGAGATAGCCCTTGCGATACGACTTATAAGGATAAAAAAGGCAAATACCAAGCCCAAACGGGCATCACTTTACCTAGAATTTTAAAATGAGCTAAAAAAAATATAGCTAATTTTTAAAACAACTTATAAATAAAAATAAACTTAAAATGAAGTCTTGTTTGAGCTATATAAAAACATAATCAAAAAATGGTTAAAAATAAAAAATTTTGACTTAAGCAAAAAATCTTAAGTCAAAAGTAATTTAGTATAGGTAATTAAACTTACCATAAGCTGTGTGCATATCTGTAGTGCTACTAAAGCTTGCA
>CAZWYE010000094.1:0-5868 GCA_964637895.1 uncultured Campylobacter sp. | reverse complement strand
GGGTGGCGAATTTATACAGGTATTATCAAAGTTTCATAGGCGTGGAGCTTGACGCACGGATTTTGCATTCTATTATTATAAAAAGCGTTTTTGAAGCCTTGATTATGCTAGCACCCATTACTTTAAGCATTATGATAGCTGGAATTTTAGGTAATGTGATGCAATTTGGTTTTATTTTTACAACTAAGCCCATTATGCCAAATTTAGGTAAGATTAATCCTATCAAAGGACTTGCGAACCTTTTTTCTCTTAAAAAACTCATAGAAAGCGTTAAAATCATCTTAAAAGTAAGCGTCGTTTTTATCGTAGCTTTCATTGTTTTGCTGTATTTTTTAAGAGAGCTTCCTAGGGTAGAGCTTTTAGGTATAGTTGCGCAAATGCTCTGGCTTAGGGATAAGGCGGTGATTTTGGCTGCTATTGTGATTATAGCCTTTTTGATTATCGCGGTTTTAGATGTGTTTTTGGTGCGTTTTCAGTATTTTAAAGGGCTTAGAATGAGTAAGCAAGAGATAAAGGACGAATACAAGCAAATGGAAGGAGACCCGCAGGTTAAGGCTAGAATTCGTCGTTTGCAAATGGAAGCTGCGCGTCGTAGAATGGTGCAAGATGTCGCCGGTGCTGATGTGGTTATAACAAATCCTACGCACTACGCGGTGGCGATTCGTTATGATAGCTCGAAAGAACAAGCCCCAAGAGTCGTGGCTAAGGGTGTGGATTTTTTGGCTTTGAGGATTAAGGAGATTGCGTATCAAAACGAGGTTATGGTTTATGAAAATCCGCCTTTAGCAAGGGAGCTTTACAAGGCTTGCGATGTCGATGATATCATTCCTAAAGAGCTTTTTAAGGCTGTTGCCGAAGTGCTAAGCTTTGTTTATAGTTCTAATAGCAAAAGCCGCCTTTCTAAGCAAATTCGAGCTAAGCAAGATTAGACTAAGCAAGTTATTCTCCATCTTCTCCCATAAGCTCTAGCACAGATTTTTTGAGCACCTCGTTTCTAGAGTCAAGCTTAAAATAAATTTCAACTCGGTTGTTTTCTAGGGCTGAAAGATCATCAACGAGAGGTTCATTAAAAGCATAACCATGAATTGTAATTTTTTTCATATCAGCACCCTCATTTGAGAGCTGTTCGACGACTTTTTGTGCTCTTGCACAAGAAAGTTCAAAACTTTTTAAATTTGAAGCACTATTGTCTGTAAATCCTCGAATTTCTATATTTACTTCAGGAGGAAGTTTTTGTAATATTTTAGCTATTCTCTTTATATAATTGAGATTATCTTCTGAGTTAATGCTTGCATCTCCTCGTTCAAAATATATTTTAGAAGGCAAATTTAAGGCTATTTGATTATCTGTTTCATCAAGCTGAAATCTAAGTTTATTTATGATTTTTTGTTGAGAAAGCGTGAGTTGTTTTAAGCTATTGATCTCCTCGCTTTGAGTAGTTGAAGGACCTTTGAATTTTTCTAGAGATTTTGTATCTTGTTGAACTGTTTGTGAAGTTGTGAAATCAAAAATTTTAACAAATTCAGTTTTTAGAGATTCAACTTTAGCTGGATTACTCTCAGAAATAGCCCAAAGCGCGATAAAAAGTGCTAAAAGCAAGGATAAAAAGTCCGCGTAAGGAACCGCCCATTTTTCACCTGCTGGACATTCAGGACATTTATGCTTAGCCATTTTTACTCCTACTTATCAAATTGAGAGATTTTAGGATCTCCGTGTCCTAAGAAATTAAACAATTTTGCTTCTAAATCTCTAGGATTAGCACCCTCTGCTATGCCTTTAATGGCTTCTGTGATAACCCTTTGCTCTTTGACAATATCGCCACCATTAGCTTTCATTTTATTTCCCCAAGGCGCAAAAAGCGCGTAAGCTCCAAATATTCCCGTAACCGTCGCTGTAAAAGCACCCGCAATACCAGCTGCCATAGCTTGAGGATTATCAAGAAGTTGCAAGGCAAGCATAAGCCCCATAACCGCTCCAACAAGCCCCATAGTAGGACAAGTCTCACCAAAGCGTATCCAATACTCAGCACATTCTTTATAATGCTCCTCAAGTTCTTCGGTTTGAATTTCCATACTTTCTTTAATCTCATCAAAGCTTTTACCATCGACTAGCATCATTATAGAATTTTTTAAGAATTCATTGTCTATTTCGTTGGTTTTCGATTCTAAAGCCAAAAGCCCGTCTCTTCTCGCTATAATGGCGTATTCTATAAGCTGGGCTATGGTTTGAGAAAGATTGACATTTGCTCCTTTAAAGACTATTTTAAGTTCTTTATACGCAGCTTTTACGATTTTTTTATGAGTTGCAGTCATCGCACAAAATGCCGCCGTTGGCATCACGATCAAAAACGAAGAAAGGTGGATAACATGCAAGGGATTTCCTCCCTCAAGTATATCCCCGACGCTAATACTCGTTACAGCAAGTACCATTCCAAGTATGGTTGAAATATCCATTAAAACTCCTTCTTATTTTAATTCCCCCCAATTTTTAGCAAGGCTTGATGAGGTTTTTAATTTTACCTTTAATTTTACTATATTTTCCATAATATCACTAGCATTTTTTATAAAATTTTCACAAAGTTCGTCTCTAACCTCAAAAATAAGCTCATCGTGAATTTGCAAAATCATTTTTTTATCCTCGTTTAAATGCTTTGCAAGTTCTATCATAGCAAGTTTTATAATGTCGGCTGCAGAGCCTTGAAGTATGGAATTTATGCTTTCTCTTTCATACATTGCAATTTGCACAGGCTTAGCGTTTGCGAAGTCAAAATACCTCTTCCTACCGCTTAAAGTCGTGATAAAGCCTTGATTTTTAGCCTCATTTCTCACCTTTTGAAAATAGCTTTTAATGCTAGTGAAATTCTCAAAATAAGCCTCGATATATTTTTTTGCAAGAGCTGGTTCTATTTTTAAATTCGCGCTTAAAGTCTTATAGCCCATTCCATAAATAAGCCCGAAATTTATGCTTTTTGCAATGCTTCTTGTGTGATAATTATTTTCTTTAAAAATCATTAAAGCCGTTTTTGCGTGAATATCTTCATCATTTTCAAAAGCGTTTAAAAGCTTTTCATCTTCGCTAAAATGGGCAAGCATTCTAAGTTCTATTTGAGAATAATCAAGCGAAATAAAACTAAAACCATCATTTGCCACAAAACAAGACTTATAAGAACGAGCGTATTGTCCGTGAGCTGGGATATTTTGCAAATTTGGGTCTTTCGAAGAAAGCCGTCCGGTTCCGGTTCCGGTTTGTAAAAAATGCGAGTAAATTCGCGAGTTTTTATCCTTAAGAGCAAGTTTTAATAAAGGCTCACAGTAGGTAAAATAAAGCTTTGCAAGCTCTCTATAAGCTAGAATTTTCTCAACCACAGGGTGCTTACCTTTAAGTTCTTGTAAAACCTTTTCGTCGGTAGAATAGCCAGTTTTGCCCTTTTTACCGCTAGGAAGCTTGAGTTTTTCAAATAAAATATCGCCTACTTGTTTAGGCGAATTAAGATTAAATTTATCCTCGCAAAGCGTGTAAATTTCATCGCTTAATGCTTTAAGTTCTTTATCGTATTCGCTCATTAATTCTTTTAAAAGCTTTGTATCGAGCTTTATGCCGTTGTTTTCAAGCATTATTACAATTTTTATAAATTCAAATTCGCTCTTAAAAGCAAGTTCGAATAAGGGTTTTTCTAAATTTTTCAAAAAATAAAGATAAAATCTTAAAGTGATATAAGCATCCTCTGCAGCATACTCACAAGCCTTATTTAGCTCAACTCCTGCAAAGCTCTCGCCTTTTTTAACAAGCTCTTCAAAATGCAAGGTTTCATAATTAAAAAGCCTTAAGGCTAAATCGTCCATATTTACTCTCAAACTTGGGTTGTAAAGCCACGCTAGTATCATAGTGTCGGCGTATTTTAAAGGAAATTTTAAGCCAAAATTATTTTTTATTATTTCAAAGTCAAATTTAAGATTATGTCCTACTATAAAATGCTCAAAAATGATTTGCAAGGCTTTTTTCGCATCTTCAAAGCAAATTTGCTCGGCTACGCCTAAATAATTATGACTTAAAGGCACATAAAAAGCCTCGTTTTCGCTCACGCAAAAGCTAAAACCCACTATCTTAGCTTCTTTCGTATCAAGTCCTGTGGTTTCGGTATCAAAGGCGATTATGCTTTCTTTTTCTAAGGCGTTAAGAATGCTAAAAAGCTCACTTGCGTCTAAAATAAGCCGTGCTTTAAAGCCTAAATTCTTATCTTTTTGCTCTAAAGAAAGTTTTTTTAGCACCGAACTTAGCTCGTATTGCTTTAAAATATCAAGCACCTTAAGCAAAGGCTCATCATTTGACGAAAAAGCCGCTTTTTCTATGAAGCTTTCAAGCTCTAAATCCTCATACAAAGAGGCGAGTTTCTTGCTTAAAAAGGCGTTTTCTTTGCCTTCTAAAAGCAATTTTTTGCTCCTTTGGTTTTTAACCAAAGTTAAATTTTCAAAAATCCCCTCTAAACTTTTAAACTCTTCAAGCAAGGTTTTTGCTCCCTTTGCACCTATGCCTTTAACTCCAGGAATATTATCCGAACTATCTCCGCAAAGTGCTAAAAAATCACAAATTTGAGCAGGTTTGACGCCGAATTTTTCCGCACAAGCTGCTTCATTGTAGGTGTTTTTAGAAATTGGGCTGTAAATGCTTGTTTTTCCGTCTTTTATGAGCTGATAAAGGTCTTTATCTTGAGTTATGATACGCACGAAAATGTCTTTATTTTCACAAATTTTCACAAAAGAAGCGATGATATCATCAGCTTCAAAGCCCTCTTTAGAAACGCTTATAAAGCCCATTTTTTCTATCATTTCTATGCAGATTGGAATTTGGGCTAAAAGTTCGCTTGGTGGCGGTGTGCGGTTTTGCTTATAAGCAGGATAAAGCTCATTTCTAAAGGTCTTGCCCTTAGAATCTAAAGCAAAAATAATATAATCGCTTTTTTCCTCGTTTTTAAGGCTTAAAATGAAATTTGCAAAACCTAAAATCATTCCGCTTGGTTCGTTTTTAGAATTTCTTAAGCCTTTAAGCGCGTAAAAAAGGCGGAAGAAAAAGCCGAAAGTATCGATAATGGTTAAAGTTTTCATAAGCTCACTTTTAAATTTTTTAAAATATTATCTCAAAAAACTCATTAAATTTTAATGATTTGCAAAAAATTTCCAAAAAATATCAGTAAAACATAACGCAAAAATTTCCCCAAAAATATAAAAAATACAACCTTTAAAAAAGGATATTTTGCAAAGCCAAGCCCTAGCGCGAAAAGATCGCCTACAAAAGGCAAAAAAGTAAAAAACGCATAAAACGTGCCGAATTTGTAAAAATTTAAGCTTAAGTTTTCAAGCTTTTTAAGGCTTTTGCTAAAATATTTTTCTAAGATGAAATCCTTTCCTAAAAGAGCAAGCACATAAGTACTTAAGCTTCCTAAGGTATTTCCTAAACTTGCGATAAAAAGCACGGCATAAGCGTTAAATTCGAGTTTTATAAAGCCCAAAACAAAGGCTTCGCTTGCAAGTGGTAAGAGCGTACTTGAGAGAAAACTTACTATAAAAAGCGTGAGAAAGCTGAAATTTTCTAGCATTATTTTTCCTAGTTTTAATGCTTAAAATATATCAAAAATTCTTAAATTTCAAAAGAGTTTGAAGTTAAAAAGTGTTAAAGCTTAAAAAAGTAAAAAGCCCACTTTGAGTGGGCTTCTTTGAAAGGGTTATTGTAAAAGTCTTAAAACATTTTGTTGCACAGCATTTGCTTGACTCATCGCATAAGAACCGCTTTGTGCGAGTATGTTGTATTTAGAGAAATTCGCACTCTCACTTGCAAAATCCACATCGCGGATTTGACTTTCGGCTGCTTTGA
>CAZWYE010000093.1:0-5938 GCA_964637895.1 uncultured Campylobacter sp. | reverse complement strand
AAGCATCATCTGCGGCTGAATTGATTCTAAGACCAGAACTTAGTCTTGCCAAAGATTTATCCAGTTCGGTTGCAGTTATGACTGAGTTGGCGTGAGCGTTTAACGCCCCGATATTTGTGTTGATTCTAAAACCCATTTTAAATCCTTTCAAAATATTGCTGACAAACTTAAAGCAATAAGTGTTCCAATTTTTAAAACAAGCTTTAAAAGTGTGGAATTTAAGGAGTTTTTAGAGAAGGCTTGGAATTTGATTTTTTAAAATTTTGTGTTTTTTGTTTAAAATTTTAAAAGTTTTTATTTAAAAAAGAAAGGTTTAGAATTTTTCGTAAAAACTAAGCGAAGTTAAGCCGAAATTTTTAAGCTTTACCCTTTTAAAATCGCTTAAAATCTGCGGAGTTTGCAAGGCTTTGTGGTGTTCTAAGAGAATGTTTGAAATTTTGCTCGTATCAAGCTTTGTTAAAAGCGTGAAAATCCTTTCATAAATATCTTCAAAACCTTTTCTTATATCAAAAGGCGGGTCGAAATAAAGCACAACCTCATTTTGAATTTCTCTTAAAATTTGAGGCAAAATTTCAAAGCTATCGCCCTTTAGCATATGTAAATTTGCGTTTAAATTTTTAGCGTTTTCTAAGGCTATTTTATAAGCTTGCCCGTCAAGTTCTATGGCATAAGCTTTTAAAGCATAATTACTTAAAGCACAAAGTGCCATTAAAGCACTTCCGCCAAAGGCTTCTATGAAAATTTTGTCCCTTAAATGCATTCTTAAAACATTAAAAACGCACTCACAGACTATATTTTTCGTGCTTCTTGTGCTTTCTAAGCTTGGTAAAAGAAGCTTTTTTCCTTTGAATTTCCCACTTGGAATTTGCGTGTAAAGTTTGAGATTTTTAGGAATTTTGCTCATCGATTAAGGCTTTAATGAGCCTGTCTTTTAAGCTTAAAATGGCTTTATTAAGCCTTTGGTCGTATTCTTTTTTAAACTCGTTTGCAATCGCGTCTATTTTTTCTTCTAAAAGCTTTTTTTGCTCCTGGGCTAATTTTCTTGCTACTGCTTTTAAGCCCTCATCGAATTCCTCTAAAGCCTCTAAAAGCCTTTCTTTGCTAAAAGGTGCTTCTAAAAATGGCGAATTTTGCGCGATGATAAACAAAGGCTTGGTATGAGAGCCTTTCTCATCGCAAACGATAAAATCGCAATCTTTTTTCGCAACCAAATGCTCCTTTAAAAAAAGCTCCAAAGCCTTTTCTAAAAGCAAGTCCTTGCAAGCTACGCAAATTCTCATAATAAAGACACTTTTAATTTATGATTTTTCAAACCAGCACTTTTTTCGCCCTGCATCAAAGAAGCAAATTCGTGCGAATTTAGTATGTAAAAGTCCTCAAATTCCCTGCCGCTTTCTTTCATTAAATTCTTAGAACAAGTATCAAACATATAAAAGTCCTTTAAATCATCAACAACCAAAAAATCACAACCGCTATCGTAAGCCTCTAAAACAATATCCGCAGCGATTTTATACGCTAAATTTGCGTTTAAATTTAAAAGCTCAAAACCGCTTGAAAGACCTTTAATTTGCAAGGTTTTAGCCTTAAGTTTGTTTTTAAAATTATCTTCTTTAAAGCCGAAAAATCCTATATTAAACCCCTTAAAATCGTGCTTTATAAGGTTTGGTGTTTTAAAATTTTCTTTTTTAAATTCTTTAGAATTTAGCAAATTTTTATCGAACAAATTTGCTTTTAAAATTTCTTCTTTTAAAAAGGCGATTTTTTGTTCTAAATTCTCATTTTCACTTGGTAAATGATAAAAAATTCCGTGCTCTTTATCGCTAAGAATTCTTAAAATTTCAAGTTTTTTTGCAGGATATTTTTGCAACATTTTAAAAGCAAAAGCAAACAAAGAATCACCAAAACACTCCTCGTTAAATTGCAAAATTTTGCTCGTATAATAAAGATAATCAAGGCTTTCATAAAGCTTTTTATCCTCTTTACTCACTAAAGATTCTAAAATTTTAAACTCGTTTAAAAAATCATTTTTATCAAAAATCAAGTCCTTACAAGCTCTTTTCGTGCTTAGAGGCTCGATAATGAGGCAAAAGCCCTTTTCTTGCAGAATTTTTTCCAAATTTTCACCTAGCTTAAAGGGCGAGGAATTTACCAAAACATAGGCGTTTTCGTCCTTAGGGAAGTCAAAATAAATATCATCATCGCTCACTTGTAAAAGCAAATCATAAAGTGCGTTAAAATTCTCGTAAGTCTCATAAACATAAGGCTTGTAATAAGCCTCGTAGTCTTTATCTTTATCAAATCTAAAAATCCTAAGCTCAAGCCTTTTCATTTTAACTCCTAAAAATTTTTAAAATTATATAAAAAAATTCTAAAATTCACTAGAAATTTAAAAAAATTTTATAAAATTTAGGCTATGGATAAGGAAAAATTCATTATCAAAGCCTTTTTAAACAAATTTAACGGCGATGATGGGGCTATCATTAAAAATTGGTGTTTGAGTAAGGATTTGTTCTTTGAAAATGTGCATTTTAAAAGAGAATGGCTTAGTTTAGAACAAATCGCTACAAAAGCAATGCTTGTAAATATTTCTGATGCTACCGTTATGAACGCCGTGCCAAAATACGCCCTTTTAGGACTTGCGCTGCCTAAGAATTTAAGCCAAAATGAGATTAAAACCTTGCAAAAAGGCTTTTTAAAAACTGCGAAAAAATTTAAGATTAAAATCATAGGCGGAGATACGATAAGCGATGAAAAAATAGGAATTTCAATAACCTTGCTTTCGAAAGTAAGAAAAAAAGCGATTTACCGCAAAGGCTTAAAAGCAGGGCATTTACTAGCTTTTACAGGAAAATTAGGGCAGAGTTTAAAAGGGCTTGAAATTTTACAAGATGGAGGAAAATTAGCCCCAAAACACCGCTTCATAAGCCCAAAACTGCGTCAAAGTTTTTTTTACGAAATCGCTCCAAAGGTTGTTTGTGCTATGGATATTTCTGATGGCTTAAGCAAGGACTTGTCGCGTCTTTTAGAGTGCAATAAGCTTGGAATTTCTTGGCTTAAAAAGCTTAGCGATTATGAGCTTTACAGCGGAGAGGAGTATGAAATTTTATTTGCTTTTGAGGAAAAGGACAAGGAATTTATAGAAAAAACGGCTAAAAAACATAAAGTTAGGCTTAATATTTTTGCAAAAGCCACGAAAGGAAAGTATGAATTTAGAGGAAAAGAACACCATTTTTAAGCCTTTGTATGTCTTAAAACACAGCCCTATCGAGGCACATTTTAGTAAAAATAGCGAGGATTTTGTCGTGCGAGAAAAGCCGCTTTATGAATTTAGCGGGAGCGGTGAGCATTTGATTTTACATATTTGCAAGAAAGATTTAAGCACGAGCGAGGCTTTGAGTGTTTTAAGTGGTATTAGCGGGGCGAAGATTAAGGAATTTGGCTACGCAGGACTTAAAGACAAGCAAGGAACGACCTTTCAATACCTCTCAATGCCTAAAAAATTCGAAAACGCCCTAAGTGGCTTTTCGCACCCAAAGCTTAAGATTATGCAAAGTTTCACACATAAAAATAAGCTTAAAATCGGGCATTTAAAAGGAAATTCATTTTTTATAAGGCTTAAAAAGGTTTCAACCCTAAACGCCCTTAAGCTTAGGCAAGTGTTTGAAAGCCTTATAAATCAAGGCTTTGCAAACTATTTTGGTTATCAAAGATTTGGCAAATTTCAAAACAATTTTTTAGAAGGACTTGAAATTTTAAAGGGCAAAAAGCTTAAAAATCCTAAGCTTAAAAATTTTCTCATTAGCGCTTTTCAAAGCGAACTTTTTAATAGAATTTTAAGTAAAAGAGTAGAGTTTTCACATTTTATCAAGGATTTTAACGCTAAAGAACTCGCACAAATTTACAAACTTTCTAAGGCTGAAATTGAGTCCTTAAAAAGGCAAGAGCATTTTTTCAAGCTTTTAAAGGGCGATGTTTTGGGGCATTATCCTTTCGGAAAATGCTTTGTTTGTGAGGATTTAGAAAAGGAGTCTCAAAGATTTTTAGCAAGGGATATAAGCGTTTTAGGACTTTTACTAGGTGCAAAAGCCTTTGAAACTAATGATGGTTTAGCACGAAATTTAGAAGATGAAATTTTTAGCCCTTTTTATGAATTTATGCCTAAAATACAAGGTTCAAGACGCTTTATGTGGAGTTATTTAGAAGATGCTAAATGCACTTACGATGAAAAAAACGCCCATTTTTGCCTTGAATTTTTCTTGCAAAAAGGCTCTTATGCGACGACTTTTTTAGAAGAGCTTTTACATAGGGATTTGTTTGAAGTATAAATTTGCTATTTTGTTTAAAATTATTTAAAACAATTTTTGTTTTACAAGTTAAGTTGTTTTAACCAGCTATAGATTATTTCAAAAATTTTTTATTTTCTATAAAATAAGTTTTAAAGCTTTAACTAAAAAGTTTTTAAGTAAAATGGACTTTTTATTTTTGAAAAGAGGTTTGTTTTGATTGATTTTTTTGTGATTTTTAGCGTAGTTTGTGAAATTCTGGCTTTGCTTTTGGCTTTTTATTTTAAAAATACGCGGGTTTTTTTCTTAAGCCTTTGTTTGCTTGAGGCGAGAATTTTTTATTTTTTCAGTAGTGCTTTTATGGCGAATTTGTTTAATTCTTTGTTTTTGCCCGTGATTTTTTGCTTTTTATGCCTTAGAAAAGATACTAAACTCATAAGGGATAAAAAAAATATCAGCGCGGTTTTAGCCTTGCTTTTTATGGGAATTTTGGGCGTTTTTCTGCCACAAAATACGAGCTTTAACGCCTCTGTTTTGAGCTTTGAAATTTTTAGTGCTTTTAAGCCTATGAGTGAGCTTGGTTTTGTGTTTTTTGTTTTTATGGCTTTGCTTTTAATGTTAAAATGCCTTAAAACTAGGGAATTTTACTTGTTTTTTGCTTTTTTGGGAATGTATGCAGAGTTTTTCTTTGAAAATAATTTTGCTTTTTTTGAATTTGCTTCTTCGATTTTTATATTTTATATTTTGTTTAAGCTCTATAAAAACGCTTTTTTTGACGCCTTAAGCTCTCTACCAAACGATAAAAGTTTGAGCCGTTTTGTAAGAGGAAAGGAATTTTATATCATAGCTTTGCTTCATTTTAGTGAGCTTAAACACGCACAAAATGCTTACGCAGAGCTTATTTTTAAAAAGATTGCAAAAATTTTACACCGTTTTAAGGCTAGAGTTTTCGTGATAGATTATGATTTTATTTTGATTTTTGAGGATAAAAACAAGGCTTTAGAGCATCTTGCTTATCTAGAATCCTTGCTTAAAAATACCGAATTCGAGCTTGAAAAGGAGAGTTTTAAGCTAGAATTTAAAATAGTTTGGCAAGAAAACGCACAAAGCCTCGCACAAAGCATTTTAAGCCTAAGAAAAAGCTTGTCTTAGGCTTAAAAATTATTTTTCGTTAGCTTCTACTTCTACGCTTAAATTCACTTCATCGCCTAAAGTCATAGTCGAGCTGTCCGGTGCGAAGTTAAATTCTGTTCTTTTGATTTGTCCGCTTAGAGAAAAGCCTAGTTTTTCCTTGCCGTCTTTTCCTTTTGCTGTGCCACCGATTTCAGTATCTAAGACCACATCTTTTGAAACTCCGGCTATACTTAAGCTTCCTTTCATCTTGCCTTTTTCATTGCTGATTTTTTGGTATTCTTTCATCACAAAAATTATTTCAGGGAATTGCTTAGCCTTGAAAAAATCATTTTGTTGTAAATGGTCATCCCTATTTTTGTTTTCTGTGTTGATAGAAGCGACCTTCACATTTGCTTCAAGCTTTTTAAATTCTCCACTTTGTGCGTCAAAATCAATAATAGCATCGTAATCTTTGAAATTTCCTTTGACATTGCTAATTTGCAAATGCTTGATTTTAAAGCCCACATCGGTGTGCGTTTTAT
>CAZWYE010000092.1:0-6051 GCA_964637895.1 uncultured Campylobacter sp. | reverse complement strand
GTTGCAGAGGCTATTAAGGCAACCGGTGCTGAGGTAAGCCTTATTTTCGTTCCGGCTTTTGCAGTGGGCGATAGCGTCATAGAAGCAGCCGATGGAGGTATAAAACTTGCCGTTGTCATCACAGAACACACTCCGGTTAAGGATATGATGTTTGCAAAAAATTACGCGAATAAAAAAGGAATGAAAATCATAGGTCCAAATTGTCCGGGTATTATTACTTCTGAAGAATGTAAATTAGGCATTATGCCGGGCTTTATCTTTAAAAAAGGTTGCGTAGGACTCATTTCAAAATCAGGAACCCTAACCTACGAAGCAACAAATCAAGTCGTAAAAAGCGGCTATGGAATTTCAACCGCAGTTGGCATAGGCGGCGATCCTATTATAGGGCTTTCTTATAAAGAATTATTAAGCGAATTCCAAAAAGATGCCGAAACTAAAGCCATAGTGATGATAGGCGAAATAGGCGGAAGCTTAGAAATAGAAGCGGCTAAATTTATAAAAGAAAATATCACAAAACCTGTTGTAGCCTTTATCGCAGGTGCTACCGCTCCAAAAGGTAAAAGAATGGGACACGCAGGTGCCATAGTAGGAAGTGCGGATGAAAGTGCAGCGGCTAAAAAAGAAGCACTTAAATCTTATGGAATTTATGTAGTTGATTCTCCTGCTTTAATCGGTGAAGAGATTAAAAAAATACTAGCTTAAAGGAAATTTTATGAGTATAACAGCCCCAAAAGATACTCCCGTTTGGGTTGATGAGCATAGATGTAAAGCTTGCAATATTTGCGTTAGCTACTGCCCCACTGGGGTTTTAGCTATGCGCGATGAGCTTAGTGCGGTTTTAGGGCAGATGATAGAGGTTGTGCATCCTGAATCCTGTATAGGTTGTAGTGAGTGCGAACTTCATTGTCCGGATTTTGCCATTATGGTAGCAAAAAGAGACGAATTTAAATTTGCCAAACTTACTCCTGAAGCTAAAGATAGAGCTAAGGCAGTAAAAGAAAACAAGTATAAAAAATTAAACGCTTAGGAAAAATCAATGAGAGAAGTTATAGCTACAGGAAATGTATTAATCGCACAAGCAGCGATTGATTGTGGGTGTAAATTTTTTGGAGGATATCCAATCACTCCAAGTTCTGAAATAGCACACGAGCTAAGCCACTTGCTCCCTGCTAATGATGGCACTTTTATACAAATGGAGGACGAAATTTCAGGGGTGAGCGTTGCCATAGGTGCGGCGATGAGCGGAGTGAAATCAATGACTGCAAGTAGCGGTCCGGGAATTTCTTTGAAAGCCGAACAAATAGGACTTGCTTTTATAGCCGAAATTCCGCTTGTAATCATCAATGTTATGAGAGGCGGTCCATCAACCGGGCTTCCAACGCGTGTTGCACAAGGAGATTTATTTCAAGCTAAAGCACCAACTCACGGAGATTTTGCAAGTATAGCTCTAGCTCCTGCGTCTTTAGAGGAGGCTTACACCGAAACTATAAGGGCTTTTAATCTGGCTGAAAAATTTATGACCCCAGTATTTTTACTAATGGATGAAACAGTTGGACATATGAATGGCAAGGCAGTTTTACCGGATCTAAAAGATATTAAAATCATTAATCGTGCGAAATTCGAAGGCGATAAAAAAAGCTACAAACCTTACGCAGCAAACGAAAACGAGCCTGCTACTTTAAATCCTTTTTTCACAGGTTATCGCTACCATATTACAGGGCTTCATCACGGAGACATAGGCTTTCCGACAGAAGATGGGGCTACTGTTAAGAAAAACATAGAAAGACTTATAGGAAAGATTAAAAACCGCCGCAATGAAATTTGCACTTATGAGGAATTTATGCTTGATGATGCAGAATTTCTCATCATAGCTTATGGAAGCGTAAGCCGTTCTGCAAAAGAGGCTATTTTAAGGCTTAGAGAAGAGGGTGTTAAGGTTGGGCTTTTCCGTCCTATCACTCTTTATCCTGTTGCGGAGGAAAAAATCGCACAGGTAGTAAGTCGTTTTAAAAAAGTAATGGTAAGCGAACTTAATATGGGACAATACCTTGAAGAAATTCAAAGAGCAAGTGCAAGAAAAGACTTTATCAGTCTTCATAGGGCTAACGGGCGTCCTATAACTCCAAGTGATCTTATCGCTAAAGTAAAGGAGAATTTGTAAAATGGCATTTGATTATGATGAATATCTAAGAGTGGATAAACTTCCTACTCAATGGTGCTGGGGCTGTGGCGATGGCGTGGTTTTAAAAGCCATAATTAGAGCCATACAAAAGCTTGGTTGGAATATGGATGATGTGTGCCTTGTTTCAGGCATTGGTTGTAGCGGTAGGATGAGTTCTTATGTTAATTGCAATACCGTTCATACTACTCACGGAAGAGCCATTGCTTACGCAACAGGTATAAAGCTTGCAAATCCTAGCAAACACGTTATCGTTGTGAGTGGAGACGGCGATACTTTAGCCATTGGAGGTAATCATACCATTCACGGATGCAGGAGGAATATAGATCTAACCCATATTGTGATAAACAACTTCATCTACGGACTTACAAATTCTCAAACCTCGCCAACCACACCAAAAGGCTTTTACACCGTAACGGCTCAGTTTGGTAACATAGACCCAAATTTTGATGCTTGCAAACTCACACAAGCCGCAGGCGCGTCGTTTGTCGCAAGAGGCAATGTCATAGAAGCAAACAAGCTTGAAAATCTCATTTACAAAGCCTTAGATCATAAAGGTTATAGCTTTGTTGATGTGTTTTCAAATTGTCATATTAATCTTGGACGCAAGAACAAAATGGGCGAGGCTGTGGCTATGCTTGATTGGATTAAAAATCTCATCGTAGATAAAGCTAAATTCGAACAGCTAAGCGAAGAGGAGAAAAAGGGCAAATTCCCAACAGGTATTTTACATCAAGATGAAACCGGGGCTGAATACTGCCACGCCTACGAGGAAGTGCGCCGTGCGGCTAAGGAAAAAAGAATGGTTGATTTAGGAGCGTTAAAATGAAATTTCAATTAAGATTCGGAGGCGAGGGCGGACAAGGCGTTATCACTGCGGGTGAAATTCTTGCCGAAGCTGCTATCAAAGAGGGGCGCTCTGCTTTTAAGGCTTCAACTTACACCTCACAAGTGCGCGGAGGACCTACAAAGGTTGATATTATCATTGATGATAAGGAAATTCTTTTCCCTTATGCTATAGAGGGCGAAGTGGATTTTATGCTCTCAACCGCAGATAAAGGCTACAAGGGCTTTAGAGGCGGAGTTAAAGAGGGCGGAGTTATAGTCGTAGAACCGAATTTGGTTCACCCTGAAAAAGAGGACTATAAAAAATGGAAAGTGTTTGAAATTCCTATCATCACTATAGCAAAAGACGAAGTAGGAAATGTCGCAACCCAGTCTGTGGTAGCCCTTGCCATAGCTGCTTATATGAGTAAGTGCATAGACCTTGATGTGCTAAAAGATACTATGCTTCATATGGTTCCGCCAAAAACAAGGGACGCAAACGCTAAGGCTTTTGACTTAGGCGTAAAATACGCAAGCGAAGCAAAGGCTAAACAAGCGTGATTTTTTCAAGCAAGGTTTTCCTTGCTTGAATTTACTTATACTTGCCTCATTCTGGCGGTTTTTCTTAGAATTTAGTTTTGAAATTTAAGTTTAAAATTTAGTTTTAAAATCTTAGTTTTAAAATTAATTTTGCGGTGCTTTCTTAAAAAGTAGTTAATTTGATTTCAAAGTGTTTTTAAAAAGCAGAGTTAAAGTGTAAATTTAAAAATTCCAAATTTAAAGCCTAAATTAAAAAATAATTTCCAAAAAGCTTTTTAAAAATAGCGGGTTTAGCATAAACTCCCTTGTTTTTAAAAATTTTTTAGCCTTTACTTCGTTCTTTAAAAAATTTTAAAATTTAGGGTTTGAAAAAATGAAAGTTTGAAATTTTAAGATTTGATTTTTAAAATGCTTTAAATTTTAAATTTAACATTTAATTTATCTTCAAAATTTCACATTAAAAATTATCTTAAATCCTTGTAAGAATTTAAAATAGTAGCAATTTTAAGCTCTAAATTTAAAATCAAGCCTTAAATTTAAAAACGGCTTTATAAAGCTTTTAAAAATAATGCTTAAATATTTTCTCGTGTGAGTTTTACAAGAATTTTAAAAGTTTTAAAAACAAAAATTTCCTCGTTAAAATTTGAATGAAAACTTTATAAAACGCTAAATATAGCTCTTTGAAACTGCGTAAAATGGATATTAACAAAAGTATTTATCAGAAATTAAGAACACTTTTAGCAAAGCTGGGCACAAAAATTATATAAATTTATAATAAAATCAAAAAGTTTTTATAAGTAAAAAGCTGTGAAGTTTTACTACTTGCTATAAGTTTTTTTGAGATATTTAAGCGTTTTTTGTGATTTTTTCTTAGTGTGTAAAAAGTATTTTAGTGCTTAAAGCGTGTTAAAACTGCTTAAATAAAAAGCGGGATCGCTGACCTACTGTGTGCAAAACAGATGCTATCCCAGCTTATCTAATTCCCCTTTTATGCGTGATATTTTTAAGTCGTTTAAAATGCAATCGCTTAAGAGTTTTGATTTAAAATAAAAAACTAAAAACTAAGCTTTAAAAAAGCAGAAAATTTCAAATTCCGCTTAAAATTATGCTTTAAGAAGCTATATTTAAGGTAAAATTAAATCCTAAGCTGTTGGAATTTTGCTTGTAAATACCGGCAACAAAAGCTTTAAATTCGTTGTTCGTGGAGAGACTTTCTTGCCCTGTGTTAGAATTTGAAGCTTTTTGAGCGTTTGAGGAAGTTTCTGTGCTTTGCGAAATTGTGTCCGAATTTACACCGCTACTATCCTCGCTAGAATTCGCACCCAAATTTGCGTCATTTTTTGAGCTTTTTTGGGCTTCTTCTGCCTTGATTTTCATTGCTTCAGCCCTTGCTTCTATCTCCATTTTAACGGCGTTTGCAGCGACTTTATAATCTTGGGGACTAGGATTGGCCGGCGCCATAGCCGCAGAGACTATTCTTCTTGCAATAGAAATGCTTTCCTCAGGCGTATTTCCGCTTTGCATTCTAATAGGCACCTCTCCAGCAACCGCATACATTTGATTATCAGGTCCCCTAGTATAGCTAAAACTCGCAGGTCCGGTAAGCCCTCCACCAGCGGCTTGATGGGCTGCTTCGTGGGCTTTGACATTCCTATCCGTGCTTTGAAGTTCTCTTAAAACCTGAAGCTCTTTTGCGTCAAGTTCTACGCCATTAACCATTTGCGTTTGGGTATTTTGACTTTGAGAATTTGCGTTTGAATCTTGCTTTTGCAAATCTTGTTTGCTACTTGAATTTGAAGAAGTTTTGTTGTAAATTTCGTTGTTTGTATTGTAAAAAGCACTAGTAATTTGCATAAACTCCTCCTTATTTTTCAAAATCTGCCCCATTTTACTAAAAATTAACATAAAAATTTATAAAATTTACAAATTTTTTAAGGAGTTTTAAATGTTTTACGAAAATAAACTTATCTACATAGAAAAAGAAGAAGCACAAATTCCTTGGCTTAAAATCTTCACTAAAGAGCCTTATAAAGAGCTTAGCGACTGCCCTGAAATTTTGCAAAAAGAGTTGTTTGAAAAAATTTTGCTTTGCGAAAAGGCTTTAAGAGAATTTTATAAATCCGATAAAATCAATATCGCCTCCTTTGCAAACTATGTTCCAAGAGTGCATTTTCACATAATGGCGCGTTTTAAAGAGGATGCTTTTTTTCCTGAGTGTATGTGGGGGAAGCAACAAAGGGAAGTTAAAGACTTGAAATTGCCTGAATTTAGTGAATTCGCAGCTTTTCTCAAGGCTAAATTAGATTAAACAATGATTAACTTTTTACAAATAAAATTCCTAGATTTTAAACAAAATATTAAGGAGAATTTACTATGAAAAACTTAGTTTTAAGTTCGTTGCTAGCGACTTCCTTGCTTAGCAGTGTTGCTTTTGCCAAAGAATATGTTTTGGATAAAACGCACACCGATGTGGGCTTTAAAATCAAGCATTTGCAAATTAGCAATGT
>CAZWYE010000091.1:0-6108 GCA_964637895.1 uncultured Campylobacter sp. | reverse complement strand
TGGCGTTTTTCGCTTTCAAAAGTGCATTATTTAAATTATTTTATCCAAAATTTCAAAAACGCCTTGCCTGTGATTAAAAAATGGAGTGCTTTTAAGGAAGTTCCGCAAATCAAAAAAGACCTTTACAAAGAAGTGCAAAATATGCAAGGAGTGGTTTATGAGTAGAATAGATGAAATTTCAGCAAAAAGCAAAGAAAGCATTTTAGCAAGGCTTGAAAACGCTTACAAAAATGAGGATTTTTCTTACAAAAAAAGCGTCGATCCCATAGAGCATATAGCCACTTCAAAGCTTAGTGCGCTTGAAGAAATGAAGCAAAAAATGAGCGATAATAAATACATAGTCGAGGAAGCAACTTCACAAAATTTAGAGGAGAAAATCAACGAGATTGTTGCGAGTTATGGCTATGAGAGTTTGCTTTATCCTGCGGATTTGGGACTAAAATTAGACAAGATTAATGCAAAAGAAAAGCTTTGTTTTGATAAAGAGATTGAGAATTTAAGAAGCGAGGTTTTTCATTATGATTTTTCCATTATCAACGCAAGGGCTGGAGTGAGTTCGCACGGAGTTGCTTTGGTTTTAAGCTCTAACAAACAGCCTAGAATGCTTTCTTTAGCACCAAAACTTTGCATTATGCTTTTAAAAAAGGAAAATGTGCTAAGAAGCCTTAGCCAAGCCCTAAATTTAGTCAAAAAAGAAAACGAGGTTTTACCTAGCAATATTTTATTTATAGCAGGTCCCTCAAGGACAGCGGATATCGAGCTTATAACGGTTTTTGGCGTTCATGGACCTCAAAAAGTGCATATTATTTTGTATTGATTTTAGCCTTTTTGAGGCTAAAATTTTATTAAGTTTGTTTTTGAATTTATTTGGGATTTATTTTTTAAATAAAACTTAAATTACAAACTCAGCTTAGCTGTGATAGAAAATGATAAGGCTTTTAGAATTTTTACTTTGTCTTTCGCTCTTATAAATACTGCAATTAAGTCTTATGCATCTTTGTCTAAACCTATACATATTAACATCAAAACCTTTTTTAATGTATAAGTATTGTCTTTTTACCGCAAATTTTTGCAATGGCTAAAAAGTCGAATTTAAAAATTTGTAGCATTTGCAAATTAAAAAGAAATATCCTTAAGCTTTGCTATACAAACGCCCTCTCTTAAGCCCTCATCAACAATTATAAGCTCTTCTTTATCAAACAAAGCATAAAACAAAAAACACCCCGCTACTATGTAGTTTTTACGTGCTTTTCCTAGAAATTTTGTCGCTTCTTCTCCTCTCATATACCAAAGTTTTATGCCAAATTTCAAAAAATCATTCGTGCAAAGTTTTGTGCCATTAATCTTGCTAAAATCATAATTTTCATAGCTCAAACCAAGCTTTAAAGCACACAAGCTAGTCGGTACACCCGAGTTTAAAACGATTCTTTTGCTTTTAAGCTTTAAAAGCTCTTTTTTAAGTCCTTTAACCTCATCAAAAGCACTAAAAGCCAAGCTTTTAAGCCTTTTATCTTGGATTAAAAAATGAATTTTAAGCTTTTTATCTTTGATTTTTCTAGCCAAATTCTTGTAATTTTTCGGTAAAAATCCGCTTTTTTGAGGCAAAACTGTGTCTAAAGCCCTTTCGTAAAAGCTTATAATGCCCGTATCAAAGCTTTTAAAACTCTCTTTAAAAGAAAGCTCGCACGAAGCACCGCCTAAATCGCAAAAAGCAAATTCGCCCTTTAAGCCCAAATTTAAAAGCCCCATTTTCATTCCTAAAACGCTAAGTTTTGCTTCGGTTTTTGCATCGATGACCTTGCAAGTTACGCCAAATTCGCTTTGTAGTATTTTAAAAATCGCGTCCGTGTTACTTGCCTTTCTAAAGGCTGCTGTTGCGACTATTAAGGCGTTTTTAAGCTCGTGTTTTAAAGCTAAAATTTTTAAAGCTTCCCTAAGTTTTAAAACGGCTTCTTCGCCTATTTTTCCACTTTCATTAAGATTTTTTGCCGCACCTATTATAAATTCGTATTGTGCAAGTTTTTTGAAATTTGCATCCATAAAAACCGCTCTTAGTGTGTTTGAGCCAAGATCTATACCTAACATAAGCTTTCCTAAGAAAAATTTAGAGTATAATAGCAAAAAAATTTAAAGGAAAGAAATGCTTTTGGGTGTAAATATCGATCATATCGCTGTTTTAAGGGAGGCTAGAAAGGTAAATGATCCGGACCTTTTAGAAGCTACTTTGTTTGCTTCGAATTTTTGCGATCAAATCACCATTCATTTGCGCGAGGATAGAAGACACACGCAAGATACTGACTTGCGAAATTTGCTTTTCTTTTGCAAAAGTCCTGTTAATTTAGAATGTGCAACAAATGATGAAATTTTAGACCTTGCGTGTGAGCTAAAGCCTTTGCGCGTTACTTTAGTGCCTGAAAAAAGAGAGGAGCTTACCACTGAGGGAGGTTTAAATTTAGAGCTTGAAAAGCTGAAAAAAAGCATTGAAAAGCTGAAATTAAACGATATAGAAGTTTCGCTTTTTATTAATGCGAATTTAGAAGATGTGCAAAAAGCAAGTGAGCTAAAGGCTGATTTTATCGAGCTTCACACGGGTTTGTATGCGAATTTACACAACGCATTTTATAGCAATATAAACCGAACGCCTTATAAGCTTAAGGAATTTAATCTGCCTAAAAACGAGCTTGAAAAAGCCTTGCAAAAGGAGCTTGGGCTTTTAAATCTTTGTGCGAAAAAGGCACAAAGTTTAGGACTTAAAATCGCAGCCGGACACGGGCTAAATTACAAAAATGTCAAAGAGCTTGTAAAAATCAAAGAAATCACCGAACTAAACATAGGACAAAGCATAGTTGCAAGGGCAGTTTTTGTAGGACTTAAGGAGGCTATTTTGGAAATGAAAGGGCTTATTAAAAGATGAAAATAGCTATAAGCATAGGCGATATAAACGGAGTTAGTTTAGAAATTTTAGTACGCTCTCACAAGGAGCTTTGCAAATTTTGTAAACCTTATTATTTTATCCACAAAAGGCTTTTAAAAAAGGCTTTGAAACTTTTGAATTTAAGGCTTTTAAATGCTAATTTAGTAGCCTTTGAAAATGCAGAAAAAACGGAATTTAAACTGCTTAAAAAAGGAAAAAATTTCAAGCTTTTTTCTTTTGCTTCAAAGCTTAGTTTTAAGGAGGATTTTGATTTTGAGATTAAGCCCGGAGAAGTGGATAAAAAAAGCGGGGCGTATTCTTTTTTAAGCTTTGAAGCGGCAAATATTTTCGTAAAATTAGGCTACGCACAGGCTTTAGTAACTTTAAGCATTCACAAAAAAGCGTGGGAGCAAGCGGGTGTGGAATTTAAAGGGCACACGGATTTTTTACGAAGTTTTTATCAAAAAAACGCCATTATGATGCTAGGTTGCAAGGAGCTTTTCATCGGGCTTTTTACCGAGCATATACCTTTAAAAGATGTGAGTTCTAAGATAAATTTTAAGGATTTGGCAGAGTTTTTGTGTGATTTTTATTTGGAGAGCAAATTTAAAAAAATCGGAGTTTTAGCTTTTAATCCTCACGCAGGAGATAATGGAGTTATAGGAGGCAAGGAAGAAAAAATCATTCAAAGGGCTTTAAATTTCGCAAATGCGTATTTGAATTTTTTAAAGAGTGAGAGAAAAAAAGCTTTTTTAAAAGCCTTAGAACTTGATGAAATTTGCGATTTTAAGGAGCTTTTAAAGCATTTTTTAAAGAATGAAAATTTAGAAAAAGAGCTTGTTTTAAACTTTGGAAAAAAAGGAATTTATCTTAGCTATCCTTTGGTCGCAGATACGGCTTTTACGAGGAATTCTTTAAAGCATTGCAACCGGTTTATCGCTATGTATCACGATTTGGCTTTAGCACCGCTTAAGGCTTTGTATTTTGAAAAAAGCGTGAATGTAAGCCTTAATTTACCTATCATTCGCACAAGCGTAGATCACGGAACGGCTTTTGATAAGGCTTATAAAAACGCTAAAATCAGCACAAAAAGCTATAAACAAGCCGTGAAATTCGCTATTTATCTTGCAAAAAAACGGGGAATTTAAGGTTTTTAAGGAAAATTTAAGCAAAGAAAGCAAAAAGCCGGACGCATTTAACGAGGAGAAAATGAAACTTTCTAATGTCTTAAGAGATTTTCGAAACTACGCTTATAACAGGTCTTTAAAGGATAAGTAAAAATAAAGCGAAAATGCCGTGATTTAAAAGCTTTAAATTTAAAACAAGACTCAGGCTTTTAAAAAGATAAAAATTTCAGGCAAAAACAAAGCGGATTGAAATTTTCAAACATTCTTAAACAAATCTTGCAAATTTTTAAAGGCTTCTTCGTTGCTTGTGGTTTTCGCGCTTTCAAGCTCTTTAAGCTCGATTTCAAAGCCACTTAGCATAGAAGCAAGGCGTATATTAATCCCGCTTTTTCCTATGGCTTTGCTTTTTTGGTCTTTACTTAAGCTAACTAAGGCTTTTTTACCTTCTATTTTTACAGAATGCACTATGGCCGGAGTTAGCGCCCTTGCTACAAGAATTTCATTCTCGTCCGCATACTCGATACAATCGATATTTTCGTTATGAAGCTCCTTGCCAACAGCATTAATCCTAACGCCTTTAACACCCACAGTAGCACCCACAGGATCGATATTTTCGCTTTGTGCTTTTAAAATAATTTTCGCCCTCTCACCCGGAATTCTAGCACATTTTACCACACTTACAAGCTTGTCTTTAATCTCCGGCACTTCAGACTCCAAAAGGCATTCTAAGAATTTAGGACTTGTGCGTGAAAGCTCGATTTTAATACCCTTATCCATATAAACGCTACGAATTACCGCTTTAATCACATCGCCAAGCTTGAATTTCTCGCCTTTTATGCGGTTTTTTCGTGGCAGAAAGGCTCTTAGCTCGTCGATTTCTATGTAAGTATTTTCCTCGCTATCCACACGCACAACCGTTCCAAAGACCATTTGACCGACTTTGTTTTTGTATTTTTCAAAAATAGTTTGCTCTAAAAGCTTTTGTATATGGTATTCAAGCTCCTTATGCAAGGCATTTACAGCGGTGCGTCCTAAATTTTCTAAAGAACACTCGTAAGTAAGCTCATCGCCTATTTCAAGCTCTTTAAGCTCCTTACTCGCCTTACTTAAAGTGATAAAACTTTCGCTATTTTGTTTTGCCCTTTCGTCATCATCGGCTACGACGGTGATTTTTTGATAAAGGCTTAAGGTCTTAGGCTCGACATAAAAATCGTATTCTTGCCCATAAATTCGCTTTGCGGTGTTAATTAGAGCCGTTATGATTCTATCTTTTACGCTTTCTAAGTCCAAATTTTTTTCATTAGCGATAGCTTCTATAATGTCTGCTATTTTTTCCATAATCTTAAATACCTTTTTGGGAAATTTGTTAAAGGAGACTAAAATTATATAATTAATAAGTTTAATTAAAAGTAAAATTTGCTAAAATCATAAATTTAAAAAAAGTCAAGGATAGGATATGGACTTAAAATTAGCAAGAAATTTACTAAACGAAAAGCCTAAAAATATTAGCTTGGAGAAGATCGAGGAAGCCGTTGAAAAAGAGGGGCAAAAATTTTTTTATTTCGATAAAGAAAATTCGCACAAACAGCTTATGGCTTTAGTGGAGCATTTTGAAAAAAAAGGTTTAAATGTCTATCACAGAGTTGTTAAATACGGGCTTGATGAGAACGATTTTATTTATGAGGTGCATATTCTTTGAGTGCTAAAAAATTATTCATCCAAACTTTGGGCTGTGCGATGAATGTAAGAGATAGCGAACACATTATCGCAGAGCTTACTCAAAAAGAGGATTATAGTTTAACTCAAGATATCAAAGAAGCAGACCTCATACTCATAAACACCTGCTCGGTGCGTGAAAAACCCGTACATAAGCTTTTTTCAGAAGTGGGAGCCTTTAAAAAGCTTAAAAAAGAAGGAGCTAAAATCGGTGTTTGTGGTTGCACGGCTTCTCATTTGGGAGCTGAAATTTTCAAAAGAGCGCCTTTTGTGGATTTTGTTTTAGGTGCAAGGAATGTTTCTAAAATCACAAAAGCCGTTAAAACGCCTAAATTTTTGGGCGTGGATTTA
>CAZWYE010000090.1:0-6384 GCA_964637895.1 uncultured Campylobacter sp. | reverse complement strand
TTGCATTAAATTTTTCATTTTAAGCCTTTTTTATAAGTTTATTTTCTAACAAAGCTTTTACCACGCTTTCGAGTTCAAAAGCCTTTATATTTAAAAGTTCGGCAATGTCGATTAGGTCTCTTTTTCCGTCGCAAAAGGCGAGAAAATCGGCAATCAAAGGTCTAGAATTTGCAAGATTTAAAGTAGGATAAAGTCCTCTTTTTCCTAAATTTGGCTCACAAAAAACCTCGCTTTTGTAAATTTCATTAAGCTCCAAATTCAAAAGCACTTCCTTCATAGCCTCCAAACCGCCCTCTAAGCCCTTTGGAGTTACGAAATTTAAGTCATCTTTTGAGGTGTGATATTCTTTGAAAGTGCCGTATTTGCTCCTGCAAATTCCAACTACATTTAGGTCGATTAAAGGCGCATTATACTGCCTCTCGTCGCTGCCGCGTTCTAGGAATTCATAAGCCTTGAAATTTTCCTTGTTTTTTAGCGTGTGAAGGGCTATTTTATCGCTTAAAGAATTTTTATTTGGCGTGTGAATGAGAGAGTAGGCAAGCTCATCGCCTAAGCAAGAAAGGACAAAACCCGCCTTTGTGTGAGTTTTGAGCTGGGCTAAATTTTTGCTTAAATATACTATAGAACCTATGGTTTCAGGGATTAAAACGAAGCGGTAATTATATTTTCGTTTTTTAAGGCTTAAGAGCCATTTTGCTAGGAAAATTAGCACTACAGGACCGCTAAGTTCGTTATTTGCCATTGAAGGGTGGCAGAGATAGCTTGAGATGAGAATTTCATCTTTTTGAATTTCAGTCGCAGGAATGATAAAGTCAGCATAATTTAAAACGCCTTTTTCATCGTGCTTTGAGTCTATGAAAACCTTGTAAATTCCATTTTTTAAATTTAATCTTTGCTCGTGAGTTAGGCAAAAGCCCCAACGCTTTTCATAATAGCTTGTGTAGTAAGGAATGGCATCTGGCATTTGCGGGAGGGAATATAAATGCTCTTGCAACTTGGCTAGGCTAAGTTCTTTATCCACAGCCTCGCTATAGCCTAAAATGTGAAGATTATTTTGCTTAAAATCGCAAATTTTCTCTCCGCTTGGAGTTATGATAAAAGCGTCTTTTATGCTCCATTCAGGCGGAACAGTCCAGTCAAAAACGCAGGTCCCGCTTGAGATAGAATGAATTTGTAAGAACCCCCCCCCCATAGCATTATCTAGGAGTTTTAAGCTTTGTCTAAAGCCCTCTCCTGTAATGCTCCTACAAATAGGAAAAAGCTCTTTAGCCAAATCGTGCATTTTCTTGCCTAAAGTTTTCTCCTTAACTGGCTGCGGGGATTCTTGCATACTTGTTTGCCTTTTGAATTTTTAAGCGATTATAGCATTTTAATGTTAAATTTACAATATTTCTTACTCAATGCTTCTTACAAGTTTAAAAGCTTCAGCGTATGCTAAGCCTACGCGCATTCCTTGAATTCTTGCATTTAGCTTAATTCCTTCTAAACTTCTTGGGTGAGGGGCTTCGCAAAGCTCGGAGCTGTAGCACTTCATAGCGTTTATTTTAGCCTCTAAGGTCTTGCTAATGTCAAAAAACACATTCGCGCTAAATTCCAAAGGAAAACTCCATTCGGTTGATGAAAGTATTTCAAAGCTGTAAATTTTCTTTACGCTCTCGTTTGCTAAAGGACGCGCCGCGGTTATGGTCGCTTGATAAGTAAGCTTGTGATCTATGTTTAAATCTTTTTCGTAGTGAGTGAAAATGATATTGGGCTTTATAAGCTTTTTAACCTTTTCTATGCTTTTTACAAGCTCAAGCAAAGGCACGGTATCAAAAGAATTATCAGGGAAATTTTCTTGAAAAATTTGCTTTATGCCTATGAGTTTATTTGCTTTTTCTAGCTCGTCTCTTAAAAGCTCAACTTCTTCATTTACAAAGCCCCCCCCCCGTTTCATAACGGCTTGTTTTTCCTCCGCTTAAGATCAAAGTATAAGCCTCGCTTCCTTGTTCTATAAATTTGCGAACCGTTCCAAAACAGCCTAAAACCTCGTCATCCGGATGTGCTGCTATGATTAAAATTTTATTTTTCACGGATACTAAAACCTCCTTTAAGTTTGTGTTTTTTGCGTTTTACCTTTTTAAAAGTGATCTTAAAATTATCAAAATTCAAAAATGCCTTAGGGTAAGTTGGTGCATCAAGCATTCTTATGAAATCATAAAGCTTTTCTAGGCTTGAATTCTGCAAGGTTTGCAAGTCGCTATCCTCGATTTTGCGTCTTTTAAAGACCACAGCTTCGCCCTCTTGTGGCGTTGGTTTTGGTGGATTTTTAAAAAAGTGCGGAATCATTTTGAAAAATATAATTTTTGACGCTTTTTTATAAAGTTTTTCTGCACTGCCTTTTGAAATGTCTAAATTTTCTTTAAGATAAACCTCGCCCGCGTCGAGTTTTTTATCTGCCTTTAGGGCTGAAATTTTCGTTTCTTTAATGCCTCTTAAGATAAGATTTTGCAAAGGCGAACCACCGCGTCCAAAGGGCACATCGCTTTCGTGAAAGATCACGCACTCGTAATTTTCATAAATTTCGCTAGGAATATAAAAAGACCAATGCGGAAAAAATATAAATTTAGGCTTGATTTTTTCGATACTTTGCAGGGTTAAATCTTGCTCATTTTTGATAAGAAAAAAGTTAAATTTAGGATAAAGTTTTTTAAGCTTTTTGAAATTCTTAAAATTCCATTCTTTCAAGGTTGCGATGATAAAATTAGACATTTTTACACTCCAATTTTTCAAAAATTTTAAATAGCTCATCTCGCACGAATTTAGCTTGTTTAAGGCTCATTTCTTGATGAGCTGGTAGGCTTAATTCTGCCTTATAAAACCAGTCTGCGTTTTTAAGTGAAATTTCGCCTAAAAGTTTTTTGTAAAAACTAAAGGCGTAAATTGGTTTATAATGCACTTGAACGCCGATTTTAGCGTCGATTAAGGCTTGAAAAAGCTCTTCTTTTTTGCAAAAAAATTCAGGAAAAAGCAAGATAGGATACAAATGCCTAGAACTTTTTTTATAATCTTTTATTTTTATAGTGGAGAAATAGGGATTTTTATCAAATTCTTTTTCGTAAAACTGCGCTATTTGCTCTCTTTTTTCAAGATTAAAATCAAGCTTTTTAAGCTGATTAATTCCCAAAGCACAAGCTACATCGCTTAAGCGGTAATTAAATCCCAGCTCGAACATATCGCTATCCCACAGGGCTTTTTTTACTATGCCATGACTTCTTAAAAGCTTGATTTGCTCGATTTTTTCTTTATCATTACTCACCACAGCACCGCCCTCAAAGGTAGTAATTGGCTTAACCGGATGAAAAGAAAAAACGCTTAAATCCGCCACGCTTCCCACTTTCTTGCCTCTATATAAAGCACCTAAGGCGTGGCTTGCATCATCAAGAAGTGGAATTTTATAAGTTTTGCTTAAATTTAAGATAAAGTCTAGCTCAACGCTATTTCCAGCAAAATCAACCACACAAAGTGCGCCTATATTTTTGCTATCTTGCTTAAGCCTTGCTTCAAGCTTTTTCTCGTCTATATTTCCGTCGTTTTTAATGTCTATAAATTCAACCCTAGCACCAGCCATTAAAGCAGCATTTGCGGTCGCTACAAAGCTCATTGGAGTAGTAAGGACGATTTTTTCACTCACCCCTAAGGCTCGGTAAGCTAAATGCAAAGCGGAGGTTGCAGAATTTAGCACGCAAGCATATTTCACACCTACATATTCACAAAGTGCGTTTTCAAATTCTTCTATCTTTTTTCCGCCTGTTAAAAAGTCTTCTTTTAAAGCCTTGCTTACGATTTTTATATCGCTTTCATCAATGTTTTGGTGAGAATAACTAAGCATTTAAGAGTAATCCCCCGTTCGTTTTATCAGCTCTAAAATTTCAGCCTCGCTTACCCACCAAGTATTATTATCTGAGCTATAAGAAAAGCCGTCTTTTACTTTTTTGCCCCTCTCGCCTAAGGCATTTGTGCTAAAATCGTTGCTTGTGTCGATAAATCTTATGCTAGGAGCGATTGTATAATATTTTTCAAATTCAAAGGTCAAATGGCTATCATCGCTTGAAATCATCGTTTCGTGAAGTTTTTCGCCGGGTCTTATGCCTATGATTTTTCTAGCTAAATTTGGAGCTAAAGCGTGGGCGAGGTCGGTTATTTTCATAGAAGGAATTTTAGGGATAAAAATCTCGCCTCCTTGCATTCTTTCAAAATTGCTTAAAACAAATTTAACCCCGTCCTCTAAAGAAATCCAAAATCTCGTCATTCTCTCATCGGTTATAGGAAGTTCTTTGGCACCTTTTGAAATGAGCTTTTTAAAAAGCGGGATCACCGAGCCCCTAGAGCCTATGACATTGCCGTATCTTGCGACGCTAAAGCGGGTTTGAAATTTACCTGCTATGTTGTTTGCAGCCACGAAAAGCTTATCGCTTGCAAGTTTTGTCGCCCCGTAAAGATTTATAGGATTACAAGCCTTGTCTGTGGAGAGTGCTACGCATTTTTGCACCCCGTTTCTAAAACACGCTTCTATGACATTTTGAGCACCGTTTATGTTTGTTTTAATGCACTCCATAGGATTATATTCAGCCACTGGAACTTGCTTTAAAGCAGCCGCGTGAATGACAAAATCAACATTACGCATAGCCGCACCAAGTCTATCTAAGTCTCTTACATCGCCGATAAAATAGCGCATACAATCATCATTAAAAAAATTCGCCATCTCATACTGCTTAAGCTCATCACGAGAGTAAATGATAATGCGATTTGGCTTGTAATTTTCAAGCAAAATTTTCGTGTAAGTCTTGCCAAAAGAGCCCGTGCCACCGGTGATTAGTATGTTTTTATTGTTAAACATTGAATTTTCCTTAGTTTTTAGGCTTTAACTTACGAAATTTAATTTCGAAATATTTTGTTATTTTTTCAACTAGCAAATTTCATTCCAAAATTTTTGAGACATTTTAAATATGCAAATTAAACGAAGTTTTATATATGGTTGCGAAGGGGAGATTTGAACTCCCGACCTTCGGGTTATGAGCCCGACGAGCTAACCACTGCTCTACTCCGCGTCAAGTGGATGGGGTAAAGGGATTCGAACCCCTGAATGACAGGACCAAAACCTGTTGCCTTACCGCTTGGCTATACCCCAGTATTTGGTTTTTTTAAGATTGTGATTATAATCAAATTTAAACCATTTGTCAAGAAATTAAGGCTATAATCTTGCAAAAATTTCAAGGAAAATAATGAAATTTGTTAGCGTAGAAGAGGCTATTAAAGACTTAAAAAATGGCAAAATGCTCGTGATGGTTGATGCAGAGGATAGAGAAAATGAGGGCGATTTGATTTTTCCGGCACAATTTAGCTCACAAGAAAAAGTAAATTTTATGATAAAAGAAGCAAGAGGCGTAGTTTGCGTAGCTTTAAGCGAAAAAATCGCCTCGAAATTTAAGCTTCCCTTAATGGTTCCTAAAAACACTTCTAATCACGAAACCGCTTTTACGGTAACTGTCGATGCAAAAGAGGCAAGCACGGGCGTTAGCGCTTATGAAAGAGATATGACTATTAAAATTTTTGCTAACGAAAATGCCGATGAAAACAGCTTTGTGCGTCCCGGGCATATCAACCCTCTCATTGCTAAAAAAGGCGGAGTTTTAGAACGCACCGGACACACGGAGGGAAGCGTGGATTTATGCCAACTTGCCGGGCTTAAAGAAGCTTGCGTGATTTGCGAGATAGTTAGAGATGATGGAAATATGGCAAGAAGAGCGGATTTGGAGGAGTTTTGCAAAAAATACAAGCTTAATATGATAGCCGTTTCTGACATTATCGAGTATAGGCTTAAAAACGAAAGTTTGATTACTTTGCTTGAAGAGCGCGACTCGTCTTTAGCTGGTTTTAAGGCGAAAAAATTCATCTTTAAAGACCATAACGATACTCAGCATATAGCCTTTTGCTTTGGGAATTTAAAAGAAAAAGAAAATGTGAAATTTCACATTAGCGGAAGCGATTTTGAGCTTTTAACCTCGCAAAAATTTTCCAAGCTTTTAGACCAGATTAAATTCCTCCACGATAATGGCGGTGTGATTGTTTTTATGCAAGGTGAAAAGTCCAATGCCTCGCAAATGAAAAGCTACGGCATAGGAGCACAAATTTTAAAATACTTTAAGATTAAAGAAATCAAGCTTTTATCACAAAGTTGCGATAAAGATTTCATAGGACTTAAAGGCTTTGGACTTGGCATTAAAACCTGCGGAGTTTAGGGTGGGTTAAATTTTAAATTTCAAGCGGCACATTCTAAGCACAAATTTGTGGGTGGGGGGGGGGGGGGGGGGGGGGGGGGGGGGGGGGGGGGGGGGGGGGGGG
>CAZWYE010000089.1:0-6462 GCA_964637895.1 uncultured Campylobacter sp. | reverse complement strand
GCATAGATGCCGAGCTTGCTTGGGATTTGAATTTGCCTTTGCCGCCTTTTTATGATATGGTTTATATGCTATCACACGGAGCCGGTGCGGCTAAAGTTAGAGAGTTTTTCGTTTCTAGTGGAATTCATAATATTTACTGTTTTACTACGACGATACATTGTAAAAATTGTTTTGAAATTTATGATTTATTTTATCAAAGATTATTGAAGTTTAAAAATTCTTATATATCTTTAGAGCTTGGTGCAGTAGCTTATCAAGACTTGGACAATTTTTATAAAGTTCTTGCGTTAATAACTAAAAAAGTTTCATTTTTTTGTCAAGTTAGAGACCCTATAGAAATTCTAACTCATATCTTTAAGAGAAAAGGAAAATATACTCAACAATTAGGTCTTAATAAAAAAGAATTAAATTTAAATTCTAAATTTGATGATATTGTGGTAAGTGAGAATAAATTACAATATAATCATAATTTATCCGGCTTAAAAGATACAAAAAACCTTTTTGGTTCTGTGATTGTATATAAAATATTATTAAAAGCATTAGAAAAAAATATTGCAAATATAGAATTTTTAGATACTAAAGAGTTAAATTCTTCACAAATTATTTCTATTATGCAAATAATTATTGCGAAACTTAAAATACCTATAGAAAAAATATTTCTTAAAGAAAAGGAAGAAGAATGCAAGAAAATTTTACAAAACAATGTTTTTAATGGTAGTGCAAATTTGTTCTTGCCTTTAAGTTTTAATATTGCATCTTTTAAGTTAAATATCCGCACTATTTCATCAAATATTAATGAATTTGATTTATACGAGGATATTTGTGGCAAAAAATCGACACAAATGGGAATATATATCCATAAGAAAGACTTAGAAAACTTTAGAAAAGAAACAAAAAATTACCAAGATGCTTGTAATTATTTGAGATGCTTCACTGAAAAATTAGAAAATAGGATGAAACAAGAAGAGCAAAAAACGCTTAAAATTGACGATGTGATGCTATATTTTAAACAAGAACCACAGGCTAGAAAACATATAAGATATTTGCTTAATGATGAAGTTGCAATTATAAAAAAATATCGCCCGGATATAGTAGATTCTTGGAAATATTATAAAGAATTTGAGAAAATCTGCGAGAAGCTTGATGGAAAAAATAAAATATAAAAATTTAATTTTAAACTCAATTTTAAATCTTCTAAGCAAAGAATTTAAAGCAGTTTAAGATACAAAATTAGCACAAAATGCAAACAAGGATTTTTTTTATTTTTTAGAACCAAAAATATACGCTTCTTAGCCTTGTGTTTTTAAACGAAAAGCACGAGGTAAAATCCTTAAAATCCTCCACTTAAAACAAGAAAAATCAAAGTAAATCCGCCTTAATCTCCTAGATTTGGTTTCATTTCTATGATTTTCCAGCTAAGTCCTTGTGAATTTAGCAAGTCCATAAAAGGCTTAGCGTCAAATTGCTCCATATTAAACACGCCTTTAGCACTCCAAATTCCATCAGCTACAAGCTTTGCTCCTATCATCGCAGGCACACCTGTGGTATAACTTACCGCTTGCGCACCCGTTTCTTTAAAGCATTCCTCGTGATTGCAAACATTATAAATATAAATTTGCTTATCCTTGCCGTCCTTTTTTCCTCTTATCACGCAACCTATATTTGTAAAGCCCTTAGTTCTAGGACCTAAGCTTGCAGGATCAGGCAATAAAGTCTTTAAAAACTCAATCGGCACTATATCAATTCCCTTATGCTTAACCGGTTTAATGCCTAGCATACCGACATTTTCAAGGCATTTCATATGCGTAAGATAGCTTTGCGAAAAGGTCATAAAAAAGCGTATTCTTTTCAAGCCTTTTATGTGCTTAACAAGGCTTTCAAGCTCCTCGTGATAAAGCAAATAGCTATCCTTAACGCCAACTTCAGGGTAATCCCACGCCATTTTTATTTGCATAGGATTTGTTTCTATCCACTTGCCATTTTCCCAGTATCTACCTTTTGCAGATACTTCTCTTAGGTTAATTTCGGGATTAAAATTCGTCGCAAAAGCGTAGCCGTGGTCTCCTGCATTACAATCAAGTATATCGATAAAATGAATTTCATCGAATAGATTCTGCATAGCATAAGCACAAAAAACATTAGTCGCGCCCGGATCAAATCCGCTTCCTAAAAGCCCTAAAATTCCAGCTTCTTTAAAGGCTTTATCCCTTGCCCATTGTTCTTTATATTCAAATTTCGCTAAGCTTGGATGTTCGTAATTTGCCGTGTCTATGTAGTGAATTTTTGCTTTTATACAAGCGTCCATTAGGCTTAAGTCTTGATATGGCAGGGCAAGATTAAGCAAAATTTCAGCTCCGCTTTCTTTTATAAGTTTTACCACTGCTTCGGTGTCGTCTGCGTCTATTTGTGCGGTGTGAATTTTAACGCCAAGCCTTTCTTTGATAAAAGCAGCAATCTCATCGCACTTAGCTTTCGTGCGACTTGCAAGGGTTATTTGAGTGAAAGTTTCTTTATTTATAGCACATTTTATGGTTGCTACGCGACTTACTCCGCCTGCGCCGATGATTAAAATATTAGCCATTTTTTTCGCCTTTGATGTTAAGATATTAAATTATCAAAATTATAACAAAAAATTTTATCTAAGTTTCATTGAGAAATTATATCAAAACAAAGCTTTTCTTTTAATTTATAACTCGAGCTTAAAAGCATATAAAAATGAAGTCCTTTATAATCTAATTTTAATTTATAAAAAGCGCCTAAAAATTCTTTATTTATGATCTTTGCTTCAAATCTTTTTCCCAAAGCTAACTCAGTAAAACCAAAGATTTTATTTCTTGACTCTATCCAAGCAAAAAATTCATCATTCAAATCAAGTTGTTTGTCAATAATATTTAATTCCGTAAGTATTTTAGCACTTTTTTCGTTTTTAGGATGAAAATAAAGCTCTTTAGGATTATTAAAATCTAAAATTTTACCCTCATTCAACAAAGCAATTTTATCCGACATATAATAGGCATCGTTAATATCGTGAGTTACAACCATAGCACAAATTCCTTGTTCCTTAATAAGAATTTTAAGCTCTTCTCTTAAATCATTTTTTAAAGCCTGATCTAAATTAGAAAAAGGCTCATCAAGCAAAAGCAAATCACAACCCCTTGCAATAGCTCTAGCAAAAGCAACTCTTTGAGCCTGTCCTCCTGAAATTTCATCTATGTTTTTATCTTTTAATTTTGAAATTCCAAATCTTTGCAAAAGCTCATTTAGCTTTTGTTCTTGCTCATCTTTAGTAAAATCGTGCAAGGCAAAAAGTATATTTTCTTTCACATTAAGATGAGGAAATAAAGCATAGTTTTGAAACATTAAAGCAACCTTACCAAGACAAATGAATTTTTCAAAAGAACTCGGTGTTTCTAAGTTTGCAATAATCCTTAAAAGTGTGCTTTTACCACTACCACTTTGACCTAAGATACTTAAAATTTCTCCCTTATTTAAATTTAAATCCAAGTCTTTTAAAACCTCAGTTTGTTTAAATTTCTTTGTAAGTTTTTTAATTTCTAGCATCGTTTTTCCTTGTTATAATTTGTATCCAAATCACAGCAACTAAAGATAAAAGCACTATAAAAAGCGATGGTAAAGCAGCATTATAAATCCTCTCATCGCTTGCATACCAAAAAGCCTTAACACTTAAAGTTTCAAAACCAAAGGGCGATAAAATTCTGCTTAAAGGTAGTTCTTTAATAATATCTATAAAAACTACAATAAAAGCCAAAAACAAAAAATGCCTTAAAAGTGGCAAATGAACTCTAAAAAATAAGGTTAAATAACTTGGCTTTAGATTTAAACTTGCTTGATCTAAATTGGTATGAATTTTAGTATATCCGCTTTCTAAAGAATAAATTGCCGTAGCTAAAAATCTTACAACATAAGCAAAAATCAAAACTATAAAACTTTGACCCAGAAATAAAATCCCACTCATCTTGCCTAAATACACAAAAAGTATCATCACGCTAATTCCTACTGCCGCTCCGGGTATGGCATATCCTAAAGAGCTAATTTTAACAAGAATTACGGCAAGGGTGCTATTTTTTAATATTCTTGCAACAAAATTAAAAAACAAAGCTAAAATTAAGATGAATAAAGCACTGATAAAAGCTAAAACCAAAGTTTGTAAGATTATAATATAAAACTCGGTTTGTAAAATCTTTTCATCTTTTAATCCCCAATATAAAAGCCAAATCAAAGGCAAGATAAAACCTAAAAGCACTATGATAAAACAATACAAACTTGCAAAAAATTGCCCAAGTTTGCTTAAGGTTCTTTTTTGTAAAAAAAGTTCTAAGTTTTGATTGAAGCTGTATTTTTTTTTGATCTTATACAAATACTCTGCATACATTAAGAAAAAAATAAAAAGCATTAAAAGACCTGATAATAAACTAGCTGAATAAGAATCACTTAAATCATACCAAAGTTTGAAAATTCCAGCAGAAAATGTATCCACACCCAAATAAGCCGAAGCTCCATAATCGCTTAAAGTTTCCATTAAAACGAGCATTGATGAGGATAAAATGGCAGGTTTTATAGCCACAATGCCTATTTTATAAAAAAATTTCCACTCGCTAAAGCCTAGCATTTTAGCAGCCTCAAAAGCCTCTTTAGCCTCGCTTTTAAAAGCAGCTTTGGCAAATAAATACACATAAGGATACAAAGAAAAAGCTAAAACAAAGATTACTCCATAAATATTAAAAAAATCTATCCTAAAACCAAAAATTTGATGAAACAATCCCTTAAAATCCATAATGCCAACATAAACAAAGGCTAAAATATAAGCAGGAATAGCAAGTGGAAGTATAAGAAGTTTTTCTAATAAATTTGAAAAATAAAAATTAAAATTGGCTATTAAATACGAAGTGCTAACACCTAAAATAATACTTAAACTTAAAACACCTAAGCTTACAAAAAAAGTATCTTGAACAAATTTTAAAAATAAATAAGAAAAAAAATGATACAAATTATCCTTTATAGAGTTTAAAACCAAATCCTGACTTAAATTCGTATTGCTAAAATCCCCAAAAAATAAACTTAGTAAAATCTCTATAAAAATACCCAAAATAGGCAAACTCAAAAAAAGGGCGAGTAAAATCGCCCCCAACTTAAAGAACTTCAGGCTTTTTAACACTATCTAAAACCAACTTCATTGTATATTTTCACAGCATCTTTAACCTTATGTGCTATCTTAGAAAGAGAAAGCTCATCTTCTTTAAACATTCCAAAATCTTTAACGGTTTGAGGAAGCTCAACATCTGCTCTTACTGGATATTCGTAGTTCATGCTGCTAAGAATTTTTTGAATTTCTGGAGTAAGCATAAACTCCATAAATTTCTTTGCTTCTTCTTTATTTTTACTTGATTTTGTAAGAGCTATCCCGCTTATATTAATATGAGTTCCCCTGCCATCTTGATTAGGAAAAATAATACCTAAAGCATTACCAACTTCAACATCTTTTGGATTTTTAGAATTTCTTAAAAGTCCTATATAATAAGTATTCATCACAGCAAACTCTGCCTCACCTGCAAAAACTTGTCTAGCCTGATCCCTATCGCCTCCTTTTGGAGGGGTAGCTAGATTAGCTAAAACTCCTTTAGCCCACTCTTTAGCTTCTTTCTCTCCATCATTTACTAAGATTGAAGCAAGTAAGGTTTTGCTATATGGAGAAGTAGCACTTCTCATTACGATTTTACCTTTAAAATCTTCTTTTATAAGGTCCTCGTAATTTTTAAGTTTGCTTATATCGGTGTTTGCGTTTTTATTATAAGCAATAATTCTTGCCCGTTTAGTGATAGCAAACCATTCATTATCCTCATCTCTTAAATGAGCTGGAATGTTTTTTTCTAAAAATTCCGATTTTAAAGGAGCTAAAACTTTCGCATCTTTAGCCTCATTGAGATTAGAAACATCAGCTGTGATAAAAATATCAGCCGGAGACTTATCTCCCTCAAGTTCTAGTCTTTTAATGAGTTCTGAAGCCTTAGCTTGAGTGTGATTGACCTTTATACTGGTTTGCTCCTCAAATTTTTTAATAATCTCAAAATCCGCATCATAATGCCTAGCAGAATAAATATTTAATTCCGCACCCCATAAAAAAACACCCAAAGATATTAACAAAGCTATCTTTTTCATACATCATTCTCCTTTTTTATAACTTGAATTATACTCATTTTTACCAGCTTCTTGGCAAGAAAAAGCATAGAGAGTGAAAAACAAAAGTAAAGCAATTTTCTTCAACATTTTTAATCCTTTCTTAGTTTTTGATAACGAATATTAATATGTTTAAGTTAATGTAAAATTAAAAATTTATTAAAATCCATTTGATTTTTAGTATTATAATTTCAAAAATAACTTTTTAAGGCTTTTTATGTTTCGTTCCTTTTTTCTTGCTAGAAAGTGGGCTTTGTGGGCTTATTT
>CAZWYE010000088.1:0-6493 GCA_964637895.1 uncultured Campylobacter sp. | reverse complement strand
CAACTTGTGCTAAAATGCCCATATTTAATCCTGTCTCATCGCTTCTTATAAAATCTAATTGAAATTAGATTTTATATTGTGTTAAAAAAAACGAAAACAAGATAAGGGAATTTGAAAATGAAGTTTAAGAAAAGTTGAATTCAAATAAAAAATAAAAATTCAGGCAACAAAGAAACGAAAAATTTGCACAAGAATTTAAAAGATTTGAAAGTCGAATTCTTAAAAACTTATATTTTCTAAAAGTTCGATTTTATCTTGTTTTATGACTATTAAATCAAGCTGAAAGTCGCTTTCATCGCCTTTTTTAATCCTGTAAAATTCTATGGTTTTTAGGAGTTTTTGATATTTTTTAGAGTCAAGTCTTTCGGCGGCTTCGTAGTTGTTTTGCGTAAATTTTACCTCGATAAAATGCAAAATTTCGCCCTTTTTAGCGATAATGTCAATCTCGCCAAATTTAGAGTGAAAATTCCTTTGCAAGATATTAAAGCCTTGCTTTTTCAAAAAAGCACAAGCCTTATTTTCGCCTAAAATTCCGCTTAAATACTCTTTTAAACCCATTATTCCATACGCATCATAAAGGGCTGTGCTTTGATGAATTTTTGCTTTTTCAAAGCCTTTATAAGGGCTTTTATGCTTTTTTCAAAGGTGTGATGAGTGGTGAAAAATAGAGTGCTATAAGGCTCGTTCGCCTTAGGTTTTTGCAAGAAGCTGTCGATAGAGATGGAATTTTCGCTCATTATTTGAGTGATTTTGGATAAAACTCCGATTTTATCCTCAACCTTAAGCCTTAAATAATACTTCGTATAAATTTCATCAACGCTTAGCAAAGAATACTTCATATCGCTTCTAAAGCCTAACATAGGGCTTTTAAGCTGTCCTCTTGCTAGGTCTAAAAGATCGCTTATAACCGCGCTTGCCGTGGCTTCTCCTCCCGCACCAGCTCCGTAATAAAGGCTTTCTCCTAACATATCGCCTCTTATGCTAACCGCGTTCATCACTCCATCAACTTTGGCTATCATTTCGTTTTTAGAAAGCAAGGTAGGATGCACTCTTAATTCCACCTTAGAATCCTTAGCCTTTGCTATGCCTAAAAGCTTGATACTAAGATCAAATTCCCTCGCAAAATACATATCCTCGCTGCTAAGTTCGCTAATGCCTTGAATTAAAATATCCTCAGGCTTAGCCTTAATTCCATACGCAATGCTTGCTAGAATTAAAAGCTTATGTGCCGCATCAACGCCATCTATATCAAAAGTCGGATCAGCCTCCGCATAACCAAGCTCTTTAGCTTCTTTTAAGACCTCTTTAAAATCGCGTCCTTTTTGACTCATATTGCTTAAAATATAATTGCTAGTGCCATTAAGTATGCCTTTTATATTTAAAATATGATTCGCGCTCAAGCCCTCTTTTAAGACCTTTATAATAGGAATTCCTCCGGCAACACTTGCCTCATAACCAAAAGCCAAATTCGAAGCGAGTTTTTCAAGCTCGTAACGATGATAAGCAAGTAAGGCTTTGTTTGCTGTAACGACATTTTTTTTCTGCTTTAAAAGCTTTTTTATAAGCTTAAAAGGCGTTTCAACTCCGCCCATAAGCTCGACAAAAACATCTATATCTTTGCGTTTTAAAATTTCATCTGCGTCTAAAGTTACAGGGATTAAGGCGTCTTTTTTAGCACTTCTTGCAAGGGCTATCACGGGCGTTATGCTTTGTCCGCACCTTGCTTTGATGATTTTTTCATTTTCGATTAAAGCCTTTACAACGGCACTTCCAACAGTGCCATAACCTAGTATTGCAACTTTCATTATTCTTCTTTGAGGTATTTTTTGATATTTCTAGCGGCTTGTCTTATGCGGTTTTCATTTTCTATTAAGGCTATGCGCACATACTCATCTCCTGCCTCGCCAAAACCTATGCCCGGACTTACCGCGACATTTGCTTTTTGCAAAAGTTGTTTAGAAAATTCTAAGCTTTTTAAATGTGCTTTGCTTGGCGGAAGTTTAGCCCACACGAACATACTTGCACGCGGTTTTAACAAATGCCAGCCTACATTTTCAAAAGAAGAAAGCAAAATTTCAAGCCTTTTTTCATAAACGTGGCGAATTTTATCAACGCAAGTTTGATCGCCATCAAGTGCTATGGTTGCAGCCACTTGTATAGGCGTATACATTCCATAATCAAACCAAGATTTTATTTTTTTAAGAGCGGCGATTAGCCTTTTATTTCCCACTACAAAACCCACGCGCCAACCTGCCATATTATAAGACTTTGAAAGCGTGTAAGTTTCAACGGCAACATCTTTTGCACCCTCAACTTCAAAAATAGAAGGCGTTTTATAGCCTCCAAAAGTAAGCTCTGCATAAGCAATATCAGAAATCACATAAAATCTTTCTTTCTTAGCCGTAGCGACTAATCTTTCATAAAAGCTCTTTTCTGCGGTTATGGTTGTAGGATTGTGCGGGAAATTTACGACTAGATATTTAGGGCGCGGAATGCTCTCTTGCAAGGTTTGATTAAGGTTTTCAAAGAATTTATTCTCATCAAGTTCGAATTTCTCGTTATAATAAAGAGGCATTTTAGCGACATTTCCTCCTGCTATTATAAAGGCTTGAGTGTGGATAGGATAGGCCGGAGTTGGCACTATGGCGACATCTGCAGGATTTATAACCGCTCTTGCTAAATTCACAAAGCCCTCTTTTGAGCCCATAGTTGCAACCACTTCGCTTTCAGGGTCTAAACTTACGGCGTATTTTCTTTTATACCAATTACAAATGGCTAATCTTAATTTATAAATTCCCATTGAGGTGGAATAGCCCGAAGTTTTGTCTTTGTTCGCACTTTCGCAAAGCTTGTCTATAATGTGTTGGGGCGTTTTTCCGTCCGGATTTCCCATTGAAAAATCTATAATGTCCTCTCCTGCACGCCTAGCTGCCATTTTAATAGCATTAACTTCGGCAAAAACATAATTTGGAAGCCTTTCTATGGTATTAAAACGAATTTCATCAAACATTTTTTACCTCTTAAGTGTGATTTTAAGCCCTCTTTTGATATTATCAAGGCTAAACATATCGCTAATGATCGCATAATTTGCACCTTTTGGAATAGTTTCTAAAAGGTTATTGTTCTTAGTTTCGCTTTTAACGCCTTTGATTAAATTCAAATTCTTATCTAAAAACAAAACCTTAGGAAACCAATTATCCGCATCGTTTGCTTCAATAAGAATGCTTGAAGCGTTTTTTAAGGACAAAACATAGTCTTTTAAAGGCTTTTCTAGGATTTTTGGCGAATTTAAGTCTATATTTATATTAGTTTTAAGTCTTGCTTTATCAAATTTAAGGCTGTATTCGTAATCATAATGCCCAACTTTTTTAACATCGCTTATATAAACTCCGCTTGATTTTAAAAGCGTGTAAAAGGTTCCCGGATCAAGTATATACTGCGATTCTACTTGTATGGTATAATCTATAAATCCGTCTTTAAGCAACAAACTAGTAGGGATAAAATATACACAACCAACGCTTTCTAAAGCGTCGTTTATAATCTTAAAAAACATCACAGAATCGGCTTTTGCTTTGAAATTTAAACTCAAAGTTCTCGAGCTTTTAAGCGTAAGATTTAATAAAGAATTCGTCTTTAAAATCCTTGAAATTTCACTAAGGTCTAAATTCCCATTTGAATCCGTGTAATTTTTGTTCGCAAATAAAAGCTCAAGCTGGGTTCTTTTGCTAGAATCGCCTATAATATTTTTAGCCAAATCAAGGCTTGAAAGGGCGAAAATTTCACTCACGAAAAGGGCGGTCAAAAAGAGCTTTTTTACCATTCTCTGCCCTTATTAAGCCTCATAAATTCGCCCAAAGTGATGCTTTTAATCTTGCCGTCTTTTATCAAAAATCTTTTCGAAACTCCGGCTGGAAAATTCTCCTCTTTTCCCTCTTCGTTAATCAAATCCAAAGCCGCAGCACCTGTTAAAACAAGCGTGTCTTTATCCAAAGAAACATTAAAATCGCCCTCCTCAATAGAGGTCGTTTTCCTAAAAGTTGCAAGGTCTATAAGTCCGACCCAAATTTTCATATTGCTTTTAAATTCAGCTTGTTTTTGCGATAGATTTTCCTCACTATTTTGCGTATTTTGCAAAAGATCTTGCGTGTTTTCGCTATTTTGTTCGCTCAAATTTTCTTCTTTACTAGAATTTAACTCAGTAGAAGAGCTTGAAAGCGTGGAGATTTCTGTGCTTTCTTCTTTGTTTTCTTTTTCATCTTCTTTTAGGGTTTCCTCTTCTTCGCTACTTGAATTTTCATCATTATTTTGCGTGGTGCTTTCTAAATTTTTAAGATTAAGCTCTGCTTGAGTGACTATATTCACCACAGAATTTGCACTTATATTTTTTTCTTTTTTGTCAAAAATTTCTTTAAGCTCATCAAAATAATACACCCCAGCACCGCCAAGTGCCAAGACAAATGCTATCACAAGCACAGGCAAGAAAGAAATTTTCTTTTGGGCTTTATAAGAATCAAGTTTAGGCGTGATTGTGTTGTCTTTGTTTTTAGCCACAACTTCGATTTTGTTTTCGCTAAGATAATTTTCGTATTCCTCTAAAAAATCATCAAATTCAAGCTCGTATTCACGCATTAAAATTTTGATAAAACCTCTAACATTGAAACGCTTTAAGGTCTCAAAGTCCTTTTCTACAAAAGCTTCTAAGAATTTCATCTCAATTTGAGTTTTTATCGAAACTTCTTTTAGATTTAAATCTTGTAATTTTTTCCAATTAGACATTCATTATCCTATCACAAAGTATTGCAAAGGCTGCACTGACATTAAGACTATCAAAGTCCCTTTTCATCGCTATGCCTACGCATTCGTCGCATTTTTTTATGATTTTATCGCTCAAACCTAAACCCTCGCCACCCAAAACCAAAATTTTTGGTTTTTTTGAAATTTCTAAAGTATGAATAGACCTGCCTTTGTTATCGCTTGCATAAAGGTGAAAGCCTTTTTGTTTAAACTCGTTTAAGGCACTCAAAAAGTCCTTACACAAAGCAATAGGAAAATCCATAGCCGCACCACTACTTGCACGAATAACACCCTCCATAGCAAGCTTTTCTCCAGCATAAACAAGTCCGTCTGCTCCTAAAGCATAAGCCGTTCTTATGATAGCACCGATATTTCCCACATCGCTAAGCCCACAAAGTGCAACAATAAAATTCTTGCCCTTAAGTGCGTCTAAACTCGCAAATTCGTAGTCTTTGATTCTTAGCAAAAAGCCTTGATGATTGCCACCTTTTGCGTAAGCTTGAGCCGTTTTAAAATCAAGTTTTACAATCTTAAAACCATAACTTGAAATTTTATTAAAGCTTTTTTTATCGCACTCTTTTGCAAGATAAAGCTCCAAAACAAGCTCTTTATGACACTCTAAAATGTAAAAAAAAATCTGCTTACCATAAACCAACATTGAAAATTCTACCCAAATTTAACTTAAAACTAATTTTTTATAATATTCTTTTGCATTTTTTCCGCTCATTTTAGCCAAAAGTTTGCTTTTAGTTTTTAAGGGCAGGTTAAGTTCTAAAATATCCTTTTCACATAAGGTGTTGTTTTGAAATTGTTTTTCAAAATTTCTTTGCACAACTAAAACCCACTCGCCCTTTAAATTCGCATTTTCAAGCTCTTTTTCAAGCTCTTTTGCACAGCCTTTAAAATGTGTTTGAAATTTCTTACTTATTTCTTTTACTGCAAAAAGTTCTCTTTTTGCGTCTAAATTTGCAAGTTCTTTTACCAAAGATAAAATGCGTTTTGCACTCTCATAAACTATGCTAGGATAGGGATTTGACATAAGTTTTTCAAGCTCTTTTTCCCTTTCTTTTCCTTTTGTAGGTAAAAAACCTATGAAGATAAATTCTTTCTCGCAAAAGCCTGAGCTTACAAGCGCGACTAAGGCAGCGTTTGCACCGGGCAAGACCTCATAAGAAAGTTCGTGCTTTAGAGCAAATTCTACCAAAACTCGCCCCGGATCGCTAATACAAGGCATTCCTGCGTCGCTTAAAAAAGCCACATTTTTATCAAAAACGCTTAAATCAAGCCTTTCTAAAACCTCTTTTTCGTTGTGAGAATGCAAGGAGATGAAATTTTTTGGGTGGATTTTGGTGTTAAATTTAGCGTTTAAAAGAGAGATTAAAGCCTTGCTAACTCTTGTATCCTCGCAAAATAAAAGCTCACAACTCTCTAAAACGCTCAAAGTTCTAAAACTTATATCGTTTAAATTTCCTATGGGCGTAGGAACGAAATAAAGCATTATTGCATCGCGTATTTTTTCTTAAATTTCTCTACACGACCTGCTGCATCGACGATTTTTTCGCTACCTGTGAAAAAAGGGTGGCAATTTGAGCAAATATCCACTCTAAGCTCACTTTTATTTGACCTCGTAACAAAGGTATTTCCGCACGCACAACTGACTTTACATTCTACAAATTCAGGGTGAATATCTTTTTTCATT
>CAZWYE010000087.1:0-6662 GCA_964637895.1 uncultured Campylobacter sp. | reverse complement strand
GACTTTATCACCAAAGAACACCCACAAACTATAGCACTTATTTTAGCTCATATGGATTCAATTCACGCTGCGGAAACTTTAGAGTATTTTAGTGATGATTTAAGAGCTGAAGTGGTTATAAGAATGGCAAATTTGGGCGATATTTCTCCAAGCATTATTAAAAGAGTCTCTGCTGTGCTTGAGAGTAAGCTTGAAAGCCTTGCTTCTTACAAGGTTGAAATCGGCGGTCCTAGAGCTGTGGCTGAAGTGCTTAACCGCTTAGGACAAAAGGCGTCAAAATCAACCATAGCCTACATAGAACAAAGCGATGAACGCTTAGCAACAACCATTAAAGAGCTTATGTTTACCTTTGATGATATTCAAAAGCTTAGCACACAAGCCATTCGCGAAATTCTTAAAGCCACAGACAAGCGCGATTTGATGATAGGCTTAAAAGGTGCAAGCGAGGAGCTCAAGCAAAAATTCCTTTCGAATATGTCTACGCGTGCAAGCGAGGCTTTCTTAGAGGAAATGGGCTTTTTAGGTGCGGTCCGGGTTAAAGATGTTGAAGAAGCTCAAAGAAAGGTCGTCGAGGTCGTTCAAAAACTTGCAGAGCAAGGCTTAGTCCAAACAGGCGATGCGGACGAAATGATAGAATAGGCTTTTTATGATTAATCGTAGCAATGTAATTTCAAACCAAACCTCTAGTCAGCATATTATCGAGGATTATCATTTTAAGGTTATTACTGAATTTAGTGAGCCTCAAGTGCAAAATACTGAAGTTTCAAACGAAAACAAAGAAAAAAAAGAAAGCAAAGAAAACTTAGCACCTAAGCCATCTCACCCTGTGGAAAATGAGCTAGAACACGAGGAAAAACCAAGCACTGAGCCGCTTTTTCAATCAAGCTTTGTAGAGGATTTGCTCAAAAAAACGGATGAAATGTCGAACAATATTATTAAGCTTCAAATGCAAATTGAAAGCCAGGAGAGCGAATTTGACAAACGACTAAATACTGAACTTGAAAACGCTAAAGAAAAATTCACAAAAGAAGGCTACGACAAGGCAAGGGCAGAATTTGATAAAGAGCTTGAAGAGCTTAAAGATAAGTATTTAAAAAGCGTTGTAAAGCTTGATGAAGCGTGTAAGAATTTAGATTCTTTTGTGGAAAAAAACGAAAAAGACCTTGCCGATACCGCCATAGATATAGCTAAAGAAGTGGTTTTAAAGGAGCTTGATGAGCATTCTAAGGAAGTTGCTTACGCTTTGGCTAAGGACTTAATCGCAGAGCTTAAAGGTGCTGGTGCTATCGAGCTTAAAGTAAATTCTAGCGATTTTGATTATTTAAAAGATAAATTTGCAAACAGCAAACATATCAAAATAAGCCTTGATGATGCCATTAGCAAAGGTAGCGTGGTGGTTTTAAGCGATGCAGGAAATATAGAATCAAATCTTAACAGCCGCCTTAGAAAAATCAAAAAAATGGTCAATAATGAGTAAAAAACTCGCTCACACCAAAGAGGAGCTTGAAAATTTAAGCCCGGACGCACTTGAAATTTTAGCCTCAAATCTTAGAGAAAAAATCATAGAAGTTGTCAGCAAAAACGGAGGGCATTTAAGCTCAAATTTAGGAGTTGTAGAACTTAGCATAGCAATGCACTTGGTTTTTGATGCAAGAAAAGATCCCTTTATCTTCGATGTCTCTCACCAAACTTATGCTCATAAACTTCTAAGTGGCAGGGAAAATTTCGACACTCTAAGGCAGTTTGGCGGAATGAGCGGTTATACTAAGCCTAGCGAGGGCGATTTTTTCATAGCCGGACATTCTAGCACTTCTATTTCCCTAGCTTTAGGCGTTTGCAAGGTTATAAAACTAAAAAAAGAGGATAAAATTCCTGTGGTTTTAATAGGCGATGGTGCTTTAAGCGCGGGTATGGCTTATGAGGCTTTAAACGAGTTAGGCGATAGAAAATATCCTTGCGTGATTATCTTAAACGACAACGAAATGAGTATTTCAAAGCCCATAGGTGCGATTTCTAAGCATCTTTCAAGCGTAATGGCTACTCAAACTTATCAAAAATTCAAAAAAAGCATAGAAAAAGTGCTTGAATTCCTCCCTCAAAGTGCTGCTTATATGGCAAAAAGGTTTGAAGAGAGCTTTAAGCTTTTAGCACCGGGTTTTTTGTTCGAAGAGCTAGGGCTTGAATACATAGGTCCAATAAATGGGCATAATCTTAAAGAGCTTATAAACGCCTTAAAACAAGCTAAAATTATGCAAAAGCCTTGCGTTATCCACACTCAAACCACCAAAGGCAAAGGTTACACCCCAGCAGAGGGAAAGCACGCAAAATGGCACGGCGTAGGTGCTTTTGACATTCATAGCGGAGAGAGTATTAAAAAGACGCAGAAAAAAAGTGCTACCGAAATTTTCTCTCAAAATTTACTAACTTTAGCACAAAAATACGAAAATATAGTCGGCGTAACCGCAGCAATGCCTAGCGGAACGGGACTTGAAAGGCTTATTGAAAAATACCCGGAAAGATTTTGGGATGTAGCCATAGCCGAACAACACGCCGTTACTTCAATGGCAGCTATGGCAAAAGAGGGCTTTAAGCCTTTTGTGGCTATTTATAGCACCTTTTTGCAAAGAGCTTATGACCAAATTATTCACGACTGTGCGATTATGAATTTAAATGTCGTATTTGCCATAGATAGAGCCGGCATAGTGGGCGAGGATGGTGAGACTCATCAAGGAGCTTTTGATGTGAGTTTTTTAGCCTGCGTTCCAAATCTCACCCTACTTGCACCGCGCGATGAAAAAATGATGGAAAATATAATGGAATATGCTTACCATCATCAAGGAGTGCTTGCGTTTCGTTATCCGCGTGGGAATTTTATTTTAAATGAGGAGTTTGCTCCTTGTGAAATTTCTTTAGCAAAGGCTCAAATTTTGATTGAAAATGAAAGCAAAATCGCCTTTTTAGGCTACGGACAAGGCGTTGGCAGGGCTAAGGAGGTTTTGGATATTTTGGGGCAGGATTTTGCGAATTTAATCGATTTAATCTTTATAAAGCCCTTAGATAAAGAGTTTTTAAAAGCACTTGCAAAAAAAACAAAAATTTGGTTCGTTTTTTCTGCAAGTGCTAAAATAGGCGGTGTGGCGAGTTTGTTAAGAAGCTTTGCGGAGGAAAACGGCTTGAAAATTAAAATAATAAGCTTTGAATACGAAGATGCTTTCATAACACACGGAAGCCTTGAAGTAGTGGAGAAGTCCTTAGAGCTTGATGCTGAGAATTTAGCTAGGAAAATCAAGTCTTATTTGTGAGTTAAAGCATTGAGTTTGCTTTATTTATTATTTAATAAAAAATATTATTTGTTATAAACTTATTTTAAAGATATTTTTTGTACTATTTTAATTCTATAAAGTATAATAAAAACGGGGTTTTAAAATGGAATTATTGCAATTATTAAAAAAACACGAGCTTAAAGCCACTCCGCAAAGACTTTGCGTTTTGAAAATTTTAAAAAGACATGAACACCCAAACATTGACGAACTTTACGCAGAGACGAAAAAAGAATACCCCTCAATCTCTTTAGCCACCGTTTATAAAAATCTTAACACTTTGCAAGAGCATGGCTTGGTGGTCGAAATAAATACAGCAAATCAAAAAACTTGTTATGATATGTATGAAGAAGAACATATTCATATTATTTGCAAAAAGTGCGGAAATATCGAAGATATGAGTTTTAAAGAAGCAAATCTTAACGAGTATCAAGAAGGGCTTCAAAGGAGACTTGATAATAAAATTAAAAATCTTGCACTTTGTGTTTATCTTAATTCTTGCTCTAAATGTCAATAAGTCTTAAGGAAAAAAAGCTAAAATAAACCATAAGGTTTTAAAATGGTTTATGAGATTAAGAAGAGTTTTTTACTCGCTGATGATTTTATCGTTTCTAGGTTGCAAAAAGACGGCGTAGAATTTCAAAGTGTAGATATAAGCATTTTTTACACGCAAATAAGCCCTCAAAAAAGCGTGAGTTTTCAAAGTATCGGGGAGCAAACTTTTAAAATTGTCATAGCAAAAAACGAAGTTTTAGAAAAAAATCAAACACAAATTCCTTTAAAAGATTTCCTTAAAGCACGCAAAAAAGCTATCGCTCCTGTGCTTAAGAAAAGAAGGCTTGAATTTAAGCTTTGTTCGCTTAAAAGCTACATAGAACTTTATGAAAATCCTAAGTTATGCGTTTTAAAAATTTGCTTTGAGACCTTAGAGGATACCGAAAAATTTGTTATTCCAGAGGATTTTAAAATCTTAAAAGAACTTAAATTAGATAGTAAAATTTTAAGCCTTTACGGCTTTAATCCCGAGCCTTTCGATATGGAAAAATGCTTTAAAATCATAGAAAAAAATCAAAATTTCACGCTTGAATTTCCGGAAGCCATAAACGCCTTTGATGGGCTTAGAATTTTCTTGTTTTATTTGTTTAGAAGGCTTAAGTTTTATTGGAATTTGGTTTTGCAGGATAAAAAACACGAGGATTTGTTCGAGCTTTATCTTTATGCTGAAAAAATTTTTGTGATAATATCGAGCTTTAACGAGGTTTTTGATAAAAATTTAAACGAAATTTTAGCTTTGAAATTTAAAACTTTAGCACAAAATCTTTACGCACTCTTAGAACAAAAAGAAGATCAAAACGCCCTACTTTTGCTTTTAAGCTCCAAAGAACTTAGCGATTTGTTTAATGATTTTGACATTTTTATCAAGGAAAGCTCGTTTTATCAAGGTTTGCAAAAGGATATGTTTTTTAAGCAACTTGTCGCGCTAGAGCTTAGAAAAAAGCTTGTTTTGTTTAAAAAATTCCTTTTAAAAGACTTTGATTTTGAGCAATTTTCTTTAAAATTTAGACAAATTTGCGTATTTTTGGAGTATTTTAAAACACTTTTTAATCTTAAAAGTTTAAACAAACTTAGCACGAAATACTTTTTAACTTCCCAAGAAAAGTCCTTTTCAAAGACAATGAAAAAAAGAAAAAAGCTTTTAAAACTCATAAGTAAAACCAGCAAAAGTTTAAGAATTTACAAAGGTTAAAATATGCAAAAACAAGAAAAAATCATAGAAATGTTTAATCAAATCGCTCCAACCTACGATAAAAGCAACCGCATTTTAAGCTTTGGCGTTGATAAAACTTGGCGCAAAATATCGTGTGAAAGGGTGCTTGAGCTTTATGAAAAAAAGGATTTAAGTGTAGTTGATATAGCTTGCGGGACCGCAGATATGATAGATTTTTGGCAAAAAAGTGCTTTAAATTCGGGTAAAAATCTTGTTTCTATTAAGGGCGTTGATCCGAGTGAGGTTATGTTAAGCCTTGCAAGAGCGAGATTTAAAGAACTTGAATTTATCGAAGCTAAGGCACAAAATCTGCCTTTAGAGAATGAAAGTGCGGACATTCTTAGCATAAGTTATGGAATTCGTAATGTCGTACAAAGAAAAGAGGCTTTAAGCGAGTTTTTAAGAGTGCTTAAAAGTGGCGGAATTTTGCTTGTTTTGGAATTTACAAAGAGAGAAAAAAACGGCTTTGTGGGCTTTTTTAGGGATTTTTATCTTAAAAATATCTTGCCTTTTTTAGGAGCTCTTATTAGCAAAAACAAAGAAGCCTACAAATATCTGCCCGATTCTATAGAGGATTTTTTAAGTAAAGAAGATTTTATTAAAGAGCTTGAAACTGCGGGCTTTAAAATGCTTGAATTTAAAAGCTTTAGCTTTGGTATAAGCTCTATGTTTATTGCCAAAAAGAAGCTTTGAGAGTTTTTTAAGTATAATAGTAATTTTATGAGAATTTAGCGTATTTTTGAAAGATTTATTACAAACCTTACTTTTTGTTGGTTGAATTTTAAAATAATATTTGTTTTAAATTATTTTTTAAGTTTTGTTGTATTTTGATTTATAAAAAGTTTGCTTAAATAAAACACAGTATAATTTTGTCATAAAAATATTAAAAATTAGTCTATGAATTAATGCAAGTTGCTTTGATTTTATAGAAAGCAGTTTTGAAAATGTTAATATTAAACCTAAAAAACATTAAGCTAGTTTATCTAAAATGAATGGTTTGAAATTTCACTGCAATGAATGCATTATTTATGCTTTTTACTTCCCAGCATAAAAATTATCCGGAAAAATAATTTCATTAGAAATTATAAAAATGAAATTTCTTAACGATAAAACCATTCATCCAAATAATCTTTAATAGCTTAAACAATATTTTTACTACAAAAATAAAAAGAGTTTTTAACGAGCTTAGCATACTTAAAAATATAAATCTTAAAATTAAAAATACAAGCTCTAAAAACTAAAGCCTAAAATTTAACGCACTTTAAATTTATGCTAAATAAAACTAATACAAACAAGAGCAAATAAAGCTAAAAACACTAAGTAAAAACTCTAAAAATTTGAAAAACTTAGAAAAACTATAAATTATTTTCCAAACTAAACGATATAGGCTTTAACAACGCACACGGATGTGTGTTGAATTCATTTAAAAGGATTTATTATGGGATTTCGTATTAACACCAATGTCGCTGCGCTAAACGCTAAAGCTAACTCAGATCTTAACTCCAAAAATTTGGATAATTCTTTGGCAAGACTAAGTTCTGGTCTTAGAATCAATTCAGCCGCAGATGATGCTT
>CAZWYE010000086.1:0-6671 GCA_964637895.1 uncultured Campylobacter sp. | reverse complement strand
AACTAAGCAAAGCTTTAAAATTTTTTGGCACAATTAGCTTTTAAAAGCAAATTTAGGAACGAAAATGACTCTTCAAACTATTTTATCGAATTTAAAACAAAACTCGAATTTTCGCACTCTAACATCCTTAAAACACGAGGGAATTTTCGTCTTCAAACAAGAGCAAAAACTCCTAAATCTCGCAGGAAACGACTATCTAAACTTAGCAAGTTCAAAAGAATTAAAAACAGAATTCTTAAACTCTTTAGACGCAAAGCATTGTTATTTTTCAAGCTCTAGTTCAAGGAGTTTAAGCGGAAATTTCGAAATTTACGAGGAATTCGAAAATTATCTTAAAAAAAGCTTTAAAAACAAAGAAATTTTGCATTTTAATAGTGGTTTTACGCTTAATTTTTCTTGCATAGCATCCTTAGCAAGTCTTGGAAAAGTCTTATTTTTAGCAGATAAACTCATACACGCAAGTATGATTGATGGCTTAAAGGGTGCTAAGTTTTTGCGTTTTAAACACAACGATATACAAGGCTTAGAAAGACTTTTAGAAAAGTATCACAAAGAATACGAGCTTATAATCATTTTAAGCGAAGCACTTTTCAGTATGGACGGCGATTTTGCGGACATTAAGAGCTTAGTAAGACTTAAAAAATCTTACAGCAATGTTTTACTTTACATCGATGAGGCTCACAGTGTTGGTTGTTTTGATGAAAGTGGGCTTGGGTTTGTGAGGACTTTAGGTTTGCAAGAGGAGGTGGATTTTTTGGTTTTTACTTTTGGAAAGGCTCTTGCTTCAAGCGGTGCTTGTATGATTACAAGCAAAGATTTTAAGGACTTTTTCATCAACAAAGCAAGAGCTTTGATTTACTCAACGGCTTTAGCTCCCATAAATGTCGCTTGGAGTTTATTTATCTTTAAAAAGCTTGAAAATTTCAACGAAAAAAGGCGGAATTTAGCCAAAATCAGTGCGTTTTTCTTAGATAATTTAAAGCAAAAAAACTGCGAAGTTTTAGGCGAAGCTCATATTATTTCTTTAATCTTACGCACAAACGAAAATGCTTTAAACTTCGCTCAAAAGCTTGAAAAAAACGGCTTTTTTGCCCCAGCCATTAAAGAACCAAGCGTTGCTAGAAATACAGCCCGGATTCGCTTTTCCTTGCATAGCGATTTAGAGCAAGAATCTTTGATGAAAATTGCGGAGCTTTTATGAAAACTTCTTTTTTGCATAAAAACCAAAATTCTAAAGAACTCGTGCTGTTTTTTAGCGGTTTTGCAAGCAATCCTACGCATTTTAGACATTTGGGTTCGAGTAAAAATGTTTTGATGGTTTATGATTATGAGGATTTAAATTTAAGCTTAGATTTAAACACTTTTGAAAAAATCACTCTCATCGCCTTTTCTATGGGTGTTTGCGTGGCAAATTCTTTTTTAAAAAATGCCTATTTTTACTCTAAAATCACACAAAAAATCGCAATCAATGGCACGAATTTAGGCATAGACAAACACTTAGGAATTCATCCTAGTATTTTTGTAAAAACGATGAAAAATTTTTCCTTGCAAACTTTCAAAGAAGCCCTTTTTAAAGAGTATTTAAGATTTACTAAAGACTTCGTTTTTAAAGATGAAAACGCCCTTAAAAAAGAGCTTTCTAGCTTGTGGGAATTTGCAAATAAAAATAAAGAAAATTTCTTGCTTTGGGATAAGGTTTTTGCAAGTGAAAACGACGCTATTTTTCCCAATTCAGCCTTAAAAAACTCCTTTGCTAGGCTTTATTGGTTAAACGAACCTCATTTTGCTTTTTTTCATTTTAACACTTGGGATTTATTTTGAATTTTTTAAAAGCAAAAGAAACTTATGCTAAAAATGCTTTAGTGCAGGATTTAATGGCAAAAAAACTATGCGAAAAGCTTCAATTGTTAGGGCTTTTAGATTTTAAAAGGGTCTTTGAGTTTGGTTGTGCGCAAGGTGAGTTTGGCAAAAAACTTCGAAAAATCTTGCGTTTTAAAGACTATGTAAGTAATGATATTTTCGATTACGCAGCGGATTTTAAGGTTGAAATTTTCGATATGAACGAGCTTTCAAAGCATTTTTTAAGCACTCAAAAATTCGACCTCATCGCTTCCAATGCTTGTTTGCAGTGGCTTGATTTACATAAAGTTTTACCAAGTTTAGTAAATATGCTTAAGCCAAACGGGGTGTTTTTATGCTCTACTTTTGGAAAGCAAAACTTCGAGCAAATCACCAAAAGCACAGGGCTTTCTTTAAAATACCTAAGCCTTAAAGAGTATGAAAAAATTTTGCAAAAGAATTTTGAGATTTTAGAACTAAGCGAGGAGTTTATAAGGCTAGAATTTCCAAGCACTTTGGAGCTTTTTAGGCACTTAAAATTAAGCGGAGTTAATTCCTTAGGAAAATTCTTTTTAGGCAAAAATTTCTTAAAAAACTACGAAAAAGAATTTCAAAACCGCCTCACTTACCATCCTATTTATATAATATGTCAAAAAAACTTTGTGTTATAATAATTAAAAATTTTAAAAGGATAAAAAATGAAAAAAATCTTTGCATTTTTTGCAATTTTGTTTTTTTGTTCGCATTTAAGTGCCGAAATGATTAATGTCTTTGTCGCTTCAAGTGCTTCAAAGGCTATGAATGAAGTTAAAGAAAAGTTTTTAAAAACGCATTCAAATGACGAAGTGGAGCTTATTTTTGGAGCTTCTGGTAAGCATTATCAGCTTTTAAAAGAGGGCAGGGAATTTGATCTTTTCTTTTCGGCTGATGCAAAATATCCGGAGCAAATTTATAAAGACGGCAAGGCTTTAAGTAAGCCGGAGGTTTATGCTTTGGGCGTTTTAGCTCTTTATGCTTTAGATTCTAAGCTTTTAGAAGGAGGCGTAGAGGCTTTAAAAGATAAGAATTTCAAGCATTTAAGCATAGCAAATCCTAAAATCGCACCTTATGGCGAAGCTGCGATGCAAGTGCTTGAAAATCTTAAAATTTACGAAGCTTTAAAAGATAAAATCGTTTTAGGCGATAATATTTCTCAGCCTGTGCTTCATATTGATAGTGGCAGTGCGGAGCTAGCAATTGTGGCGTATTCTTTGGTTTCAAGCGTGAATAATCCTAAAGGAAAAGCCTTTATCATCGATGAAAAGCTTTATGAGCCTTTAAGACAGTCTTTCGTGCTTACAACAAGTGCTAAAGATAAAAAACTAGCCCAAGAATTTGCGGACTTTGTAGGCTCACAAAAGGGCAAGGAAATCATCAAAAAATACGGATTTAACACGCCTTGAATGTCTTAAAAGGAAAAATCACCGAGCTTTTAAGCGAGGGCGATATAGTTTTTGTTAAAATTTGTGTTAAAGGACGCATTTTTAGTGTCTTAATATTAGTGCTTTCTTCTTTGCCTCATTTAGAAGTGGGCAAGGAAGTACAGCTACTTTTTAAAGAACACGAACTTGCTTTTTTAAGCTTAAATTCAAAAACCAGCGTAGAAAATACCTTTAAAGCAAGAATTTCAAAGCTTACAAAGGGCAAACTTTTATGGGAGCTTGAATTTGATTTTAAGGGAGTAAAGCTTTATTCTATCATTAGTGCAGAACAAGGCGAGGCTTTAGGGCTTAAAACGGGTCAAATTTGGCTTTGTTTTGTGAAAGCAAACGATATTATTTTAAGGACTTAAATGCTTGAATACGACTTTTTGCAGACCTTGTGGCTGACTTTTAAGCTTTCTTTTCTTACGACTTTTTTGCTTTTTTTTGTGGGAATTTTTCTTGCTTATATTTTTGTTTTTGTGAGTTTTCCTTTGAAGGCTTTTTTTGAGATTATCGTGGCTATGCCCTTAGTTTTGCCGCCTAGCGTTTTGGGCTTTTATCTTTTAGTAAGCTTTTCACCAACTAGCATTTTAGGAGCGTTTTTGAAAGAAAATTTCAATCTTTCTTTGGTTTTTAGCTTTGAGGGGCTTGTTTTTGCGTCTATGATTTTTTCCCTGCCCTTTATGGTAAATCCTTTAAAAAGTGCGTTTTCTTCGGTAAATCGTAATCTTATAGACTCTTCATACACGCTTGGAAAAGGTAAATTTCAAACCCTTTTTAGAGTGATTTTGCCTAATTCAAAGGTGGGAATTTTCACCGCTTGTATAATGAGTTTTGCACACACCATAGGCGAATTTGGCGTTGTTATGATGATAGGCGGACACAAAAAAGGCGAAACCTTAGTTGCAAGCATAGCCGTTTATGACGAGCTTGAAGCCCTAAACTACGCCCTAGCTCATCAATACGCTTTCGTGCTTTTTATACTAAGTTTTCTAATACTTTTAAGCCTTTATCTTGTCAATAAAAAATTAAGCTTTTAAGGTACAAAATGCTAGAAATTTACATAAAACACCCTATGAATTCAGCAAATGGCAAGGTAGAGCTTAATCTTAAAGCCGAGTTTAAAACGCAAGAACTTAGCGCGATTTTTGGAGAAAGCGGAGCAGGAAAAACAACCCTACTTAAGATCGTTGCAGGGCTTATTACGCCTAAATTTGGCTTTATTAAGATGAATGAAAAAATATGGCTTGATACGCAAAAAGGCATAAATTTAGCCCCGCAAAAAAGAAAAATCGGCTTTGTTTTTCAAGATTATGCGCTTTTTCCTAATATGAGCGTGAGAGAAAATATCGCTTATGCTGCCGTTTCTAAGCAAAAAGTAGAAGAGCTTTTAGAGCTTGTGAATTTAAAAAATTTAGCAAAGGCTTATCCTAAAGAGCTTTCAGGCGGACAGGCTCAAAGAGTGGCTTTGGCTAGAGCCCTAGCAAGAGAGCCTGAGCTTTTGCTTTTGGACGAGCCTTTGAGTGCGCTTGATTTTAAAATGAGGACTTTTTTGCAAGAGGAACTTAGCAAAATTTTAACGCATTTTAAGGCTACAACCTTGCTTGTAAGCCACGATTTGGCTGAAATTTATAGGCTAAGCCATAGAATTTTAGAACTTAAAGGCGGAAAGATTGTAAAAGATGCGAACAAGGAGGAATTTTCAAATTCAAATATCAGTGCTAAACTGCGTTTGAATGCAGTTTTGCTTGATATTAAAAATAGCGATATTATGGTGATTCTTACCTTGCTTTTAAACAATGAGCTTATAAAAATCACTTTAAGCGAGAGGGAATTTTTAAAATCTTACAAAAACCTTAAAACAGGCGACACGCTCCAGCTTTCTATCAAAGCCTTTAATCCCTTGATTATTAACGAAAAAAAGACTATAATTTAGACTTTTTAAACAAGGAGTCTTAATGAATTTTAGTCTAAACGGGGGGGGGCTTTACCGCTATCTTCTTTTAGTTTGTGCGACCTTTTTGGCTTTCATTGCCACGAGTTTTGTTTTTTCTCTTGTGAATGATTTTTACCAGTTTCGCCTTTCTTTTCAGTTTTTAGCCGCTTTTGTCCCTGCAAGTTTGATTTTTCCTTTAGTAAGACCTCGAATTTTAAGCCTTGTTTTGTTCGTTTTGTTTTGTTTAATGGAACTTGTGCAGTTTTCTCATCTTTTTTACTTTAAAACGCCTTTAAATGTGTATGCTTTGCATACTATGTGGAGTGAGTGGGGAGAAATTTTTCTTGCTGCAAAAGAGCTTCTGCCTTGGGGTTTGCTTCACATTTTCGTGCTTTTATGCGTTTATGGGACTCTTATTTTTCTCTACATTAAAATTCCTTTAAAGAAAAGCTATTTTGCTACAATTTTGCTTGTCATTTTACTAAGCATTTTGCCTTATAAAGCCCTTTTTAAAAGCCCAACTCTTAAAAATTTCGTCCCTAGAAACGATGCTGTAAGTTTGCTAAATAGTTTTAAGGTTTTCACTTCGTATTTTTTTATTTTTTTAAAGCAAAAAGACAAGCAAATTCCAAGCTACCTGCCTTACGAACTTGAATTTAACAAGCCTAAGCCAAGAAATATAGTGCTTATCTTAGGAGAAAGCGTTAATGCAAATCACATAGGCTTGTTAGGATACGCAAGAAACACCACGCCAAAGCTTGAAAAACTTGCTTTAAACGATGAAAATTTCATCGCCAAAAAAGGCTTGTCCGCTTCCGTTTTTACGAACATAAGTTTGCCTATGTTTATGAATATTTCTTATAATCACAACGACATAAAGCATATTTTAGAAGAAAAAACGCATTTGTTTAAACTTGCTAAAGAAGCGGGATTTAAGACCTATTATATTTCTAATCAAGAAGAGAGTTTGCTTACTTTTATGTGTTCAAATTTTATCGATTTTGTAAATACCAAAGAAAGCTATCCTTTAGAATCGCACAAAATAGGCGATTTAGTCCTACTTCAAAAACTCGACGAACTTGCTTTGAATTTCGAAGAAGGTTCTAATTTCATAGTATTTCATCAACGCTCCTCCCACACGCCTTATAAAGACCAATACAAAGCCTACAAAGAAGCCTTTAAATTCCCAAAATCAAGCAATCTAAACGAGGATAGAATCAATGCTTACGATAATGCTATGATATTTAACGACCACATCATAGCAAGTATTTTTGAGAAATTTAAAACGATGAAAACTCCTAGTTATGTGCTTTTTGTGCCTGATCACGGCGAGGCTATGGGTGAGCTTGGTGAGAATAATAAAAGCGAATTCCATCACGGATTTTTAAGTAAAAATGTCGCAAATATTGCTATTTTCGCAAGTGCTTACGGGG
>CAZWYE010000085.1:0-6691 GCA_964637895.1 uncultured Campylobacter sp. | reverse complement strand
ATAATCCAAACAAATGGGACAAAAGACTTTATGGAACTTCTTTATTTGTCAAATCGCCGCAAGTTTTAGAGAATGAAAATGCCTTTGTGGTTTTAAGCCCTAGCGTTTATAATGAGGAGATTAAAAAAGGCATTTTAAACAATATCAACCCAAAAACTCGCTTTTTAGAATTCTTCTCGTTTTAAATTTCAAAAATATGAATTTTAAAAATACTTTTAAGCTTCAATTAAAAGTATTTTTAAGACATAAATTTAAAGTTTGCAAAAGCTTAAATTTTCAAACTTCTAAAAATAAACGCCAATACAAATAAGAAAACAGCGTAACGGCGATTATGCCTACTATGCTTAGTAAAAAGCCGAAACGAATCATATCCCACGCTTTGATATTGCCTTTTGCAAAAACTATGGCGTTTGGCGGCGTGCTAATTGGTATCATAAAAGAAAAACTCGCGCAAATGGTAATGGCAAGCATAGTAATAGTAGATTCTTTTCCCTCTAAAAAGGACTGAGTCGCCGTATAGACTATAGGAAGTAAGATGGCGATTAAAGCTGTTGTGCTTAAAAAGCCCGTTGCTATAATAGCACTCACACAAGCTAAAAACAAAAACACTATGAAAGGCAGGGACGAAAACTGCGAGAAAAAGCACTCAAAAGCCCTACTAAGCTCCGAGCCTGAAAAGGCATTTGCTATGCAAAATCCAGCACCAAATAAAAATATAAGCTCGTAAGGAATGGACTTTGAATCGTCCCAATCTAAAAAGCCGATTTTTGGTACAAACATTAGCAGACCAAAGGCTAAGAGTATGACATTTTCATTTAGACCTAAACCGCTATAAATAGGCTTTATAGGCGAATTTATAAAAAGCAAAAGCAAGAGAGCGGCTATGAAAAAAGTTAGCCTTTTGTGTGCGAAAGTGATTTGCTCTTTATCAAAAAGGCTCACCTCGATAGGATGGTCTTTGGTATTTGCTGCAAGAATTTTAATCATCGCATAAAGCATTAGCAAGGTAAGCGGTAACATCATAAAAATCCAAGTCGTAAAGCTAATGCCCTCAAAACCGAGACTTTCTAAAAAACCTAGAAATATAAGATTAGGTGGAGAGCCTATGGGCGTTGTGATTCCGCTAATGCTCGCTCCAAAAGCAACCGCAAGCAAAAATCTAAGCTTTAAAAAATAATCCTTGCTTATGGAAAGTGCAACAGGCAGGAGCAAGATAGCGACGGTGGAATTTGATAAAGCCGTGCCTAAGGTCGCTGAAGCAAAGCCTAGGGCAGAAATCACGCCTTTGGGAGTTTTAGAAAAAAAGGAGAGAAATTTTTTAGCTATGATCTTGTGAAGTCCTATTTTTTCGGTCGCGGTAGCCAACATAAAACCGCCTAAAAATAAGAAAATAATAGGATTTGCGTAATTTGAAGTAGCACTCTTAGTATCTAAAATTCCAAAACTTGGAAACAAAATAATGGGCAGAAGCGAAACAACGCCCAAAGGCAAAGCCTTGTTCGTCCAAAGCGTTACGAGCAAAGCCATAATGCCCATTAAAGCACAAACCTTAAAAGAAGCTTTAAGATAAAAATGTGCCAAAAAAGCACAGAGAATTCCCAAAATCACAGCAAGAATCAAACCTAAGGCGATTTTTTTAAAAGAATAATTGCTTGTTTTAGAACTCTCGTTTGTATTTTTTTGTTCGTTGGAATTTTGTTGTTTGAGCGTGTTTTCTTGCTTGTCAAAAATTTCTTGTTTGAGCGTGTTTTTAGCAAGAATTTCTTGTTCGTTTGAATTTAAAGACTCGTTTAAATTTTCTTTATCGTTTAAACTTTGTGAAAGCTTTATGTTTTCCTTGTCGTTTGAATTTTGAAAAAAGCCCGAGTTTGCTTCGTTTTTTGCGAAATTTTCCTCTAAATTTTCTTTATTATTTAAATTCGCGTCCGAATTTTGCGTGTTTTTGCGTGATTTTTTAAAGAAATTTAAAAGCAAGTTTGTTCTCCATAGCAAGGTTTAATGCGTTTTATGCACGAATTTTAGCCGAATTTAGAAAATCTTGCGTAAATGCTAAACTGCTTTACAAGGTTTTTTAAGATTAAACTTAAATTTTTATTTTACAAATTTTTGATTTTTTCATAAATCCTCTCACAACACTTGCCGTCTTTAAATTCAAAAGAGTTTTCTAGCCTAGTTTTGTAAGGCTCTTTAGGTTCGCACTCGTTTTTTAAGGCAAGTTCAAGTGCTTGTAATAAAGCCTCTTCAGTGTAGCACACAGGACCAAAGCCGTCTTTTTCGTAGGAGAAATATCCCGGATTTAAATGATTTGCGAAAAATTCCTCCTTATCAAACTGATAATACAGCACAGCTTTTCCTAAATACGCCATTTCAAAGGCTACGCTTGAGTAATCTGTTATCAGCAAAGCACTCTTAGCAAAAAGTTCTTGCAAGGGAATTTCATTGCCAAATTTTATAAAAGAATTAAGCTTAAAATTTTCTGTGTAAATTTCTATGTGCGGGTGAGGATTGAAAACTAGCTCATATTTGTATTTTTGACAAAGTTCTTTTAAAAATTCGCTATTTAACAAGCTTTTCCAACAAATATAATATTTGCTTTGAGTGAAATTTTCATTCCTTTTTCTCCTAAAATTTCGAATTCCAGCACCAAGATACTGCCTCCAAGTTGGCATTATGAGAATTTGCTTAGAATGCGTTTGATTAGTCCTTAAAAGTGCGTCGTGTCTTGCAAGTCCTGTTAAAGCCATTTCTTTAGTGCTAAATTTATAAGCGTTATAATCTTTTGTTATGCTTTCAAACTCCCTTTTTGTCGAAGTTATAAAGCAATCAATCTTTCGTTTGTTAAGCCAAGAGCTTAAATCGTCCTTAGTTACTCCGTGTTGCAAAAAGATAAAGTCCTTAGTCCTCAAAGTCTCGCCGCCAAAGGCGTTAAAAATGTATTTGTCTATATGCGAAGAGATGATTTTATCAGCCTTGTGAAGCAGATATTTGAATTTAAAACTTTTTGGGTCGCTAAGCTTAAAGCCCTCTTTTTCAAGCCTTGCGTAGTCTTTTGAGCTTTTTTGCAAGATAAAAGCTATGTTTTGCTTAGGGTGATTTTTCGCTATGTAACGATACAAATGCTCTGCGTTATCATCGGCTCTAAATGCCGCATCTGCTAGTATCCACAAATCTTTGTTTTTAGCTCTTTGAATTTTTAGCTTTTGCATTTTTTTGTGAATTTGTGCTAAATTTTCAAGCTCTTTTTCCTCAAAATATATCTTGCTTTTTGCTCCGTTTATGAAAATTTCAAGCCTGTTTGCGTCTTTTGCTAAGTTTATCCAAAATCTTTTTTCATAGCAAAAAGTTCGCTCTAAAAAGCTGTGTTTTAAGGTTTTTTCAAATTTCACGCTAAGTTCCTTGCCGTCTATTTTCACGCTTTGAGTGTTTTTTTCAAAAGGAGTAAAATAGCTTATCAAAATTTGCTCGTTTTTATCATCAAACTCCTCTATAAAGGCGTTTAAAAAGGGCGCGAAACTTTTTTTAAAGCAATTTAAAATGCCAACTTTGTAAAAAAAATGCATTTTAGCTATGTTGAAATTTAAAATCAACTCCTCATCAATCAAAGCAAAAATTTCATCAAAAAGCCTAAAAAATTCCGCTCTTTCTTCTTTGCTGTGAAAGGCAAATTTGTTTTGATTTATAATATCTTTAATCACCCAAAACAAGTCATAAATAACGACATTTTGAATGAAAGCCGGAATTTTAACGCATTTTTTTTGCGCGTGAAGGAGAACAAAAAGATAGCCCAGCTTTAAGACTTGTTTAAGCTCTGCCTCTTTTTTGTTATCAAGCGTTGAGCTTTTATCCGCTCTTTTCCTGTAAAAATATCTTGCCGTTTTTAGAAAAGCACTTTTTGCGTTTAAATTTTCAAGCAAATATTCATTTACAAATTTGGCGTCTTCAAAATTTGGCTTTAAATTTTCGTCAAATTTTATATTTTTTTCAAGCACGCTTTGCAAGGGCAAAAAAACGGAACTAAAAGAAAGCTGGATAAAATCATTTAAATTTGAGTTTAAACACATTTGCGTTTTTTTGAATTTAAAATTTAAAGAGTGATTGTCTTTGTAAATTTTGAATTTTTCTATGTAAAAGATAAGAGAACAAGCTATCATAGCTAAATTTTCGCTTTGATTTTGCTTTACAAATTTATCCACCTCATATAAACAAGAGCGGTCTAAAAAATCATCAGGGTCAGTAAAATTCACCCAAAAATCGCTTAAATTTGCGTTTAAAAACTCGTTTGCTGGAGTTTTTAAATTCTCGTTTTCGTTTGTTTCTAAATTTAAATTCGGCTTGGTTTCTAAATTTAAGTGTTCTTTAAAATACTCTTTTAAATATTCTAAGCCTAAATTTCTGGCACTTGCTTGACCTCCGTTTTCTTTGTGGAGGTAGATTATGTTTTTAGGATATTTGCTTTGATATTTTTTGATGATACTTGCGCTTGTGTCAGTTGAGCCATCATCAACGAGGATTAAAAGAATGTTGTTTTCAAAGTCAAGCCTTTGATGAATAAATGAGTTAAAATAGGCTTTTAAATACTTTTCTACATTATAAACAGCTGAAATTATAATGTATTTTTGATAGCCTTGAAATTTTTTAGGAGCAAGGTGCGTTAAGGGTTTTTTAAGCTTAACCTTAAAAATTCCATCAAGAATAACCCTAGCTTGTTCTTGCTGAGCCTTTGAAAGTTTTAGCATTAAAGTCTTCTTAAAAAAAGTATGAACCAAGAAAGACTTAAAATTTTAGGCTTGTAACAATCAAAAAGAACGGCGTATTTATCCAAAGGAAGCTTGTATTTGTTGCAAAGCTCCTCGTAAAATGCCATTAAAGACGCTCCGTGAGCTTTTAAATTCTCATCTTTAAAAACGATTTTTTCTTGAAGTAGGTTTGAGTTTTTATCGTATTGTCTATAATATGACAAAAGCCTGTTTCTGTTGTGATGAATGTGAAAAGTTACTTTTTTTTCAAAAAAATAAGGCAAACAAATGAAACTTAAATATTTCCTAAAACCTTCGCTTAAAAGTAATGCTTTATAAAATTTATTCAACATTAAATCTTTTGTAGGTTCTATAGCCTTGTGAAAAAGTGCAAGTTTTATCATAAATTCAAAATCCTCTCCGCCCCGACCTACAAAATCCTCATCAAAACCGCCGATTTTAAAATAATCTTCTTTTTTAACAAAAATCGCCCCTCCGCTTGGCGAAGCAATGCTGGAGAATAAATCTTTTCTAAAAGAAATGAATTTTTCAAACATTTCTTCTCTGCTGTGATGAAAAACCGCTCTTGAGCCCTTAGGAGTAAGATACAAACAAGGCAAAATGATAAATTTTTTCTTTCCGCTTTTGAGTTCCTCTATGCAAGAATCGCTTAAATCCTCATCAAATAAATAATCCACATCTACAAGATAAATAAATTCACAAGAACAAAGCTTAACCGCCTCGTTTCTTAATAAACTCATATTTACAAGCCTTGTGTAAAAATTTCCTGAGGCGAGTTTGATATTGTTTTTACCTTTGACAAGATTTTTTAAATATCTATCAAAATAAGAATTTCTATCATTATGTCCGAAAACTATCTCAACTTCATCACTTGCTCTTTGGATAATGCTTTTTACTTTTTTAAGTATATCAAAAGGGCGCAATTTAAGATCTAGCGGGATCGCAACACTATATTTCACTTAAATTTTTCCTATCGCGTAAAGTTGTATGATGCCTACTATTTTGCCTTGTTCTTGGACTATTATTTCTTTGATATTGTATTTAAGCATAAGCTCTTCAGCTTCTTTTGCCATAGAATGCACGTCTATGGTTTTAGGGTTGGTGCTCATTATTTCTTTGGCTTTAAAGTCAAAGCGAGGCTTATCGTTTCCCTTTAAAGCACGTCTTAAGTCGCCATCTGTAATGATTCCTACTAATTTATCATTCTCAACAACAACGCAAAGCCCTAGTTTTCCACTTGTCATAATGTCTATGAGGTCGTTAAATTCGGTATTAGGATTTACAAAAGGCACATTTGTTTCCATTAAATCCTCAACCTTAGTCAAAAGCCTACGACCTAAGCTTCCGCCCGGATGAAACAAAGCAAAATCCTCAGGCTCGAATTTGCGTATCTTCATCAAAGCCGCCGCAATAGCATCACCCATAGCTAAGGTCGCTGTGGTCGAACTCATAGGAGCAAGTTGCAAAGGGCAAGCCTCTTTTTCAACAAAAATACTTAAAAATACATCGCCTTGCTTGGCAAGGGTGGATTTCGCGTTTGCACTCATTACTATAAGGGGAATTTTGCGTCTTTTTACAGCCGGGATTATCCTTAAAAGCTCTTCTGTTTCGCCTGAATTTGAAATGGCGATTAAAATATCATTTGCAGTAAGCATTCCTAAATCGCCGTGCAAAGCCTCGCTTGGATGCATAAAAAAGCTTGGCGTTCCAGTGCTTGCTAAGGTTGCTGCGATCTTTGTAGCTATGTGTCCTGATTTTCCCATACCGCTTAAAACGCACCGCCCTTTTATGTTTAAAATAAGCTCTATGGCTTTGTTAAAATCCTCATTTAAATTCTTAGCCAAATCCGCTATGGTCTTAGCTTCGATCTCAAAAACCTTTTTAGCAATCTCAAGCGCATTAAACATTCTAAGCTTCCTTAGATATTAAGCACA
>CAZWYE010000084.1:0-6706 GCA_964637895.1 uncultured Campylobacter sp. | reverse complement strand
GCGGCGATGAAACCGCTTTTTTTAAGCTATAAAGAACTTGATGATGATTTTATAAAAAACGAATACAAAGCCCTAGTTGCCGAGCTTGAAAAAGAAAACGAGGAAAGACGAAGGCTTAAAGACCCTAACAAACCAGAATACAAAATTCCTAAATTTGCAAGTCGCAAACAGCTTAGCGAGGCGATTTTAAAGCAAACTGAAGAAAATATTAAGGCTGAGCTTAAGGCTCAAAACAAGCCTGAAAAAATTTGGAACAATATAATTCCTGGCAAAATAAACAGCTTCATAGCCGAAAATTCGCAACTTGATAGCAAACTCACTTTAATGGGACAATTTTATGTAATGGACGATAAAAAGACCATAGAGCAAGTTATTGCCGAAAAAGAAAAAGAATACGGCGGAAAGCTTGAAATCGCCGAATTTATACGATTTGAAGTGGGCGAAGGGCTTGAGAAAAAGAGCGAAGATTTTGCTGCCGAAGTTGCCGCACAAATTGGCTGATAATGGAACTTTTAAGAGCGGAGCAAATCACTCACAGCTTTGATTACCCGCTCTTTGAAAATTTAAATTTAAACTTAAATAAAAAAGACTGCGTAGCCGTTCAAGGAAGTAGCGGTTGTGGAAAATCCACGCTTTTGCACATTCTATCCTCCTTGTTAAAGCCTAAAAGCGGAGAGGTTTTTTACAAAAACGAAAAGCTTTACAAACTGAACGAAAATTTAAGAAACAAAATAAGACGCTATGATTTTGGCATTATCTTTCAAACGCATTATCTTTTCAAAGGCTTTTCTACCCTTGAAAATATAGAACTTGCAAGCGTTTTATCGGGAAAAAATTTAGACCAAAAACTACTAAAAAGACTCGGCATAGACAAGCTTTTAAGTCAAAAAATCACAAAACTAAGCGGAGGACAGCAACAAAGAGTAAGCATTGCAAGGGTGCTTTGCAAAAAACCAAAAATTATTTTCGCGGACGAAGCGACGGGGAATTTAGACTTTGAAAATGCAAAAAATGTCATAGAGCTTTTAATCGATTATGTGAAAAAAGAGGATGCGGCCTTGTTTTTCGTGACGCACGATTCAAAACTTGCAAGTTTTTGCGATAAAACTTATGTTTTAGATTCTAATGGAATTTGTTAATTATCTTAATGATAAAAATGTCGCCACTTTTATGCTTTTGTTCGCAAGACTTAGCGGATTAATGGTCTTTTTTCCTTTTTTCTCGCACACTAGCATTCCTACTATAATAAAAACAACCATAGTTTTTATACTTACTATGTTTTTATTTCCCTTAGCAAAGCTTGAAAATTTGCACCTTGATAGCTTTTTTATACTCCAGCTTTTAAGCGAAGTGCTTTTTGGAATGATAGCTGGACTTGCTTTGAGCCTTGTTTTTGCCATTGTGATGATGGCTGGAGAGCAAATTTCTTTTAATATGGGCTTTACGGTTGCAAGCGTTATGGATCCTAGTATGGGTATTAGTATGCCAATAGTTTCACAAATTTTACACCTTTTAGCCTTGCTTTTTTTCTTAGCTTTTGATGGGCATCATTTAATGCTTATGTTTATGACAAAAAGTTTGGGTTATATTGATCTTGGCGGATTTTACCCGGGCGAAAATTTAATGCAGTATTTAAATTCAGGTATGTTTGATGTCTTTGTCATAGGCTTTACTATGTCTTTTCCTATTTTAGCCGTCTCTTTACTTGCGGATGTGATTTTTGGAATTTTGATGAAAACTATGCCTCAATTTAACCTTTTAGTAGTTGGTTATCCTATTAAAATCGCTTTGGGATTTGTTGTTATTATTGCGATTTTGCTTGTGATGATGGAATATTTTAGAGAACTTATTCTTAAGGTTTTTTCTTATATGCAAACTTTATTCTTTATCTAAGCTAAAGATAAAATATCGTAAAATAAAGGATTATTTTTAAGGACGGATGATGAAGATTTTACTTTTAAACGAAAACCCTATGGTATCAAGGCTCATTAATCTTAGTGCGAAAAAAATGTCTTACGAGCTTACCGAAGTGGCGGAGTACAGCGAGGAACTTGGAACTTATGATACTATCATTGTAGATAACGATATAGAAGTGGATTTAGTAGCTTTAAAAGAAAAATGCAATCAACTTATTTTCCTCTCTCCAAGAGACAAGCCTTGCGAAGTGGATGCTGAAATTTTACACAAGCCTTTTTTGCCTACGGATTTTTTGAATTTGCTAAGTGGCGAGAGCGTGAAATTCGATGGTTCTATACCTGTTGAACCGCTAATCGAGGACAATGCTTATGAAAATATGAATTTTAATTTAGATGACTTAAATTTAGAGGATTTACCCGATGATAATGCGGATGATTTAAGTTTAGAAAGCCTTTCTTTGGACGAGAACGAACAAGCAGCGAAGGCTTTAGAGGAGGATTTAAGCTTAGAAGAGGACTTAGATTCTGAGACTTTAGAAAATGCACAAACGAGTGAAAATTTAGAAGCAGAGCAGAATTTGCAAAGCCAAGAGGAAGTTAAAACAGAAGCTGAAACTGAAATTTTGCAAAATGAAACTCCGGCAGAGGTAGAAATTTCAGCTCAAACTAAAGATTTCACAGAAGAGCTTAAAGCAGAAGCTGAAATTTCAGTTGATTCTACAAAAGAGCTTGAAGCGGAGGAACTCACGCTTGATGAGGAACTTAGCGAAGCTAAAGAAAATTTAGAAGCTAAAGAGCCTTTAGAGGAACTTGAAGCTGAAATTCCAGCAGAAACTAAAGATTCTACAAAAGAGTTTGAAACAGAAATTGAAATTCCGGCAGAAATTTCGCAAAATGAAATTCCAGCTGAAGCTAAAACTCCAGTAGAAACTGAAATCGAGGCTAAAGCAGAAATTCCAGCCAAAACCAAACAAGAACAAACTCCAGCTAAAGCCCAAGAAGAACTTTCTCAAGTTGAAAACGCGGAGCTTCCGCAGGTTGAGGAAAAAGAGATAGATTTTGATGATTTGCCAAAGGATGCTGAGTTTTTAGGACAAGAAAAAGAAACTCCTAAAGAGGAGGATTTCGTGCCTCTTGTAGAAGAGGAATTGCCAAAGCCAAAAGAAGAGGAAAATCCTGAGTTAAGCACACAAGATCAGATTAAAGAGGAACTTGCAGCACTTGATGAGATCGATGCTTTGCAAGAAAAAGAGCCTGAAATTCCACAAGAAGACATCTTAGAAGAAGTCGCAGATGTAGAAACCGAAATCACGCCAGAAGATCTTGAAATTCCTGATGATCAAGAGGATGGAAGTAAGGTTTTAGAAGAATTTAAAGATGAGCCTATTTTAAGCCTTAATGAAGAAAAACTAGGCATTGATGAGGAAGTTGTTGTGCCGGATCTTAACGAGCTTAGCGATTTTGACGCACTTAAAGAAAGTGAAATTCAAAGGGCTTTAGGTGAGGAAGTAAGCGAGGAAGAGCCACAAACGCCTTTAGAAACACAAGATTTAGAAGAACAAAATTTACAAAGCCAAGAAAATTTGGCAGAAGAAAACGAGGCGGAAAAAAGCGAGGAGATTGTTAATGAGCTTAGTCACAGCATAGCACAAAGCATTAAAGACGATACATTAAAAGCTGCTTTAAAGGGTATGAATATGAATATAAACATTAAAATAAGCTTTGATGAGGATAAAAATTGAGCTTTGTTTTAGTGATTTCAGGACCTAGTGGAGTGGGAAAATCCACGCTTTTAAACAAGCTTTTTGCGGATTTTAAGGACGAGCTTCATTTTTCGGTTTCCTCAACAACAAGAAAGCCAAGAGAGGGCGAAAAAGACGGCGAACATTATCATTTTATCAGCGAAAACGCATTCAAGCAAGACATTGAAAAGGGCTATTTTTTGGAATGGGCTTTGGTGCATCAAAATTATTACGGCACTTCTTTAAAGCAGACAAAAGAGGCTTTAAAGCAAGGAAAAATCGTTATTTTCGATATAGATGTGCAAGGTTTTTTTCAAGTTTCAAAAAAACTTAAAGAAAAAATTGTCTCCGTTTTTATCATCACTAAAGATAAAAACGAGCTTAAAAAAAGACTTATTAAACGCAACGCAGATACCGCAGAGCATTTAGAACAAAGGCTTCAAAACGCAAGAGAGGAGATGAAAGAGCTTGATAAGTATGATTATTTGATTATTAATGAGAATTTAGAGCAAAGTTACGAGGCTTTAAAATCCGTTTTTATCGCACAAAAACACGAAACTAAGGCTCATAATTTAGAGCAAATTCAAAATTTATGGAACAAAGGAGAATAAATATGCATATGCCAAGCGGATACCAATGGTTAGTGATTTTATTAATAGTCGTTTTGCTTTTTGGAGCGAAAAAAATCCCCGAACTCGCCCGCGGTTTGGGTAAGGGCATTAAGACCTTTAAAGATGAAATGAATAGCGACGAAGCTAGCAAAAACACACAGCAAATCGAGGAAAAACCAAGCGAAATGGCAAATTCTACGAATGCAAATTTAGACGAAAGCAAAAAAACTTAAATTTATGAAAGAACTTATTTTTGATGAGATAAAAAAGGTCTTAAAGCGCGATTTTATCTTAGAAAATCCTAAGGACAAAAAACTCGCGCATTTTGCTACGCCTTTGGCGTTTTCTTTGGCTAAAGAGCTAAAAAGCTCTCCTTTGCAAATAGCTGAAGAGCTTGCAAATAAATTTCAAAATAATGAGTGTTTTGAAAAAGTTGAAGCCCTTAAAGGTTATTTAAATTTCAAGCTTTCTAGGGATTTTTTAAACACTCTTGCAAACAAGGCTCTTAAGGATCCTCATAATTTCACAAAAGGCACAAAGCAAAATCAAAGCTTTTTACTAGAATATGTAAGTGCAAATCCCACCGGACCTTTGCATATAGGGCACGCAAGGGGTGCGATTTTCGGCGATACTCTTGCAAGACTTGCAAGGCATTTAGGCTTTAAATTTGATACTGAATACTACATAAACGACGCAGGAAATCAAATAGAGCTTTTAGGCTTTTCGCTTTTTTACAAGGTGAAAATTTTGCATTTTAGCGAGAATTTAGAGTATCCAAAGGAGTGCTATCAGGGCGAGTATATCGATGATTTGGCTAAGGAGGCTCTTTTGCATTTTGAAAAGGACTTTTTTAAAAAGCAAAATGTCCCTACTCTAGCACTTTGGGCTAAGGATAAAATGCTTAAACTCATAGTTAAAAACCTCGCTCAAGCAAGGATAAAAATCGATAATTATGTCAGCGAAAGAAGCTTTTATAACGCCTTAGAACCGACCTTAAAAGATTTAAAAGAGCACAAAGGAAGCTACGAAAAAGATGGCAAAATTTGGCTTGCTTCTTCTTTAAAAGGCGATGAAAAAGATAGGGTAATTGTAAGAGAAGACGGAAGCGGAACCTACCTTGCAGCGGACATTGTCTATCATAAAGACAAGCTTAGCAGGGCTTATGATAAGTGTATTAATATCTGGGGTGCTGACCATCACGGCTACATAGCTAGAGTGAAAGCGGCTATGGAATTTTTAGGCTTTAACCCTGATAAACTCGAGATAATACTTGCTCAAATGGTTTCTTTACTTCAAGATGGTAAGCCTTTTAAGATGAGCAAAAGGGCTGGAAATTTCATTTTGATGAGCGAAATTTTAGACGAGATTGGCACGGACGCTTTGCGTTTTATATTTTTAAGCAAGAAATGCGACACGCATTTGGAATTTGATATAGATGATCTTAAAAAACAAGACAGCTCCAACCCCGTATTTTACATAAACTACGCCTACGCAAGGATAAATCAAGTTTTCATCAAAGCAAATAAAAGCACCCAAGATGTCATAAATATGGACTTTAGCTCACTAAACGAAGAAGGGCTTAATCTTGCCTTTGAAAGCCTTAATTTAGAAAGCGTTTTAAAAGACGCCTTTGAGTCAAGGTCTTTACATAAGATTGCAGATTATCTTAAAAATCTTGCCGCAAATTTCCACAAATTTTACAACGAAAACCGCGTCGTTGGAGCGGATAATGAAAATGCTTTGCTAAAACTTTTTGCCCTCGTAGCCTTAAGCATAGAAACAAGCTTTAAACTTATGGGCATAGAAGTAAAGAAAAAAATGGAACATTGAATTTTTAAATTAAATTTCGCAAAGTTTTTTAAGTCTTGTTTTTTAAAATTTAAAAAATGGCGAAGTTTTAAAGCTTATATTCTTGTGGGATTTTGGCGTTTCTAAAATATTAAGATTGATTTTTGAAACTTGAATTTTCACCTGTTTTAAAACGCTTTATAAGCTAAGTTTTTTAAAACCCTAAACTACAAACTCTTCAAACCATTTTCTCGCACTTGTTCTATTTTATGCCAAAATTATATTTGCAACTAACTTTAAAATGTTGAGATATCAATAACTTGGAGCGAGTTTTGAACTAGAGTTACAAATATGCCTGATTACTCTTGCAGTGTTTTTTATAATATATTACACAATTTCTACTTGTGCTAAAGTACTTATACTAAAGTAAGTAAAATTTCACATAAACTACTAAAATTTTTCCTATATTATAAGGCATAATAATTACTCTAAGTCGAGTGTTTTTATATTTTAATTTTTAGAATATTCTAAGTGTTTTTTAAAAAACTCATCTAAAGTATGATAAATTTTTTCATTTCTTTGCTCTATATTTTCTGGAGTCCAATCCGCATTTTCAAGCCCTGCTAAAGCCTGAGCTTCTTTGAAATGT
>CAZWYE010000083.1:2796-6881 GCA_964637895.1 uncultured Campylobacter sp. | reverse complement strand
CTTTCATTCTTTTTTTGCCCTCTTTTTGCTTTTCTAAAAGCTTTCTTTTTCTTGTTATATCGCCTCCGTAGCACTTTGCAGTTACATTTTTACCCATAGATTTAACATTTTCTCGGGCTATAATTTTTCCGCCAACGCTTGCTTGAATAGCCACTTCGAAAAGCTGTCTTGGAACGATTTCTTTCATCGCTTTAACGAGCTCTCTACCCTTACTCACAGCCTTTTCGCCAGACACTATAATGCTTAGTGCATCGACATTTTCACCCGCAACCTTGATATCAAGCTTTACTAAATCCCCAACTCTAAATTCAATAGGCTCATAATCAAAACTCGCATAGCCTTTAGTAAGGCTTTTAAGTTTATCGTAAAAGTCCATTACAATCTCGTTTAAAGGTAGGTCATACTCAAGCAAAACCCTCTCGCTTGTGATATAGTCCATTTTCACTTGCACGGCTCTTTTGCGGTTTAAAAGAGTGATTAAATTCCCTAAAAACTCGCTAGGCGTAATGATAGTCGCCCTGACATAAGGCTCTTTGATGAAATTTATTTTATTTATTTGTGGTAGTTCGCTTGGATTTTGAATCTTTAAAATTCCTCCGTCGTTTAAATGCACTTCGTAAGTAACCGTTGGAGCTGTTGCGATTAAATCGAGCCCGAATTCGCGCTCTAATCTTTCCTTAACCACTTCCATATGCAAAAGCCCTAAAAATCCAACCCTAAAGCCAAAGCCCAAAGCCAAAGAAGTTTCAGGCTCGTAAGTTATGGAGCTATCATTTAGCTTAAGCTTATCTAAAGCATCGCGCAAATCCTCAAACCTATCCGTTTCTATGGGATAAATTCCTGCAAAAACAAAAGCCTTAGCCTTTTCAAAGCCACTTATAGGCTCTTTTGTTTTGTTTTTATTAAGCGTTATGGTATCGCCTACTTGTATATCGCTCGTGCTTTTAAGTCCTAAAACGAGCACACCTATTTCGCCGGAATTTAAGCTTTGCGTTTTTACCGGATTTAAAGGGTGAGGATAAAAAAGCTCTAAAACATTGTGTTTTTTTTCGGTATTCATTATGAAAATTTCATCGTTTTTAGAGATTTTACCCTCATAAATTCGTACTAAAGCCAAAGCTCCTAAATAATTATCAAACCAAGAATCATAAATCAAAGCTCTAGTCGGTGCTTCATTGTCTTGTTTTGGAGCAGGAATGTCTGTGATGATTCTTTCAAGCAACTCTTTAATGCCTTGCCCTGTTTTTGCACTCACACACACGGCGTTTTTGCAGTCTATACCTACGATTTGTTCTATTTCGTTTTTAACCTTTTGAATGTCCGCAGAAGGCAGATCGATTTTGTTAATCACTGGGATAATTTCAAGGTTATTTTCAAGCGCTATATAAACATTTGCTATGGTTTGAGCCTCTACGCCTTGACTTGCATCGACAACGAGCAAAGCACCCTCACAACTTGCTAAAGAACGACTCACCTCGTAAGAAAAATCCACATGTCCGGGCGTATCTATCAAATTTAAAACATAAGCCTCGCCGTTAAAATGATAATTTAGCCTCACAGATTGTGCTTTTATAGTGATTCCTCTTTCTTTTTCTATGTCCATAGTGTCTAAAACTTGTGCGCTCATTTGTCTTGCCGTAATCGCTCCGCACTCGCTAATGAGCCTATCGGCTAAGGTGCTTTTTCCGTGATCTATATGAGCAATGATTGAAAAATTTCTTATATTTGCCAAATTTAATCCTAAATTTAATTTAAACTCGCATTTTAGCAAATTTAGCTTTAAAAATTTAAAAGTTTAAAAAAAAACTAAATTCTTAAAGGTTGTTTTATTTTTTATATCACAAAATATACTTTCTAGCTACTCGGTTTTATATGAAAACTTAAAGTAAAATAATAAAAACTTATTTAAACAAAGCAATATGATTTTTTTTTACAAGCTTTAACTTATTATTTTTAAATTAAACTCAAAAAAACTTATAAAAATTTACATTTTTTAATCTGCTTTGGTTAAAATTCTAAAAATGCTTTGAAAATGAGGAGAGCTTTTATGCAAGATATTAAAAGCGAAATTTTAACCAAAGTTTTAGCAGAACTTAAAGATTTTAATCCTAATGAATTTAGCAAAAATGAGGTTTTAAGAGCTTTAGAGAGCGAGTATTTAAGTATAGAGCATTTAAAAGCCTTGCTTTGTTTTGAGGCTGAAAATTTCATAGAGGAGCTTGCTTTTAAGGCTTCGCGTGTGAAACTTAGGCATTTTGGTAACAATGTTGCTTTATTTACGCCCTTGTATTTATCGAATTTTTGCAATAGCAAATGCGTGTATTGCGGCTTTCAAAAGGGAAATAAGATCGCAAGAGCAAAGCTTAGCCAAGCGGAGATTCAAGCCGAAATGAAAGCCATTTCAAGCACGGGTTTGCAAGAAATTTTAATGCTTACAGGCGAAGGCAGGGAGTATGCAAGTGTTGAATATATCGCAAAGTCTTGTGAGATGGCTAAGGATTTTTTTAAGGTTGTAGGCGTTGAAGTTTATGCGATGGATATAGGAGAATACGAGCTTTTGCACGAAAAAGGTTGCGATTTTGTTACAGTTTTTCAAGAAACTTACAATAAAGAAAAATACGCAAAAATCCACCTCGCAGGTGAAAAAAGCGTTTTTGAATACAGATTTAATGCTCAAGAAAGAGCCTTAAGAGCTGGAATGAGAGGCGTTGCTTTTGGAGCACTTTTGGGCATTGATGATTTTAGAAAGGACGCTTTGGCAACGGCTTTGCACGCGCATTTTTTACAGCAAAAATATCCAAGAGCTGAAATTTCGCTCTCCGTGCCTCGTTTGCGTCCTATTTTAAACAATGCTAAAATAAGCCCTAAAGAAGTGAGCGAAAAAAGGCTTTTGCAAGTGCTTTGTGCGTATCGTTTGTTTTTGCCTTTTGCACATATAACCATTTCAAGTCGTGAAAGAAAGGGCTTTAGAGACGAGGCTATTAAGCTTGGAGCAAGTAAAATGAGTGCAGGAGTAAGCGTTGGTATAGGTGAGCACACAGGAGAAAAAAAAGGCGATGAGCAGTTTGAAATTTCTGACTTAAGAAGCGTTAAAGAAATTCTAACTATGCTTGAAAACAGCGGACTTCAAGCGGTGATGAGCGATTATGTGGGATAAAAAAATCATAGCCATAAGCGATAGAAAATGCGTCGAGGGCGATTTTTTAAAGCATATAGAAAAACTAGCAAAAGCAAAAATTGACGCTTTAGTGCTTAGAGAAAAGGACTTGAGCGAGTTTGAGTATTACGATTTGGCTAAGGAAGTTTTAAGAATTTGTGCGAAGTCGAAAACGCCTTGTTTTTTGCATTTTTTCGATAGAGAATGCCTTAAACTCGGGCACCGCTACTTTCACGCTCCTTTGCCTCTGCTAAGAAAAGAGCCTAAACTTGCGAGATATTTTCATATCTTAGGAAGCTCGGTGCATTCTAAGGAGGAACTGCTTGAGGCTATGACTTACAAGATTCAATACGCCTTTGTAGGGCATATTTTTCAAAGCTCCTCTAAGCCAAATTTAACTCCAAAAGGGCTTAGTTTTTTAAAGCAAATGCTTGAATTTAGCAAGATTCCACTTTATGCTATAGGCGGTATTAAGCTTGAAAATATAAGCGATTTTAAAAACTTAAATGTAGCCGGAGTTTGTATGAAAGAGGCTTTGATGAGCGAAAAAGAGCCTAAAAACTATGTAAATGCTTGTAAAAAACTGCTAGAATAATTTTAGAAATTTAAAAGCATCTAGGAACTAAAATCTAAAAACAAATCAAGGTTTTAAAAACGCGGGTAAAACCTAAATTTTTAATTTTATTTTTATAAAAAAGGCCCATAAGCTTTTTTTAAGATTGAAGTAAAATCTAAATAACTCTCTTAAAAATTTTCTAAATACTCCAAGTTTAATTATTCTTTGTCCTATGGTGGAGTAAAGTTCGCTTTCTTTTACCATAAAGGGCTTGTAAATGATATTTAAAACCTCATTTTGTCTATCTATGCTAACATCAACTGGGAAAATCCACTTCTTAAACAAGGCAAGAAATTTTCTAGCCCCACTCGG
>CAZWYE010000083.1:0-2696 GCA_964637895.1 uncultured Campylobacter sp. | reverse complement strand
TCGCGTCCGAAAATGTATTTTCCAAGAGGAGAAAAATGCTTTTGAAATTTCAAATGCTCGTTATTTTTAGCATCAACTGCCTCGAAAAATTCAAAGTATAAAAACTCTTTTAAGGCAGGATTTAGCTGAAATAATCTTTCAATCTGCCTTTGCATATGTTCTTTTCTATCTTTAGAGCGCTTGAGATTTAAAATAAAAACTTTCATCTAAAAGTTTTCGTCTATAATTTGACACAAGCAATGAATGATTAAAATATGCATTTCTTGTATCCTTGCCGTGTCGTTGCTCGGCACAACAAGGTTAAAATCGCAAAGTGCGTTCATCGCACCGCCACCTTTGCCACTAAGTCCTATGGTATGCACCTTAAGCTCTTTTGCCTTTTTAAGAGCTTCTAAAACATTTGGGCTTTTTCCACTTGTTGAAATTCCTATAAGTATATCACCCTCGTTCGCCAAAGCTTCAAGCTGCCTTGAAAAAACGAATTCAAAACCATAGTCGTTTCCTAAGGCTGTAAGCGATGAAGTGTCCGTTGTAAGGGCGATTGCGGCTAAAGCTTTGCGTTCTTTTTTGTATCTACCGCTAAGTTCTGCAGCAAAATGCTGGGAATCAGCCGCACTTCCTCCGTTTCCACAAATAAGAATTTTACGACCTTTTTTAAGATTCTGACTTAAAAACTCACCAAGCTGGGCGATTTGTCCTTTTAAAATTTCTGCAGATTCTAAGGTTTTTTTGTGTTCACTCCATTCTTTTTCGATTAAATTTATCATTTTTTTATCCTTGCAAATTCATTTTTAAAACCTATTTTTAGGCTTTAAAAAGCGAATTCGTGCTTGAAATTTAAACCTTAGAAAACACCAAAAATTCTTTAAAAGACTTAAAATTTAAAAAACACTTGCCATAAAATGACAAGTGTTAAAAATTTTAATGAAGTTTAGACCAAACCGATCTTTTCCAAGCTATGGCAAAGACGCTTAAGATGACAAAGAATATCATAATATAAACTATCAAATTCTCTCTTTCATCTTTTTTGCTATCGCCCACTTTTTCGATATAAGAAAGCACTTTTGCTTGTGTTTCTTCATTAAGCCCTACTCTTGGCATAGCAGTACCCGGAAGCAATTTTTGAGTATTGTTGATAAAATCGTTTAAATACTGAACGCCACGCGAGCGTATCATCATAGAAAGATCCGGCGGAATAGAACCTAAATAGCCCTTTAAATCATCTGCTTTTGACGCCGTGAAATAATTATCATACTTCATATCATGGCAACGACCGCAAGCTTCTATGAAAGAAACTCTATCTTTTGCAAATTCAAAGTCCTTTTGAATCAAGGCAGTTTTTTGCGCGTTATCCTCTATATTTGCGTATTTTGCTTCGACTTGGGCTCTTAAAGTGCTATCTTGCTTGGCTTCGAATTTGCGTCCTATTTCTTTAAGATAAGCGATTAAATTTGCGATATTTTCATTTACCACTTCCTCACTATCGCTTGAAGCTGTGGCGTTGTAAGCTGGCATTATAAAAGCATCGCCGAATTTATGCTCGACTTTTAGAGCTAAAGACGGATTTAAAACCAAAGCAGCTAGGAATTTCTCATCAAAAATCACTCCTGCAGAGCTTAAATCAGGCGGAATCACACCCAAAGAAGAATCGGTAATATTTGCTGCTATGCCGTCCTCTGCAAGTCCGTGACAAGCAAAGCAATTGCTCTCGAAAAATTCTTTTCCTTTTTGAGCATCGCCTTTTGCGAAATTAATCTTTTCCACACTCGCCCAAAGTGCTTCGTCTTTTACTAAATTTTCTTTAGCCAAATCAAGAGCCTTTTTAGCACCGGCAATTCTTTCTGCGTCGTTTGCTTGTTCTGCTTCACTTAAAGCAAGTTCTTTTGCTTCTACAACGCCTTTAGCAAAGCTTATGTCCTCTTCGGCAAAATTAAAATTCGCAGGAGCAACATGAGGCTTCATCACAGAATGAGCGTAAGGCTCAACTCCCCAATACACAAGAGCTGTAAATACAACTACAACTAAAAAAATCTTTAGCTCTCTCATTGTTTAGCTCCTTTTCTTTCTAAAATAGTAATCCACGGCAAAATCACGATAAATAACAACAAAAACACCACAGAAGCATAAAAGCCCACCCAAGCATTCACGCCTGTTGGAGGAAGTTTTCCATAGATTGTTAAGATTATTAAATCAATAAGCAAGATCCAAAACCACACGAAAAACAAAGGTCTATCGTGGGCAGGGCGAACCACATCGCTTCTATCTAGCCAAGGCAGTAAGAAAAATATAACTTGTGCTATTCCAAAAGCGGCTAAACCTATGTCAAAAGCTTTAATGCTTCCAATGTCAAAGAAAAATCCTCTTAAAACCTCATAAGACCATAAGAAATACCACTCAGGATAGATGTGAGCCGGAGTTTTAAGGGCGTTTGCAGGGTCGAAATTGATAGGATCCATAGCAAAATCAAATTTAAAGCCCACAAGATAAAAAAAGAAAATCATAAACAAAGAAATATACACGAAGTCCTTAGACAAAAAGCCTGGCCAAAAAGGAATGACTTTTGAGCCTTTTGTGTCGCCTAGCATATATTTTTCCGCTTCTAAGTCGAAATTTAGCTCTTCGGCAATTTCGTTATTTACATGAGGAATTCTTAAAGCATAAAAGTGAAAAGCTATGATAGAAAGTATCACTATAGG
>CAZWYE010000082.1:0-6898 GCA_964637895.1 uncultured Campylobacter sp. | reverse complement strand
ACCTTGATTTTTTCTTTAGAACAAAGTCAAAAATGCTTTGACGCCCTAAATTCTGGGCTTTCGCACTTTCGCAAAAATAACGCCTCGCTTAAGAATTTCAGAGCCCCGCAAGGCGTCATAAGCATATTTGTAAGCCGTTTTGATAGGCTTTTAAACAACCAAGCCCTAGAAAAAAACCGCATAGGCGTGCTTAATGCGAATTTGCTTTATAACAATATCGTTAAAAACAACGAGCCAAAGATCCGCTCTTTATTCGCTAGCACCGGCGTTAAGGGCGATGAGCTACCAAAAGATTTTTACATAAGAGAACTGCTTTTTGAAAATTCTATCAACACTGCCCCGCTTGATGCGATTCGGGCTTTCAATGGAAATTTCGAGCTTAAAAAGCCTTTGATGAATTTTGAACTCTACACAGAACTTAACAAAATCAGCTCTTTAGAATCAAGAGAAAAAGCCTATAAAATCTTACTTGATGAGGGCTTAGAGCAGTTTTGCATAGCCTTTGAGGAGATTTTGAGTGCTTTATCTTAGTAGATTTGCACTAAAAAAAACTTAAGAATTAAGCAATTTTATTTTAAATTTGAAAGCGAATTTGTGCTTTTTGGCATAAATTTCAAAAGGTTCGAATTTTCCATTTTTTAAGCTCAATTAATATAAACACTCTTTTAACTTCTAAAAATTAAAATTTCAAACACCTTATTTTTAAAGCTTTTATCTTAAAAATTTTAAAAACTTAAATCTATGGCAGATTCCTATTTTAACGAATTTTTTAAAATTCTAAAAATTCAAACGAAATTTAGCGTCTCTTAAATTAAACTTTAAAAAGTCAAATTAAAATGAAAAATTTGCCAAACGAACAGCTTTTAAACCCAAAGCTTTAAAAAATATCATCAAGCATTTTTGAAATTTGTTTTTTTTAATATACAATCTTGCAAAAATTTCTAAGGGCTTTAAAATGAGGAAAATTTTTTGTCTTATTTTGTTAAATTTGGTGCTTTTTGGGGATTTTTAGCAGATACAAAGGAATTTTTATCAGTAGCAAATGTTTTAGCAACAAAGGTTGCAAAATCAAATTCAAGAATGAGTTATAGTTACAAAGAAAGCAGTTTCAAATGCAACAAGAACAAGCTCAAAAACAAATCATAATTACAAAATACAAAAATACTTACGAGAGCGAATGCAAGGAAAACAGCTTGATTGGTGTGAATACATTAGAAGCTAAAGAACCCGGCAAAAAGGCTAGTTTTAAGGCTTGTCTTGATTATTTAGATTTGTCAAAATAGGAGCAAAATTTTATTATCCGTTTTTATATTTATGGGCTGTGCGACAAAGAGCATAAAACAACCAACGAGGTTTGAAATTTTAGGTCAAATGTGTCAAACTCAAAACGGCGAACAAGCTTATCAAATCCTTTTTTATGGAAGCTCGTGTAGCGTGTAATAATTATAATGTTGTCGGTTGTTCCGTGTTGGATGCTATTTACAACACTAATAATGTCAATCTTTTTGTTAAAAATATCTCGCAAAAAGAGAGCTTTAAAAATCAGCTAAGATATACGCTAAAAGCTTGTATGTTAGGATATTAGGGAATTTGTAGGGATTTAGAGTAATTTAAAATAAAACTTGAAAATGAAACAAGGGCTAATCCTTAAAAATTTAAAAGTAAAATGATAAATTTTTAAAGGCTTTGAATTTTAAGAAAACAATGTTTTAAAGTCAAATTTGTAATGTTATTTTGCTTTTAAAAGTGGAATTTTGGCTATTTAGGAGTCGTAAACTTTTTAAGATTTTTATTTTTTAAACTTTTCAAGCTTTCTAAATTTTCTAAATTTTTTCTTTTGCTTTTTAAACGCATTTTAAAAACAAGGATAGACAATGGGGATTTTTCAACAGGCACGAAAAAAGCATTAAACGAGTTTAATAAAGCCTTATAAAAAACTGAAAGCTAATTTTACACAGGAATTAAAAGACTAGCAAATAAAGCGGATTTAAACACAGAGCCGAAGTCAAAAAGCGAACCGGATTTAAACTAAAATAAAGCCTATTATAAAAACGCACTTGAAAAATTAAAAAAAGATATATATGAAGATAATACTTTTTACCAGGATATAGTTTGCCATTGTAATATCACTGTGTGCGTTTAAACTCGTCAAGCCAGTTTTGTTTTAAGTAAATTTCTTTACCTTTTTCATAAATCTTTTATCTTCTTTTCCACTCTCTTGTTTTCTTAAAAGTTTAATTTGTGTAGCCTAGCCCGTCTTTTTTATACAAATCCATGAAGTTTTGAAGCACAGCTAAATTATAAGGCAGATTAACAATTACTAAATCAATGCTTTTATCATCAAGTCATTTTAAAAACTCAAATACATCTTGTATCATTAATATCAACTCTGCTTTCATTTTGTACTACAAAACCATCATATAAACAATTAATTAGTAATGTATCGCTCTGTTTATCCTTGTTTTTATGTAAAACAATAATGCAAGTATCTGCTCCAACAGGATAAAACAAATCTCTAGGCAATGAAATAACAGCCTTTAAATTTGCTATTTCGAGGATTTTTTGAATATATTCTTTATTTATGCAATGCTTCCTTTAACACACGATTTAGGTAAAATCTAGCTAAATAGCCATCATCTTTCATATATTTAAGTGCTTCATAAACAAATTTTAATTCCACATCTTTTTAACTAAAAGGTGGGTTCATCAAAACTCTATCATACATATTGCTAAATTTTAGTAAAAGACTAAAACAGTTATCATAATGCATAGCAGATGAGCCATCACCGTGAAGCAACATATTAATTCCAGCCAATGTTACATTAAACTCATTAGATTATATACCTATCAAATGGCATTCTTTTATGTTTTTTGTGTTTCGTGTAAATTTTCGTTTTCTCCAATTTCATTAAACATATTTGCCATAGCATTTATAAGAAAAGTACCACTTCCACAAGTTGGATCTAGTATAGTATTTTCTTTAGAACAATAGGCTAATTTATACATTAAATTTGCAATATGATCAGGTGTAAAAATCTCACCTTTTTCATTAGCATTTGCAGAATTCCATCTTCTAAAAACTTTTAAAAAATTATTCATAATATCATGTCCTTTGTAATCATCGGCAGAAATGTTTATAAAGTTGTAAATAGTAGAAATTTCTTGAATAATTCTATAGCTATCCTCATCTTTTGCTTTTTTAAGTGTAGAATCGCCTAGAATTCTAAGTATAAATTGTTTTTTTGTTTTTTGACTATATTGATTTTATTATCATCTAAAATAGAGTTTATACCAAATTTTATAGAATTTAATATTGTGTTTGTAGAAGACAAATCGATGTCCATATTAAATTTCATACACAAAATAACAGCCCCAATAAATGGGACATTCATTTGCTTATCTATTTTTGAATCTCTAAATAAATTTGCTAATTTTTTGGCACTTTTATTAACAATTGTTTCATTGTTGATTTTTTTAGGAAAATATTTTTGCCTATAATAATCTTTGTCTTGTAATACCAGCTCGTCATTTTGAAGTTTTCCTTGCACATAACAACGAAATTCTTTTTTATTATACTCAAAACCTATGAAATTATCATTGCTTTCAAGTTTCATATAATCATTTAGCTGACCACTAAAATTTTTATTTGGAGCTTTTGCATCTAAAATAAATGTAATTCCCTCATAAAATAATATCCGTCCGGCTTTGTCGCCTCACATTTTACACTGCTATCGTAAATAAACAAAGAGCTATCTGTCCTATTTGGCAAACCAAGCTTATGTGTAAATTCTTGAACCACTTCAAATTCGCTTGTCGTTTTATTGTTAAGCATCAATTACTCCTTTGTGTTTAAAGTTGCTTTAACAGCTAAAAAATAATATGCTCTATTTGACTCTATTTTCTCTTTTTAAGCTCTCAAAAGCTACTATTATTTGCACGATTATATCAAATAATTTCAAATTTTATATATTCCCTTGACTTAGAGTAGCTCTAATGTTTTATAATTGCAAATAATTTTTTTAAAGGGCAGGAAATGAGAAAAATTTTAATCTTGTTTGCGTTTTTTGCTTTGTTTTTTGCAAAAAGCTTGTTCGCACAAAATTTAGGAGAGAAAATGAAAGTTAAATTAAGCTTTGGCAATGAAGTAGCGTTGGTGCTTTTAGAGGATAATGAGGCTTCAAGGGAGTTTTATGCTATGTTGCCTCTAAATCTTGAGTGGAGCGATTATGTGGGAAAAGAAAAATCGCTCATTTAAAGCAAGCTTTAAGCGTAAAAAACACATCTGGTTATGATCCGCAAGTTGGGGATTTTTCTATTTTTCACCTTGGCGGAATTTGGGGATTTTTTATGCAAAACAGCCTCCATATAACGGGCTAGTATATCTTGGAAAAGTTCAAAGCGGCTTAGAAAAGCTTAAAAATCAAAAAAATGCTTTTGAGGTTTTAATAGAAAAAAGCGAGTAAAAAACGCACCAGAAACACTTGCATTAAATATTAAGTGTTATACTATTTGAAAGGAGAAAAAATGAGTATTTTAAACGATGAACGCATTAAAGCTAAAGGCTATGCTATGCTTAGTAAGAATGCGAAATTCACGCCTTATGAATTCACGCGTCATTCCATCGGCGATAACGATATTTTGATTAAAATTCTTTACGCAGGAATTTGTCATAGCGACATTCACACGGCAAGAAGCGAGTGGGGAGAAGCTATCTATCCTTGCGTTCCCGGACACGAAATAGCCGGCGAGGTTGTGGCTGTGGGCAAAAATGTGAGTAAATTTAAGGTGGGCGATTATGCTGGCGTTGGTTGTATGGTAAATTCGTGCGGAGAGTGTGAGACTTGTAAAATCTCTCAAGAGCAGTTTTGTCAAAGAGCGGTTTTTACTTACAACAGCGTTGATATCTATCACGGCAACGAAAACACCTACGGAGGCTATTCTAACAACATAGTCGTAAGCGAAAGATTTGCCATTTGCGTTCCAAAAGACGCACCTATGGAAAAGGTCGCACCTTTGCTTTGTGCGGGGATTACAACCTATTCGCCTTTGAAATTTTCTAAGGTCAAAGAGGGCTCTAAGGTAGGCGTTGCAGGCTTTGGCGGACTTGGAATGATGGCTTTAAAATACGCTGTTAAAATGGGTGCTAGTGTGAGCGTTTTTGCAAGAAACGAGAACAAAAAAGACGAAGCCTTGCAAATGGGTGCAAAAAGCTTTTACACAAGCACGGATAAGGTCAAAGAGCGATTCGATCTTATCATCTCAACCATACCAACGCCTTATGATCCAGTCGCTTATATGGAGCTTTTAAAATTTGGAGGCGAACTTGCAATAGTCGGGCTTCCACCTTATGAGTTAGCCCCTAAAATAAGCGTCATAGACATAGTCTATAAAGCAGGTAAAAAAGTCTATGGCTCTATGATAGGAGGCATTGCTCAGACGCAAGAAATGCTTGATTTTTCGCTAAAACACAAAATTTACCCAGAAACCGAGCTTATAAAACCTAGTCAAATCGATGAAGCTTACGAAAAGCTTACAAGCGGCAAGGCGAAATTCCGCTATGTTATCGATATTAGTAAAGAAGCTTAAGCCATTAAAAGCACCCGTTTATTTTGCGGGTGCAAAAACAAAAAAGAGAACAATGAAAACTTTAATCATCTTAGCACACCCGGACATAGAAAACTCACGCATTAACAAAACTCTTAAAAACGCAGCTTTAGAGGAGCAAATAAGCATAAGCGCACTTTATGAAAAATATCCAAATTTCACCATAGACATTAAAAAAGAACAAGAACTTTTGGTTAATCACGATAAAATCGTTTTTTAGTTTCCTTGTTTTTGGTATTCTTGCCCGTCTTTACTTAAAAAATACATTGACGATGTTTTCGAATACGGCTTTGCATACGGAAGCAAAGGCAAAGCTTTAAAAGATAAAGAGTTCGCCCTTGCAGTAAGCTTTGGAGCAAAAGATAACGAGCTTTGCGATGATGCAAAATGCAGAAAAGTCGATGAAATTTTCGCACCTTTTGAATGCTCTATAAATTTCGTAGAAGCAAAGCTTGGCAAGTCTTTTTTGTTTTTGACGCTGGGAATTTAAGCGAGGAAAACTTAAAAGCAAAGGCTAAGGCTTACAAAGAATACTTAAAAGCTTAGCAAAAGGCGTAAAATATAAAGGAATTTAAATGAATCGCGTAAAAATCGAGGTTTTAAAAACTCATTTTGATGAGGAATTAGCAAAAGAATACGGCTGTTTAACGCCTTGTCCGACTCACAAGGTCGGCGAGGTTTTCATAAGCGAGGGCTTTGAGAAGCCAAAAGGCTTTTGCAATGAGGCTTGGAAAGCCATTTATCAGTATATGTTTGCTCTTTCGCATATGAGTAAGGACGAGGTTTTTTACTACAAAGATTGGATTACTAAGCCCGGAGTTGCGATAAATTCGTGTAATGACGGGATTAGCCCCGTTGTTTTTAAACTCACAAGACTTGATGAAAAAGCTTATAAACCAGAGCTTTATAAAAGCAAATAGCTTTAATAAATTTGCGTTTTTAGGAATTTTTGCTTTATTTTTTGCTTAAATTTGATTTTTCAATACCTTGTCGGATTTTTGCAAAAATTTAAAGCTAGTTAAATTTGTGGCTTAAATTTAAGATTTGAAATTTTAAAAACAAAAAAAGACTTTAAAAACAAGCTAAATTTGAAATTTTTGCTTTAAATCCTGCTTGATTTTTATAAGGCTTTTCTTAAGACATAGAGCTGTTCTTTTGTGTGTATGGGGCGGTTTTTAAGATTCCTTGAGGCACGAAAGGTGTTGTATTTTTGCTCTAAAATTTCGCATTTTCCAAGTTTTGCAAGCCTTTTTTAAAAGCGGATGAATTTGCTGTTTAGTTACCCACTCGTAAA
>CAZWYE010000081.1:0-7023 GCA_964637895.1 uncultured Campylobacter sp. | reverse complement strand
TTAAGCTTTGAAAAACATATGAATAAAATTTTAGAAATAGACCTTGAAAATTTAGTCGCTGTGGTGCAACCGGGCGTTATAAATATAGCTTTGCAAAAAGAAGCACAAAAACACGGGCTTTTTTATCCGCCAGATCCTGCAAGTATGGAATACTCATCTTTAGGCGGAAATGTGAGCGAAAACGCTGGCGGTATGCGTGCGGCAAAGTATGGAATCACTAAAGATTATGTTATGGCTTTAAGGGCTGTTCTGCCAAATGGCGAGGTGATTCGTGCTGGAAAAAGGACGATTAAAGATGTTGCAGGTTATAATCTTACAGGGATTTTAATCGCTAGTGAGGGTTCTTTAGCGGTTTTTAGCGAACTTACCTTAAAGCTCATTGCTCTGCCTAAATTTAAAAAAACCGCTATGGGAATTTTTCCTAGCGTTAAAAGTGCAATGAATGCAGTATATAAAAGCCTTGCAGCCGGAGTAAGTCCAGTTTCTATGGAATTTTTAGATAATTTAAGCATAAGAGCGGTGGAGCAAAAATTCCAAAAAGGCTTAAACACTGAAGCAGGAGCGATCTTAATCGCTGATGTCGATGGCAAGGTTAAAGAGGCTATTGATGAGGATTTGCAGAATTTAGAGCATTATTTTTTAGAGGCTGGGGCTTTGGAATTTAAGGTTGCAAAGGACGAAGAAGAAGCGGCGAATATTTGGTTTGCAAGAAGAAATTGCTCACAAAGCATAGCTATGTATGGAAGCTTAAAGCTTAACGAGGATATTACCGTGCCAAGGGCTAAGTTGCCAGAGCTTTTGGAGGGCATAGATGAAATTTCGCAAAAATACGGCTTTAAAATTCCTTGTTTTGGACATACAGGCGATGGAAATGTGCATACCAATGTGATGGTGAGCGATAAAAACAACGAAGCGGAGGTTAAAAGAGGATACGAAGCGGTTGAGGAGATTTTCAAACTTGCTGTAAAACTTGGCGGGACCTTAAGCGGAGAACACGGCATAGGCATTTCAAAAGCTCCTTTTATGAAACTTGCTTTTAACGAAGCAGAAATGAACTTGATGAGAAACATAAAAAAAGCATTCGACCCTAATAATATCTTAAATCCCTTTAAAATGGGACTTTAAAGCCTTACTTAGGCTTTTTAAATTCTATTTAGCTTTAAATTGCTTTTGATTGCCAGGATTTTTGAAATTTAAAGCTTGTATAAAGCATTTTAATTAAGCCTTCAAATAGAAAAGTTTTTTTTATTTTAAGAAATTTTTATAATCCTCTTTTTTTAAACTTTTTGGAAAGTTTTGTTTAAAGTCAGGTTTTTCGATATTTTTAAAAGTTTTTGAGTTTTAAGTTTCTTTAAAATTTACTTAAATTTAAATTTCTAAATACGCATTGTACCAAAAAATGAAAATTTGCTCTTAAACTCGAAGTTTGCTACAAATTCGTTTTATTTTTTTTAAAGTATAAAAAATGCATTTAAAAGACATCTAAAAATTTAAAAGCCTACTTAAATTCCTCTTGCTTAAGCAAATTTTCGTATTCTAAAGGGGTTCCGCAGAAGATGACTTGACTTAAATCAATCTTTACAAAGCCTATGAGGGCACCCTTTTTAATGAGTGTGTTATACATTGGAGCAATGTAGAATTCGTTTTTGCTTCTTTGATTTTTATTTTGAAGTTCTAAGAATGTTTCTTTAAAAGCTCTTGCTCTTTTAAAATAATAAAGCCCCGTGCTACAGAGCTTTGAAATCCTCTCTTTTTCAGCCGTTTTTAACACTCTGCCGTTTTCATCAGGTAAAACAAAACTCCACTGCTCGCCCTCGCCCTCAAAAACCTCCAAATATCCGTCGAAAAGTTCTAAATGAGGCGGTAGAGAAAAATTGGGTCTAAAAGTGTCTATGTTGAAAATCAAAAGGCTTTCATTCGCTCCTACCTTAGCTTTTCTAAGTCCTAGCATCACGGTGTGAGCCTGTCCTTGCGTTTCTTTTTCAAGTTCTACAAGTTTGTAAAGATGAAGTCCCATTTTCTCGCACTCTTGCTTGATGAATTCTTTTGTGTTTTCTAAATTTCTAAAGATAAAAAGAAATTCAACCTCGTTAAAATATTTCTTAAAACTTAAAACAGCCTTAGAAAAAACGCTCTCGCCGTTTAAATTTAGCATATATTTAGGCTTTTTGTATCCAGCTTTAAAAAATCGGCTTGAAAGCCCTGCCATAGGAAAAACTATAATCACAACTCCTCCTTGAAAAATTCCTCAAAAAGCCTTAAAGAATTCGCTAAAAACGCCATTTGTCTTTGTTTGCAGTCCTTATGCAAAGGTAGCATTGATAGAAATAAATGTATGGTTAGGGCGAAAATTTCTTTATCAGGCTTAAAAATTTCTAAAAAGCTTTTTTGTATGGCACTTAGTTCGTTTTGATGATGAAAGGAGAATTTAATCATATTTTCTTTGATTTTTAGGTCGTAAAATTCGCTTATAATGAAATCATAATATCCAAAAACGCTATGAGTGAGCTTAGCTAAATCATAATTTTTATCACCAAAATTTGAAATTTTTTCGTTAAAATCCATACCTCTAGGATCAAAAGTTTTAATGTTTCCGGCTCTAAAATCATAGGTAATGTTAGAAAAACAAAAATCCCCGTGAATGAGAGTGTAGAATTTGGGACTTTTTATGTATTTGTTAAGCTTTTTGACAAGTTCTAAAATGGGCGGGAAAAGTCTGGCATTAAGTGAAAATTTTGTGTTTAAATTTACTCCGCTTTGCTTAGAAAATTCTTCAAGCCTTTGTAAAATTTTTGTTTTGTAGTCAAAATTCAAAACAAGATTTTCACCCTTAAAAGAATGAAGTTTGTCTAAAAAATCTTTTAAAGCATAAAAAATTTTCACCCAAATATAATCTGGAAGCTTACCAAATACAAAGAGCTCTGCTAAGGTGTTGTTGTAAATATACTCGGTAAAATAGCAGTTTTGTCCGCGCAAAAATCTAGGCGTGAAAATGCAAAGTTCTTTAGGTAAGTTTTCAAACCAAGCACTTTCAGCCTCGATTTTTCTAAGCCACGAAGAACTCTTTTGTATGTAACCCCCCCCCCCGTTTATCGTGGGAAAGGGTATTGAAAGCCCTTTGAGTTTGAATGACTTTTTTAGAATGAAAATAGCTAGTTAGCAAGCCAAAATCAAGCCAAGTATCATTTTCTAGCACTTCAAAAGGCAGAATTTTAGAATAAGCCTTTAAGCCTTTGATAAAAGAATATTCGTTTTGAATTATGGTTTTTATGAGCGTATGCGTGTTTTGTATGTGAAAAGCACCTGCTAAAATCAAATTTTGCTCTTCTTTTTTGAAATTTTTCGTTTTAAAATGTTTATCCAAATACGCCCAATTATAATTTTCTTTCACCTTTGCAACCACTAAGGAATTTGAAGTTAGTTCTAAATTCTTAAAAAAACAATCCCCGTGAATGATGCTAAGTTCTTTTTCGCAAAGCAAATTCATACAGTAAACTAAAGATTGCCCAAGATTAAGCTCATTTGGGACAAAAAGCGGTTTTATACCTAAATTTTTAAGCTTTTTTAAATCGAAAGGATTGATATTAAAATTCTTAGGTAAAGACAAGAAAATTTTGTAATCTTTAAACAAATTCGCCTGATATTCATACAATCTTTTATTACCAAGAGGCAGAAAAGAAGGGACGATTTTACCAAATTCAAGCGTAAATTCGTCGCTTGAATACTTCGCAGAAGTGATTAAAACCGCTTTTTGTTTTCTTTTGTTTGAAACGAGCTTTGCAAGTTCTTTAGGGCTAAGTTCGGCAAATTCCAAAGGACGCACCGCTTTATCGTCTATATAAAAGCCTTCCTCGCCACACCAAGGCTTACCAACTATAAGCTCATCGTAAGTTATGTGGTTTTTTTCAAGCCAAATTTTGATTTTGGGCAGGGTGTAAACTTTAATCTTGCTTAAATCGCCCTTGAAAGTTTTCATATTTCTGCTGGTAAAAATAGTGATTTTAAATCCCATTTTTTTGTAAATTTCAAGCTTTTCTCGCACTTTTTCATTAACTTTTTTCTTTTCATAAGGCAGATTTTTATCATCGATGGTAAGCGTTCCATCAAGGTCTATAACTAAATTTTTCAAAATTTGTATCCTAAATTTAGACTTAATTTGCGGTATTTTACCTAAAATATTATAAAATTGTCTTAAAATTTAAGGCTTGAAATTTCAAGTAAATTTTGACAAAAATTAATGTTGGAATGCTTTTTGCTTTGTTTTTTTTAAAATATTTTTAAGGAAAATTTATGAGAATTTTACTAGCGTTTTTGTTTATGAGTTTAAATCTTTTTGCCGTGCAGATTAAAGATGTCGTTAATACTGTTGGCGTGAGAGATAACCAGCTAATAGGCTATGGCTTGGTTGTCGGGCTTAATGGAAGCGGGGATGGCACAAGCTCGAAATTTACGCTTCAATCGGTATCAAATCTCTTGCAAGGTATGAATATTAAAGTCGATCCTAATGATATTAAGTCTAAAAACACAGCTGCTGTTATGGTAACAGCAAGTATTCCAGCCTTTGCTAAAAGCGGCGATAAGCTTGATGTCGTGGTTGCGTCTTTAGGCGATGCGAAATCTTTGCAAGGCGGGACGCTTTTGCTTACGGCTTTAAGGGGGATTGATGGTGAAATTTATGCTATCGCTCAAGGTTCGCTCTCAACCGGAGGCTTATCGGCTAGACCAGGAGGTGCAGGAACGCATTCTACCGCAGCAACTATCATAGGCGGGGCGAATGTAGAAAGAGAAATTCCGCAAAATTTCAGCGAAAATAACGACCTTACTTTAAGCCTTAAAGTGGCGGATTTTAAGACCGCTCACGATATAGAAAGGGTTTTAAATACTATTTTTGATGAAAGCGTGGCAAGGGCTGTTGATTCAAGAACGATTAAGCTTAATAAGCCTGAAGAATTTTCAAGCGTGGAATTTATGGCTAGGGTTTTAGAACAAGATATAGCTTACACTCCGCAAAGTAAGGTGATAATCGATGAAAGAACAGGAACTGTGATTGCCGGAGTTGATGTGGAGGTTGAACCTGTGCTTATCACGCATAAGGATATTACCATTAAAATCGAACCTAATAACGACACTCCGTTAGCACAAAATGAGATCGATATGAAAGATGGCGGTATGATTGATCCTACTTCAAACACTCTTAGAATTTCAAATCCTAAAACAACGGTGGCAAATGTCGCAAGAATGCTAAATAGACTTGGTGCTACGCCTAATGATATTATTACTATAATGGAAAATTTAAAACGCGCCGGCGCGATTAACGCAGATTTAGAGGTGATATGATGGATAATTTTTTAAGCACTTATCATTTAAACACGGCTTTGTTAGATGATGCAAAAACTAAAGCTTATGCTAAAGAAATTCAAAGCCAAAACGAGCAAGATGAGCTTTTAAAAGAGCAAACCGATGCCTTTGAGGCTTTTTTAATCAAAGAAATTTTAGACATTTCTTTGAAAAAGCAGAATTCGCTTTTTGGTAAGGACGCAAGCGATGAGATTTATTCTTCTATGTATAATGATACTATGAGTAAGGCTCTAAGCGGCGGTTTAGGTTTTTCAAAATTATTATTTGATTTTTTGAAAGAAAGAGCTTAAGTTTTTATCTTAAAAGCCGATTTGGTTGTTAAAGAAATTAAAATCAAGGAGGCAGATAATGATAAATCCTTTACAACAAAGTTATGTTGCTAATGCGACATTAAACAACACGACAAAAACGGACAAAGAAACTAAAACAAACGAAACTCAAAAAACGGAGAACGATAAGGTTTCAAAAATCGCACAAGAAGTAAAAAGCGGTGCGTATAAAATAGACCTTAGAGCCACAGCTTCTGCAATGGCAGATTCTTTACTCTAAAATTTAGCTCTCCTTTTTAGAGTTTAAAAAAGGAGAGCAAATGCTTAAAAAAAACTTAGACGAAGTTAATGCTATTTTAGAAAAACTTTTAGCATTAACAGAAGAAGAGCTTACAGACATAAAAATTGCCAAGCACGAAAATGTTAGTGCTAATGTAGAAAAGAAAAACAAACTCATAAGCGAATTTGTAGCTACTAAAAAGCGACTTGATCAAAGCCTAGTCGAGCTTAACAATTCCTCTTCTAAAGGGCTTAGTGCTATGCTTGATGAAGAGGATAAAAACAAACTTGATGCTCTTAAGAAAAATTTAAAAAACCTCCACGAAAAAAACAAAGAATATGCCAAACTCGTGCTTATCGTTAAAGATTTTTTCGATGGTTTGATAGATAAAATGTTTGACACTCAAGGTGTTGGAACGAATAATGCTTATGGAAATAAAAAGGATACTCCACAATCCATTTTTAAGATAAATGTGTAAGGATAAAAAATGGGAATTTTTGCTTCGCTTTATACGGGAGTGAGCGGTTTAAAAGCAAGCGAACTTCAAATCGCAACCACAGGCAACAACATTTCTAACGCCAATAGCACCTTTTACACGCGTCAAAGAGTAGTACAAACCACGGGCGGATACTACAACACAAACGGGGTTGAAGTTGGAATGGGAACCTTTGTAGAAAGTATAGTTCGCTTGCACGACGAACACGCTTATTATAAGCTTAAAAACGCTACAAATCAGCTTGAATATACTCAATATATGGGCGAATCTTTAAGAGAAATTGCGGAGAGATTTCCGGATCTTTTAGGTGTTGGAGTTTTAAATAATCTAGAACAATACAATCAAGCTTGGAACGATTTTGCCTCAAATCCAAACGAGGACGCCACTAAGGTCGCTTTGATAAATTCCGCTAAAACCTTAGTAGAGAGCATTAACGGCTCTTTCTCAACCCTAAAGCAAATTCAGCAAAGAATCAACGATGATATAAAATCAACCGTTGATGAGATAAACCGTATTGGCGAAGAAATTGCCATTATCAACAAAAAAATTTACGGACAAGAGGTTTTAACGACAGATCACGCAAATGAACTAAGAGACAGAAGGGACGAGCTAGAACTCAC
>CAZWYE010000080.1:0-7074 GCA_964637895.1 uncultured Campylobacter sp. | reverse complement strand
CTCGCTTATAAGAAAGGCTTAAATCAAGCATAGCATAAGCACTATAAGCCAAACCGCGCCTTACTCGAATTTCCTCCATAATCCTTGAGCCAAAACCGCCTTGCCCTAAGATGAAAAGCGCGATTTTTCCAAGATAAAGCTCTTTGTCCTTAAAGTCCGCAAAAAAGGGCGTTGTAAAGTAAATATAAGCTTGTTCGCTTTCTTTTTTAATAAGAATTTCATCTTTAAGTTCTTTGCTTAAGGCGTAGTTTTTAGACGGCTTTACTTCGCCTTTTTTAAGTCCTTGCAAAATTTCACTAACAAAGTCTTTTGCTTCATTTAAGTTTAAATCCCCGCCTAAAGTTACAATAAGCGAATTTAAGTTGATATGCTTTTTATAAAAGCTCTTAAGAGAGTCTAAAGAAAGGTTGTTTATACTTTTTTCATCGCCGTCATTTGGGCTTTGAAACTCCTTATAAGGCAAGGTCGTAGCGTTTAGTAAATTCTTTGCTAAATAATCAAAATCGCTATTTTTACTAGCTAACTCGCCTAAGGTATTTGTTTTCAGTCTGTTTAAAATTTTCTCTTCAAAGCGAGGGTTTAAAAGCAAGTTATTTAGAGCTTTTGCTGCGAAATTTTTATGCTCTTTAAGCAAAGAAAGACTAAGTTCTAAGCTTTCAAAACCGCTACTAGCTCCTAAATTTATGGCTCTAAATTCTAAATTTTTGAAAAATTTATCGTTAGTTCCTTCGTTAAGAACTTTTGCAAACATTCTTGCAAGTCCGGCTATTTCATCAAAACTCCTACCACAATTTCTAAAAACAAGCTTTAAAATAATAATAGGAAAATCCCTATTTTCCTCAAAAATAAAAGGAATTTTAAGCCCTTTAAATTCTAAATACTCCATCAAAACCTCTCTAAAATTTCATAAGCCGTGTTGCGCTTAACTGGAATTTCGCCTAAACTTCTAATAAGCCTTATCATTTCATCTTGATTCATCTTATAACTAGCACCCGCAGCAGAGACGACATTTTCTTCCATCATCGTTGAACCTAAGTCATTAGCTCCGAATTTCAAGGCAAGTTGTCCTATTAAAGAACCTTGAGTTACCCAAGAACTTTGCAAATTTTTAAAATTATCCAAATAAAGCCTTGCAAGTGCAAGAAGCCTTAAATACTTGTTTGAGCTTTGTTTTTGAATTTGAGGATATTTTTGTATAAGCTTGGTATTTGCACTTTGAAAAGACCACAAAATAAAGGCTCTAAAGCCTCCCGTTTCATCTTGTAAATTGCGTAAATGATCTAAATGCTCGATTAATTCTTCATCGTTTTCTAAAGTGCCAAACATCATAGTAGCCGTGCTTTTTAAGCCGATTTTGTGAGCTTCTTTATGCACTTTAAGCCAAGTTTGCGTATCGCATTTATTTGGAGCTATGAGCTTTCTAACCCTATCGCTTAGCACTTCAGCACCGGCTCCTGGAATGGAAAAAAGCCCCTTGTCTTTAAGCCTTTGCAAAACCTCGTTTATGGGAATTTTAGAAGCCTTTGCGATATAAGCGATTTCAACCGCAGAAAAGCCGTGTATAGTGATATTTGGATAATGTTTTTTAATCCAAGCAACCAAGTCCTCATACCATTCTATCTTAAGCTTAGGATGAACCCCACCTTGAAAGAGAATTTGCGTTCCGCCTATATTCTCAAGCTCTTCAATCTTTTTTCCAAGCTCCTCAAAGCTTAAAATATAAGCGTCTTTTTCTTTATGATGGCGGTAAAAAGCACAAAAATCACAATCTATACAGCAAACATTCGTGTAATTAATATTCCTATCGACTACAAAACTTGTAAGTTTATCCGGGTGAAGCTCAAGCTTTTTTGCGTAAGCTTTCTCGCCAAGTTCGGCTAAAGAGTAGTTTTTAAGCAAATTTAGTGCTTCTTTTTTATCAAGTCTTTTCAAGTTTTTCCTTAAAAGTTGAGATTTTAAAAGCAATTATAGCATTTAAATTTAAATTATTTTTCATTTTTCTAAGTATGCTTTTAAAAGGCTTATCTATTTTCAAAACCTTTATAATAGTTTTATTTTTTCTAAAGTAAAATAACCATTTATGTTATTTTTAAGGAAAATGATGAAAATTCTTTTTGTGGCTAATGATATTAGCGTTTTTGGCGGGGTTGAGAGGGTTTTAAGCAACCTTACAAACGCTCTAAGTGAAAATGGGGGGGGCATAAGCTTTGTATTTTTAACTTAGCTCCTAAAACTGAGGATTTGCCATTTATTATAAATGAAAATATTTCTCTAAAATTTAGTGGCAAACACATAGCTTTTTGTAAGCCTAAAAATAAAATTTCCAAGATTTTTAGAGAGTTTTCAAGGATTATGGGTAAAATTAAAAACTTAAGGGCTTTTAAGAGTGTTATAAAAGAATTTAAGCCTGATTTGATTATTTGTAATATACATTCAAAAATTTTTAAAAAAATTTACGCAAAGCACAAAACCATTAAAATCATTCACGGAAATTATGAAAATTATTATAATTTAGACTTAGAACCTTATTGCACCATAGTCTTGCTTGCATCTAAAGACAGAGTTAAATTTGAGGCTAAATATCCCAAAAAACAATTTTATCTCATACCTAATTTTTTGCCCCAAATTCCAATAAACTCTAGTGATTATGAGCAAAAAACAATACTAAGTGTAGGACGCGTAAGTAGCGAAAAAGGCTTTGAGAGACTTATTGAAATTTATGATTTGATTCAAAAAGACGCAAAATATAAAGAATGGAAACTTCACATAGTGGGGGAGGGCGAACTAAAGACACAAATACAAGAAAAAATCAAGCAAAAGGATTTGCAAGATAAAATCATACTAAAACCTTTTACAAAAGAAATTGAAAAAGAATATTTAAGTGCGAGTATTTACGCTATGACAAGTCATTTTGAGGGTTTACCTATGGTTCTTTTAGAAGCGAGTTCTTATGCATTACCTTGCATAGCTTTTGATGTTCACACGGGTCCAAGTGATGTTATAGAGGATAATAAAAGTGGCTTTTTGATTGAGGATAATAACTTAGAAGCTTATGCATCAAAACTTCGTTTGCTAATGGATGATGAAAATTTAAGAAAAGAAATGGGAGCGAATGCGAAAGAGAAAATGAAAGAGAAATTCAGCAAAGAAATAATACTTAAACAATGGGAGGAGCTGTTTAGAATTTTAAATAGTAAAGAATAATAAATTTTTCAAAGTATTTACAAGAAGGTTTGAGATTTAACTCCTAGCTATAACTTAAACTAGGAGCTTAGTAAGATATTTGTGTATTTTTAATCTCCGTGCGTTGGCAAATGCTCTACATCAAGCTCATTATTTTTTATGAAGTCCTCTTTGGCTTTTTTGCAGTTTTCATCTCTTATTTTTCGGTATTGACTACGAATTTTAAGTTCTTTTTCACTTAAAGCTCTATCCTCTAAAAAACTTATGTGAAAGTAGGTATCATCGGGCTTTGAATGCGCATAATAAAAATCTAAATAATCAAAATAATCCTTGCCATTGTCAAATTCTACGACTTCTTCTATATAAATCGTAGGTCCAAAACCCTTATGATTGTAAGTAAAATGTCCAAAACCAGCACTGTATTGAATTCTAAACTTAGCCATTGTTTTCTCCTAAAAATTCTCTAGCTTGTGCTAAATTTAAAAGCAAAACAAACAAGCTTTTAAAACAAAAAGCTGTTTTTCTGCTTAAATTCTCCACGCTTTTTTCTTAAAATTCTAAAAATATTCTACCTAAACATTTACAAAATTTCGTTTAAATTTTTGAAATTTTCGTTTAAAAAGTTTCAAATTTTCACAATCTTAATCTTTAAAATTTCACGCTCTAAATGAAATTTTAGCTTCAAAAATCATTTTTGAGCTATAAGTTCTATTTCGATTTTAGCGTTTTTTGGCAGGGCTTTTACGGCTAGGGCTGATCTTGCTGGGTAAGGAGGCGTGAAAAACTCGGCATAAACTTCGTTAAAAGCCGCAAAATCGTTAATATCGCTTAAAAAGCAAGTCGTTTTTACGACGCTATCAAAACCTAGCCCGTTTTCGCTTAAAATCGCGGCTATATTTTGAAAAACTTGTTTGCATTGGGCTTTAAAATCATCGCTCACAAGCTCCGCTGTAGCTGGATTTATGGGAATTTGACCCGAGATAAAAAGTAGCAAGCCTCCAGCCTCGCGAAAAACCGAGTAAGCGCCTATAGCTTTAGGATAATTTTGCATTTTGCTTTCCTTTTTTGTTGTTTTGCGAAATTATAGCAGAATAAATTTGCAAAAACTCTAAAAATAGCTTATGAAATTTAGCAAAATTAAAGTTCTAAGTTTTGACAGATTTTTTCAAATTCATTATAATATTGCCAATTTTGCACTATGTCTTTTCTGTTTTCTTTAATATGCTTGAACTCCTTATCAAAATAAGTCTTGTAAATCTTACACAAATCAGGTTTTGATGCAAGATACTCAAGCACATCTTTTTCACTCACGCAAGCTGCTTTAATGCTTGAAATTTTTTCATCAAGAAGCTCTATATAGGCATTTAATTTTTTCTTGGTTTTGTGGAGTAAAAAATCATTTTTTAATAATTTTTCAAAGCTTTTTTCCTGCATAAAAAAGCCTATTTTTAGATTTCTTAAATTGAGATTTAATTTCGCAGAAATATCAAGCTTAAATTCGCTAGAAAGCTCAAATAAATTATGTCTTACAAGTATGATTAAATCGGGTGTGATTTTAAGACGAATGGGTAATAAATATATAAAGCGTCCTGCTCCATAATTTTCTCTTTCATCAAGCTCTTTAAGCTTTAAGCCCATTTCCTCACCAAGTTTGACTAAGTTTAAATATGCATTCTCAGGCATAATATCCTTAGTGTCTATGTAGAGGATTTTAGAGGGATTAAGAGCAGAAACCGTGCTCGTGTAAGTAAAAATTTTAGGATCTCCACAAAAGGCTGATTTTCCTTTGTAAGCATTGTCAAGTTCTTTTAAATTCGGATAATTCTCACGCCCATAAAATGCTATCCTATCCACAAGCTTTCTTAAATCATCATCTATATCGTAAATGGTATTTTTTTCGCAGTTTTTAAAAAAGCCGTGATTGACTCCAGTTTTGAGCCTAGAAATAGGATCTCTAACAAGCACAACAACAGGAACCTTAGCATTTAAAAGCGACAAAAATTTAAGCCTTTCTTTATTATCCTCTATCCAGGTGAGATAAAATATAGTATCAAGACTTTCATTTTTTAAGCATTCATAGAGCTCCTCATAAACCTCATCAAGAGGAATGGAATGAGATGAAAGGCTAAGCTCATCGTCAAAAGAAGTGTTTTTAGAGCGAATCCCCATACGCTTTAAAAATCTCACAAAGGCAAAATGCCCACTCAAGCCAAAAATCACGCTAATGCTTTTGTAGTTTTGCGGCAAGGGTAGGTTGAGCTTGTAAGCACTTTTTGCATCGATTTTTTCATAGCTGAAACTCTTAAGCAAGGGCGGTGCTGGGTGATTTTCGTATTTTTGCTTAAACTCGGCACTTAAAATCCATTCTAAAACTTCATTCTTGCGTTTAATAAGCTCATCGATACAGTTTATATTAAAATAAGAATTGTTATTTTTTCTTAAAAGCTCTAGAATTTGCGATAAGTCCTTGTGTTTCTCTATGAGTTTTTTAACACTTAAAAAATCAAGCTTTTCCAAAATTATGTCAAAATAAGCTAGATTTTCTTTAAACTCCTCGAATTTTTCACATTCATTTTTAAGCCTTTGAAGGTCTTGTCTTAAAAACTTAATACCCCCCCCCCGTTTCAGACTCGCAAGGAATGCAGAGCCACTTCTGTACTGAAAACTTTGTTTAAAAACTAAAGAGGCGGGACTTTCTTCAAACTTATCTTTAAGTTGTGGGAAAACCTGCGTCATTTTTTTAGAAAAACCCTGCCTTCTTTTGTGAGAGAGGAAAATTTTAAGGAAATTGAAGCCAAGTTTTGCAAAAGAAAGTTCGTTTTGACTGAATCTCAAAAGCTCACAACCCAACCTATAAGATAAGTGATTTTTCAGTCTTTTTAACTCATTTTTCACGGTGCTGTCCTTTTGTTTTCGCAAGATTATAGCAAAATGCGTTTAAATTTTGATGAATTAGTGTATAATTGTTTTAAATTTTTAATTTGGAGAATTTATGCAAAATGCTAGTGTGATTAGAGATGAAAAGGGAAATGAAATTTGGCATTATGGGAATTTTAACGAGCTTAAAGAAAACTCAAATATAATTTTCAAAGGCAAAAATAACATACTTTTTTTAGACAAAAACGCAAGACTTAAAAATACAAACATAGCTTTTTTAGGCGATAATTCTCTAGTTTTTGTAGGAAATTCACTGCTAAATAATCTTAGCATTTGCACTCATAAAGATAGCGTGTGTTACATAGGACATAAAAATTATTTCAATCCCGGAGGTAGCAAGAAAAGCTCATTTCTACTTTCGGAAAGAAAGCATATTTTTATAGGAAATGAAAATTTATTTTCTTTTGATCTTTGGTTTCGTATGGCTGATCCGCATTTGATTTATGATAGCAAAACTTGCAAAAGAATCAATCCAACTAAAAGCATTTTCATAGGAGATCACTGCTGGTGCGGACAAGAAGTAGGCTTTGTAAAAGGTGCTTTTGTAGCCTCTGGAAGTATTATTGGTGCGAAAAGTTTGGTGAGTTCTAGTGCTCTTTATTCTAACACTATAAACGCTGGAATTCCTTGCAAAGAGCTTAGGCAAAATATCTTTTGGCTAAACGAATGCGTTCATAACTGGGATAAAAATACTACTTACAAATTTCAAAAAATGCAGGGCGAGAGATTTAAATTTCGCTATTCTAAAAAAGATTTTATAATGCCAAAATTCATAGATGAAAGCTTAGAAAAATTTAATGCTTATGAAAGAATGGAATTTATCTACAAAAATATCCACACAAATACAAACAAAAACCGCTTTGCTCTTGCGAAAAAATCTTACCTAAACAGCATTGGGGGGGGGGGATTTACAAATTTGTGCTTAGAATGTGCCGCTTGAAATTTAAAATTTAA